>DFBF01000233.1 GCA_002367285.1 Rhodobacteraceae bacterium UBA3087 | reverse complement strand
GCGCGCATCGAAGAACTGGAGCGCTTGGTCGAGGCCCTGTCAGACCGTCTGGCCCACGACCCGCACCTGGCGGCGTCGCTGCACGAGGTCCTGTCGACGGTGACGGCGATCCGCTCTGCCGCCTCGATCCTGACCGATACCACGGATATCGATCCCGACTGGCAGGCACGGTTTCTGCGCAATGTGGGTGAAGACAGCGCGCGCCTGACCGAGTCGGCGCAGGGGCTTGTCGATTATCTTGAAGCCGACACCGGGATCGAAACGACACCGATTTCCCCGCAGGAGGAGGTCGCGGGCTTTCTCGAAGCGCTTGGCTTTCACATTCCGGTTCTGGAGCAGGACGCGGGGGATCCCGCCACCATGGCCGAAGGGGCGCAGGCATTGCACTCGGCGGCGGCGCGCGAGATGGCGGTGCAGGCCCTGACCCGGTATCAGGCCGATGCGCGCGCCATGCCGACCGCCCCCTTTGCCGCCGCCTGGGCGCAGACCGGCGACCCCGGCGCCGTGGCGGCGCAATTCCAGGTGGATATCGCCGCCGTGTTGCGCCGGGTTGCGGCGCTGCCGGACGGACCAGCCTGCGGTCTGGTGACCTGCGACGGGTCGGGTGCGCTGAGCTTTCACAAGCCGATTGATGGGTTTCCGGTGTCCCGTTTCGGCGCGGGCTGTCCGCTGTGGCCGCTGTATCAGGCCCTGTCGCGTCCGGTGCAGCCGATCCGCACCCGGGTCGAAATGCCCGGGCGCACGCCGCGCCGGTTCACCTGCCTGGCGATTTCACAACCGGCGCTGGGGGCTGGTTTTGATGTGCCCCCGATTTATGAAGCAACGATGCTGATCCTGCCCGAGGAAGATCCGGGCGACGTGGCCTTGCCGGTTGGCGGATCTTGCCGGGTCTGTCCGCGGGATGGCTGTGGGGCACGGCGTGAGCCGACCATTCTGGCAGGCAGTGGCTAGCCCCCGCAGGGTGAGCTCCCACCCACCCNNGACTTGGGCCTGCGGGGACTTGGGGGTGTGTGTCTTCTCAGACCAGAGCGCGGCTGAGTTTGCCAAGTTGCCGGATCAGCGTGGCCTCGTCCGGAGCATGGTATTTCAACCCTTCACCGCCATGGACCAGGATTGTACCCAGATCATCATCGGCGTCCCGCTGGGCCAGATCGTTCACCCGTTTGATCAGCCGCCGCTGTGCCCTCGCGTGATGGTCACCGCCGATTTTTGCCTTTAGGTCGGTCATTTCATCTGCATGGGGGCTGTTGACCAGCAGCCGGTGATAAAAGCTGAAATAGGTGGTCAGATAAGCCGTAACGCGGTCTTGCGGCGTGGTTTTCCCCTCCAGGCTGGCCTCGGCCAAGGCGAAGGCGTCTTCGATCACCAGGTCGATCACATGGGTGATCACATCGGTTTTGCCCTTGAAATACTGATACAGGGCAGGGCGCGAAATGCCTGCTTCGACCGCGATATCCTCCATTGCGCTGCGGCGAAAACCATAGCGGATGAAGGTGGCCAGGGCGGCGCGAAGGATGGCGGTCTTGCGATCGGACATGGGGCTTATTAGGCCCCGGATGCATGCAACGCAAACCCGGCGCGCAATTTCGAGTTTTGACATGCGCCCCCGCATTGATGATAGTCAGGCGAAAGGGGCGAGCGGTCCTAGTCCAGGGGAGGGACAAATGGGCAAACAGGTTCTAGTCATAGAAGATGAGCCGAATATCATTGAGGCAATCAGTTTCATCCTGAACCGGGATGGCTGGTCGGTGGCAACGCATGCCAATGGGGAAACTGCGGCCGAGGCCGTGTTGGGCCAGGTGCCCGATGTGTTGATCCTGGACGTGATGTTGCCGGGCAGGTCAGGGTTCGACATCTTGCAGGAGCTGCGCGGCCATGAGGCCACTCAGGCGCTGCCGGTGCTGATGCTGACCGCACGAGGGCAAAAGAAGGATCGTGAGTTAGCGGATCGTCTGGGCGTATCACGCTTTATGACGAAACCCTTCTCAAACGCAGAAATGCTTGAGGCGGTGCGCGACCTGGCGGGATCGCCGACCTCGTGACACCACCGCGCGAACCTTTGTTTCTGGCGCGCCAGACCTATCGACGCCGCCGTGTGGCGGATGCGGCGCGGCTGTTGCCGGTGATCGGGGCCATGCTGTTCCTGATCCCGATTCTGGCTGCGGGCAGCGGTGATGGCGCAACGACCGCCCGGGGCGGCATCTATGTCTTTGTCGTCTGGGCCGGGTTGATTGTCGTCACCGCAACCCTGTCGCGCCCGTTGTCGCGGCGTGAGAGTGAAGCAGACGCAGACCCCAAAGAGACGCGCCCCTGATGGTCGGGTTCAACGCGCTGGTTCTGGTCTGCGTGGCCTATGTGGCGATCCTGTTCGGGGTCGCATTTGGTGCTGACAAACGGGCGCGCGAAGGCCTGCCGGGCACAGCCTGGCTGCGGGGGCCCTGGGTCTATACCCTGTCGCTGTCGATCTATTGCACCGCCTGGACGTTTTATGGCGCGGTCGGATACGCGGCACGCTCGGGGCTGGAATTCGTCACGATCTATCTGGGTCCGACACTGGTACTGGTCGGCTGGTGGTGGGTGCTGCGCAAACTGGTGCGCATCGGGCGGGCGCAGCGGATTACCTCAATCGCCGACCTGATCAGCTCGCGCTATGGCAAGTCGAACCTGTTGGGGGTGATCGTCACCCTGTTGGCTGTGGTCGGCACGACGCCCTATATTGCGCTGCAACTACAATCGGTTACCTTGTCTTTCTCGGTGTTTGCCGCGGACCGGCAAGAGGGGTTCGAACTGCTTGACCTGAACGCCACCGCGCTGTGGATTGCGGCGGGGCTTGCGCTGTTCACCATCCTGTTTGGCACCCGCAACCTGGACGCCAACGAACGTCACCACGGGGTGGTCACCGCCATCGCTGTCGAGGCGGTGGTGAAGCTGCTCGCCCTGTTGGCCGTCGGCATTTTCGTGGTTTGGGGAGTCGCAGGTGGTCCCACCGAAATCGCCCGCACCATCGACGCATCCCCCATTTCCGACTGGCAGATGAACGGGGGCCGTTGGGCCAGCCTGACCTTTCTGTCTGCCGCCGCCTTCTTGACCCTGCCGCGCATGTTCCAGGTGCTGGTGGTGGAAAACGTCGATGAACGGCAGCTGGCGACGGCCTCGTGGGCCTTTCCGCTGTATCTGTTTTTGATGAGCCTGTTCGTCGTGCCCATTGCCGTGGTTGGTCTGGACATTCTGCCCAAGGGGTCGAACCCGGATCTGTTCGTGCTGACGGTTCCGTTGCATTTTGATCAGGACGGGCTGGCGATGCTGTCCTTCCTAGGGGGGTTCAGTTCGGCCACCTCGATGGTGATCGTTGCGGCGATTGCGCTGTCGACCATGGTGTCAAATCACATCGTCATGCCGATCTGGCTGAGCTTGCGATCCGATGGCGCGTCCATGTCGGGCGATGTGCGGTATCTGCTGCTGATCTCGCGTCGTCTGTCGATCGGCGGCGTGTTGCTGCTGGGCTATCTCTACTATCGCTACTCGGGCGGGGGCGCGGCGCTGGCGGCGATTGGCCTGATCTCATTTTCCGGTGTGGCACAGGTGTTGCCCGCCTTGGTCGGTGGCATCTTTTGGCGCGGCGCATCGCGCAACGGGGCGGCTGCGGGGCTGATTGCCGGGTTTGCGATCTGGGCCTATTGCCTGTTTCTGCCCAGCTTTGGCCCCGAGGGTGTGATCTCGGATCAGATCATGGCGCATGGGCCCTGGGGGCTGGAGTGGCTGCGCCCCCAAGCCCTGTTCGGGATCGAAGGCATGGACCCGCTGGTGCATGCGCTGTTTTGGTCGATGGTGGTCAATACCTCGCTGTTTTTCATCTTTTCGCTGGTGTCCTTTCCCAACCCGTTGGAGCGGTTGCAAGGCGCGCAATTCGTCAATGTGTTCGAACATTCCGGCGCGACTCGCGGCTGGACACGCGGGCGCGCGCAGGCCGAGGATCTGATGATCATGGCACAACGCATCATGGGGGGGGGCGAGGCCCAGGCCCTGTTCGAAGCCGAAGCATTGGCTCAAGGAAAAGAGAGCTATCTGCCTGATACCACACCAGGTTTCATTGAACGACTGGAACGCGAATTGGCCGGGTCGGTGGGCGGTGCGACGGCCCATGCCATGGTTGGCCAGATTGTCGGTGGCGCGTCTGTTTCGGTCGAAGATCTGATGGCTGTGGCCGATGAAACCCAGCAGATGCTGGAATATTCCTCGCAGCTTGAAGTGCAGTCCGAAGAGCTGAGCCGCACCGCCCGCCAACTGGGCGAAGCGAACAAGAAGCTGACCCAGCTGTCGATCCAGAAAGACGCGTTTCTCAGTCAGATCAGCCACGAATTGCGCACGCCCATGACCTCGATCCGGGCGTTTTCCGAAATCCTGCGCGATGGGGGCATGGACGAGGCCGCGGCGCGCAAATACAGCTCGATTATCCATGACGAGGCGCTGCGCCTGACCCGGTTGCTGGACGACCTTCTGGACCTGTCGGTGCTTGAGGCCGGGCATGTGACCCTGCACCCGCAGCCCGACAACCTGAGCGACGTTCTGGATCGCGCGGTGGCGGCGACGACCTCGGTGGGTGAAGGCGCAGGGATCGAAATTCGCCGCAACCCGGTGCATGAAGATATCGACATCTTCACCGACACGGATCGTCTGGCGCAGGTGTTCATCAACCTGATTGCCAATGCGGCGAAATACTGTGATGCCGACACGCCGCGGCTGAAGATTTTTGTCACCAAGCGGGCCGAGCGGCTGCATGTGGATTTCATCGACAATGGCTCGGGCATTCCGCCTGAGAGCCAGGCGGTGATCTTCGAAAAGTTCTCGCGCCTGTCTGATCAGGCCAAGGCGGGGGGCGCCGGGCTGGGGCTGGCGATCTGTCGCGAGATCATGGACAAACTGGGCGGCAAAGTCGCCTATCTGCCGGGCCAGGGCGGGGCGGCCTTCCGCGTGACCCTGCCAAAAGCCCCTTTGGCGGCGGGTTGATCTGCGATTTCAACCATTTGTAAACCTTGTGCTGCGACATCTGGAATATGACTGTGGCCAGGTGGCAAAAACGATGAGCGACGATCAGCGTGATGTAAGCGCCATGCGGCGCAAAGCAGGGGTTGGACGACCTCCGCCCGAGATTGGCCGCGTGACGGCGGCCACGGCGCTGCGTGTGGCCGTGGCGCAGGCCGCAGAAGACGTTGCCGCGCTGATGGCGCTTGCCGCCGGGGTGCAGGAACAGCGGGTCGTGCTTGACAGCCTGGTCGAAGGCCTGCCCGAACATGCCCTTCTGGTGCTGATCGAAGGGCCGAATTCACGTTATGGCCTGATCGTTGTCGATCCCCAGACCCTTGCGGCCCTTGTGGAAATCCAGACCACCGGGCGTGTCGTGCCCAACCCGGCCGCCCCGCGCGCGCCCACGCGCACAGACGCGATCATGGCCGCCGATTTCATCGACCGGATGCTCGAGCTGTTCGAGGAGGTGGTGGAGGAGGCGGAGCTGTCGATCCTTGCCGCGATTTCGGGTTTTCGGTATGCGATGCCGATGTCGGATACGCGCGCGGTTCTCATGGCGCTGGAGGATATTCCCTATCGTCAGTTCACCCTGACAATGGACCTTGGCAGTGGCGCAAAAGAAGGCTCGATGCAGCTGGTCTTTCCGTTTGATCCCCCGCGTTTGCGGGTTGACAGGGGCGACACCGCTGGCGGGACCGAAACCCTTGCCGACGCCGTGATGGACACCAAGGCCGAGATGACCGCAGTGCTGCATCGTCGCGAGATGCCCTTGGCCGCGGTGACTGCTTTGACCGTCGGGGCGTTGGTTCCGGTCCCCCGCGAGGCGCTGGTGAATGTGCGGCTGGAAGACGTGACTGGGCGCGAGATTTCGTTGGGGCGGCTGGGCCAGGTCGGTGGACACCGGGCCGTGCGGATCAGCGAAGAGAATGCAGAGGCACCGGGGGCCACCAATATGGTGCCGGGCGTTATGGAGACCGGCACAGCTGCTAACCATGGCGGGCTGGACGCTGTGGGCGATCCGGGGGCCCTGGGCAGTCTTGGTGGCATGGCAGATGACAACACCATGGCGGGCCTTGGTGAAGCCGGGGGGCTTGGCAGTCTGGGTGATTTGGGTGCCTTGGGCGGGCTGGGCGATCCTGCGGATATGGGTGTGATGGCCGATCTTGGCGACCTTGGTGGACTGGAGGGGCTGGGGGCTGACCCCGCGCCGATCGGTGACTTGCCCGATCTGGATATTGCCCCCATGGCCATTGGCGATCTGCCCGAACCGGTCGGCTGAGCCGACCATTTCCTTGACCTGCATCAAAGCACGCCCCCTGCAAATTGGGCACACTCAGGTCAGGAACAGGAGGGAATTCATGACTGATGTTGCCAAATATCGCGGCGTGCTTGAAGCCCGCATGGCAGAGCTGAAAGCCCTGATGCAAGAGATCGACAAGGAGCTGGACAGCCACCAGTCGAAGGACTGGGAAGAGCTGGCCGTTGAACGTGAGAACGACGAAGTTCTGGAGCGTCGCGGCACCGATGCTCAGGCGGAGATTGCCAAGATCAAGGCGGCGATAACACGCATGGAAGAAGGCGAGTTCGGCTTTTGTGTGGAATGCGGCGACGAGATCGCGGAGGATCGGCTTGCCGTCGTGCCCTATACGCCCTTCTGTCGCAAATGTGCCGCGAAACACGGCTAGACTGGCACTGAGGAGAAAACACCATGGCCCTTGAAGAAATGAAAGTCGCAATCGCGTCTATTCTTGATGAAATTGCGAAACGCCCTGCGGATCGGCACGTGTTGCAGGAACAGTTGCGCGAGAAGATCGCCGAGTTTGAGGCGATGGGCATGCCCGTGCCCGAAGATTTCGCCAAACTCATGGACGATCTGGGCGACGACGATGCGGACGACCTGTTTGACAACATGCCGGTCTGAGGCCGCGTTGCCAAATTGAGTGCCTTCGGCACGCTTGATCCTGATTGGCGCCCGCGGCTGGGGTGTTTCCTGCCGCGGGCGTTTTCACGTCAGAGGCGCTCTTGCGTATAGCGACGCAATTCGGTGCGCGCGACCTGGCGGCGATGCACCGCGTCGGGTCCGTCGGCCAGGCGCAGCGTGCGCAGGTTGGCCCATTGGCGCGCCAGTTCGGTGTCTTGTGAAATGCCCTGCGCGCCAAACATCTGGACCGCTGCATCGGTGACTTTCAACGCGACATTGGGGGCCACGACCTTGATCTGATGGATCCAGGGGGCGGCGGCGCGCGCGTCACCCTGGTCCATCATCCAGGCCGCTTTCAGACACAAAAGCCTGGCCATTTCGATCTCCATCCGGGCGTCGGCGATGATGTCATGGTTTGCGCCCAACTGGGCCAGCGGTTTGCCAAAGGCTGTGCGCGACAGCGCGCGGCGGCACATGTCCTCAAGCGCTTTTTCAGCCTGGCCGATGGCGCGCATGCAATGGTGAATGCGTCCCGGCCCCAGGCGGCCCTGGGCGATTTCAAAGCCGCGCCCTTCACCCAGCAGGATGTTGTTCACCGGCACGCGCACATTGGTAAAGCGGAGGTGCATATGGCCGTGGGGGGCGTCATCCTGGCCGTAAACCTCCATTGCGCGCAGCTTTTCGATGCCCGGCGTTGCGGCATCGACCACGATCATCGAATGACGTTGGTGTTTGGGCGCATCATCGCCGCCGGTTTTCACCATGACGATATAGACGGCGCAGCGCGGATCGCCCGCCCCGGTGGCCCACCATTTTTCGCCGTTCAGCACATAGTCGTCGCCATCACGGACACAGGACATGGCGATGTTGGTCGCGTCTGACGACGCCACGTCAGGTTCCGTCATCAAATAGGCCGAGCGAATGTCGCCATTGAGCAGCGGTTTCAGCCACTGGTCCTTCATGGCGGGCGTGCCATAGCGTTCGAACACCTCCATGTTGCCGGTGTCGGGGGCGTTGCAGTTGAACACCTCGGCGGCGATGTGGGACTTGCCCATTTCTTCGGCCAGAAACGCATATTCGACCGTGTTCAGCCCATGCCCTTTGTCGCTATCGGTCAACCAGAAGTTCCACAAGCCGGCGGCCTTGGCTTTTGCCTTCGCCCCCTCAAGGATCTCGGTCTGTCGCGGGGTGAATTGCCAGCGGTCCCCGACGTTTACCTCGGCCAGATATTCCGCGTCCAAAGGTGCGATGTCTTCGCGCACCATGCGGGCGACTTCGCCATGCAGCGGCGTCACGCGCGCGCTCATGCCCAGGTTCATGTCGGTCATAGCTTTCTCCTCCGGTTGGGGCGAGCGAAACAGTGACGTGAGGTCTTGTCAATCGGACGTTGTGTTTGACGCGGGGTCATTTACGCTTTCGCCATGATTAATGGACTGAATATCGAAACCGCCGCGTTGGCCGCGTATCTGGGTGACCATGTGGGCGGGTTCTGCGGGTTTACCTCTTGCGAAAAATTCGCAGCCGGGCAGTCGAACCCAACCTATTTGGTGACGGCAGACAGTGGGCGGTATGTTTTGCGCGCTAAGCCGCCCGGAAAACTGTTGAAATCCGCCCATGCGGTTGAACGCGAGTTCCGCGTGATGGCGGCTCTGGCCCCCACCGATGTGGCTGTTCCGCGTGTATTTCATTTGGCTGAGGATGACGCGTCGCCCATTGGCCGCGCGTTTTTCGTCATGGAGTATCTGGACGGCCGGATATTCTGGGACCCGGCCCTGCCGGATCTGGGCAAGGACGACCGAGGCCCGATTTATGACGCGATGAACGCGACCCTGGCGGCGCTGCATTCGGTGGATGTCGCAGGTGCAGGGCTGGCAGATTACGGCAAGCCCGGCACCTATTTCGCCCGCCAGTTAGAGCGCTGGACGGCGCAATATCGCGCCTCGGCGTTGCAACCACGCCCGGCGATGGATGCGTTGATCGCCTGGCTTGAGGGGGGGATGCCCGCCGATGACGGGCAGGTCGCCCTGGTCCATGGCGATTACCGCCTGGACAACATGATGTTCGCGCCTGATGCGCCGCAGGTGATTGGCCTGCTGGATTGGGAGCTGTCGACGCTGGGCCATCCGCTGGCCGATCTGGCCTATCAATGCATGCAATGGCGCCTGCCGCACAATGCGGGAATGCGCGGTTTGGGCGGGCT
>DFBF01000179.1:1118-16268 GCA_002367285.1 Rhodobacteraceae bacterium UBA3087 | reverse complement strand
GTCCGGCCAGGCCCCTCTGCCCTTTCTGCGTTATAGCCAAACACAGATCATTGGCCGCCTGATCGAAGCACAGCTGCGGCGGCTGCGCATCACCCTGCCCAATCGCTTTGAACTGGACAGCAACCAAAGCCTGATGGGCATGGGGGCCGAGGGGCACGGCTGGGCCATTACAACGCCCAGCAGCTTTGCCCGCGCCAGGCGGTTTCGTGATCGGATCGCACTGTATCCTTTCCCGGATCGTGGGTTTGGCCGCACCCTGTCGCTGTTTGCCACCGAAGTTCACGTAGAGCCCATGGCGCAGCTTGTGTCGACGCAATTGCGCCAGTTGATCCGCACGCGCCTTGTTGCCCCGGTGCTGGCCGACCACCCCTGGCTGGGCGACAGTTTCCACTTGATGGCGGACCCTTGGGGACCGGTTTGATCGCTCGAATCCCTCTTTCGCTTTTTTCGAAATCACGATGTAGGTGTTGAACGGATACGCCGGATGTTCCTGAGTAGAGCCTTGGCGTAAAGGGATCACCATGAAAGCGCAGACCAGGGTTGTCGTCATCGGCGGCGGCATCGCGGGATGTTCCGCTTTGTACCACCTGACACAGGAAGGGTGGCGCGATGTCGTGCTGGTCGAACGCGACGAACTGACCAGTGGCACGACCTGGCACAGCGCCGCGCAGGTGACGAATTTCGGCACGACCCAGACCATGGTCGGGCTGAAATCCCATTCGATCCGGCTGTACCAGGCCCTGGCTGCGGACCCGGATTATCCGGTTACATATCACCACAGCGACGATGGCATTCGCTTGGCCAACACGCCCGCACAAATGGACGGATATCGCCACTTTGCATCCATGGCGCGCGATATGGGGGTCGCGTTCGAAGTAATCGACGCGCAGGAATGCGCCCGGCGTCATCCGCTGATTTCCACCGACAATCTTCTGGGTGGGCTGTGGGATCCGTCAGACGACGACATCGACCCGGCGCAGCTGTGTCAGACCCTGGCACGCCGCGCCCGTTTGGCCGGGGCCGAGGTCTATCGCCACACGCCCGTCACCGGGCTGACGCAGCATAAGGATGACAACTGGACGGTGCACACGACCAAGGGCGATATCGCCTGTGAAATCGCGGTGAACGCGGGTGGTTATCGGGTGAATGAGGTCGGCGCGATGATGTGGGCTGAACACCCTGCCGACTCGATAGAGCACCAGTATTTCCTGACCGAAGACATCCCGGCCATTGCCGAAGCCGCCCACCGCATGCCGCTGCTGCGGTGGGCGATCAGCGACTATTACTGTCGTCAGGCAAAGAACGGGCTGTTGGTCGAGTTCTATGAACAGGCGTACAAGACCTGGGGGGATGGATGGGATCGACCCGAAATTCGTGAACGCGCTGTGCCCCGATGATCTGGACCGTGTGACGGATGTGTTGGAGGACGCGTTTACCCGCATGCCAGCCCTGATGGAAACGGGCATTCGCAATGTGGTGAACGGCCCGATCACCTATACGATCGGCGGCGCGCCGCTGGTCGGGCCAATCCCCGGCAAGCGCAATGCCTTCTGCATCGTCGGCTTGCGCGCGGGGCTGGGCGAAGGCGGTGGCCATGGCTGGGTGCTGGCGCAAATGATCGTGCATGGTGAGGCCTGTCATGACAGCTGGTGCATTGATCCGCGCCGGTTTGGCCATCATGCAAATGTTGAGCTGACCGCGCTGAAGGCTGTCGAAGATTACCAGAACGAATTCCGCTTTCATTTCCCCCATGAACACCGCCCGGCCAAGACGACACCGCTAACGCCCTTGCTGGCGGCTGAGGGTGGCGAGTTTACCGTGGTCAATGACTGGAAACGGGTGGATTACATCAAACCCACCCCGGATTTCACCGAGCCACACAGCTTTCATTTCACCGCCGTGCGCGATCTGGTCACCGCCGAGGTCGCCACAGTGCAAACCGCCGTGGGGCTGGCCGAAGTGAACGGCTTTACCCGGTTTGAAATGACTGGCCGCGACGTACACGCCTTTCTGGATCGGATGAGCTGTAGCCGTATTCCCCGCAAGCCGGGCTGCCTCGGGCTGGCCTATTTCCTGACCGAACAGGGCTGTGTGAAAAGCGAGGCGACGATTGCCAATCTGGCGGATGGGCGCGTCTGGTATGGTGCGGCAGCGGCGGCGCAGCGTCATGACATGGACTGGTTGCAACAGCATCTGGCGCCCACGAGGACGTGCAGATCCGTGACCTGACCGATGATCACACCATTCTGGTGGTCGCCGGTCCCAAGGCGCGCGCGGCGATGCAGGCCGTCAGTCGCGATGATTGGTCGGCGCAGGCGTTCCCTTGGTTGTCAGTGCGCGAGGCCTATATCGGCATCGCCCCTGCCGTGATCATGGCGGTCAGCTTTTCGGGCGAAACGGCGTTTGAGCTGCATCTCCCCAGTCATCAGGCGCATGCCGCCTGGGCCGCGTTGCGGGCGGCCGGGGCGCTACTTGGCATGGGCCTGTTTGGCGCCCGTGCGATCGAGTCGATGCGGCTTGAAAAGGGATACCTGCATTGGAAATCCGACCTTCTGACCGAATTTGCCCCCTATGAGACGGGGCTGGTCCGGTTCGTTGCCGACAAGCCCGATTTCATTGGAAAAACCGCGTTAGAGATCCGCAAGGCCAATGGGCCCACCCGCAGGTTGGTCACGTTGGAGGTCCGCCGTGACGATGCCCCCGCCCACCCCGGCGCGTCCGTCATGTTGGACGGACAGGTGGTGGGCACCGTGACCTCAGGCGACTGGGGTCCACGGGTTGGCAAGAACCTGGCCTATGCCTTTGTACGCCCTGATCTGGCCGCGCCCGACACGGGCCTGTTCATCGACATATTGGGCAATCTGGCCCCGGCGCGCACCATCCCCGCCGGGCCCTATGACCCTGCAAACAGCCACCCGAAGGATGCCCCAACATGCCGATTACCTACCTGAAACAGGCCCCTCAGCGCCCGGCACAGGAAAACAGCGACCTGCGCGATTATGCCCGTCGTCTGGATGGTTGGAGCGGCGACATGGTGCTGTCGCAGGACGCCCGCGCCGCTGCTGTGGCCCGCGTACCGCAAGCATTGCAGGATGACATTCGCTTTGCCCATGACAACATTCGCCGCTACGCCCAGGCCCAGATGGCAACCGTGCAGGATTGCACGGTCGAACTGTTGCCGGGCCATTGGACCGGTCAGTCCCAAATCCCGGTTTCCGCCGCCGGGTGTTACGTGCCGGGCGGACGCTATAGCCATGTTGCCAGCGCGCTGATGACCATCACCACCGCCAAGGTCGCTGGGGTTGGCCATATCACCGCCGCCTCGCCCCCACGCGTCGGCGGCCTGCCCGACGCGATCACTTTCGCGATGGATCTGGCCGGGGCGGATACGATCCTGACCCTTGGTGGCGTTCAGGCGATTGCCGCCATGGCGAACGGGTTGTTCGACCAACCCGCCGCCGACATCCTGGTCGGCCCCGGCAATGCCTATGTCGCCGAGCCCAAGCGCGCCCTATTCGGCCAGGCGGGCATCGACATGTTCGCCGGACCCACCGACAGCCTGGTGATCGCCGACCATACGGCAGACCCCGTCACCGTCACCTGGGACCTGGGACCTGGGACCTTGTCGGCCAGGCTGAACACGGGCCTGACTGCCCCGTCTGGTTGGTCACCACCAGCCGCGCTCTGGCAGACCATGTGCTGGCCCGCGCGCCCATGTTGGCCAACAGCCTGCCGCAAGCCAATGCCGACGCCGCGCGGATGGCCCGGGCAGATCGGGCCGAGGTCATCCTGTGTGACACGGCTGAGGAAATGGCACAGGTCGCCGACCAATATGCGCCCGAGCATCTGCATGTGCAGGCAGAGAGCCTCGATTGGTGGCTGTCCCGTTTGACCACTTATGGATCGCTGTTTCTGGGCGCCGACACGACGGTGGCAATCGGCGACAAGGCGTCGGGGCCAAACCATGTGCTACCCACCTCGGCCACCGCACGCGGCCCACTGGCGCGCGCCACCGCGCGGATCAGCCGGTTGGAGGGCATGGAAGGCCACGCCCGGTCTGCGGAATTACGTGACGATGCACCGGACAACATGCGGGCCGTCTAGCACCAAGGCTGGCAATCCACCGCCCTATATGCGACAGGGCGTGACATGGCCCAGACCCTGACCTCTCTGCATGATCTTGACGATCTGCCGTTTGATGAAATCATCGACGTGCGATCACCAGCGGAATTTGCCGAGGATCACATTCCCGGCGCAATTAACCTGCCCGCGCTGTCCAATGAGGAACGCGCCCGGGTCGGCACGATCTATGTGCAACAGGATCGGTTCCTGGCCCGCAAGATCGGTGCTGCCTTGGTTGCGCGCAATGTGGCCAACCACCTGGAAGGGCCGCTGTCTGATCGCCCCGGTGGCTGGCGCCCGCTGGTGCATTGCTGGCGAGGCGGGCAAAGGTCCGGGTCATTTGCGACGATCCTTGGCCAGATCGGCTGGCGTGCCGATATGATCGACGGCGGCTATCAAGCCTATCGCCGTCTGGTGTTCCAAACCCTGTATGAAACGCCCTTTGCCGGACGGGTCACATTGATTGACGGCGGGACCGGCACGGCCAAAACGCGCCTGTTGGACCATCTGACGCAACAGGGCGCACAGGTCCTGGACCTCGAGGCCATGGCGCAGCATCGCGGATCACTGTTTGGCCTGGTTGGCGATACACAGCCCTCGCAAAAGGCGTTCGAAAGCCTTGTGGCGATGGACATGACGCGGCTGGACCCCAACCGCCCGGTGTTTGTCGAAGCCGAAAGCAGCAAGATCGGGCGTCTGAACCTGCCACCCATGTTGTGGCAGGAAATGATCCGGGCGCCGCGGCTGCATCTCACCGCCCCCCTGGCGGCCCGGGCGGCCCACACGGTTGCATCCTATGACGACATGACCGGCGATCCTGCGCGGCTGACCGCGGTGCTGGCGCGGCTTGTCCCGTATCACGGTCACAAACAGGTCGACGCCTGGCAGGCACTGGCGGCCGAAGGCGGCTTTGCGACGCTTGCCGCTCAGCTGATCACCACGCATTACGACCCACGTTACCGGCGGATTTCGCGCAAGGATGCGCCCGCGCCGACGACGATCAACCTGCCGGACCTGAGCGATGACACCTTGTCAGAGGCCGCAACGCAGATCCTGTCACAAACAGTTTAAACGCAACGGATCACGGGCGGGCCGGCCTCAAGCGCGCCAATGATCGCGGCGCAATGCCCACCATCCCGCAAGGCCTGAACCAGATCCTTTGCCCCCTGCGACGGTACGGCAGCCAAAAAGCCCCCCGCCGTTTGCGGATCATGCAACAAGGCGGCGCGTGCGCCCNNCTGTGCGTTCTGTGCGCCCTGCACCGGGGCGGCGGATTGGTTTGATGCATGCAAGGTCGACCGATGCCCGGCCTCGGCCAGCTCCAACGCCCCCGGATACAGCGGCACCGCCTGCACATCGACCTGTGCCGCCACGCCAGACGCGCGGCAAATTGCCATCAGATGTCCGGCCAGGCCAAAGCCCGTCACATCGGTCATCGCATGGGCCTGATCGGCCAGAATTGCAGCGGCGTCGCCTTGTGGCCGCGCCATCTGCGCCAACAGATGCGCCACATCTTCGCCCCGCGCCTTGCCCTGCATTTCGGCAGCCAGAACGGTGCCCGACCCGATCGGACGTGTCAGGATCAACGCGTCACCAGGCTGGCCACCGCCGTTGCTGAGCGCCCTGCCCTGCACAAGCCCCGTCAGGGTAAAGCCCAGCGTCATCTCGGCCCCCATGGTGGAATGGCCACCGACGATTTCGGCCCCCGCTGCGCGCAGAACTTGCCCGGCGGCGGCCATGATTTCAGCCAGGGTGCGGGCCTGCAAGGCCTCGCTCATCCGGGGCAAGGTCAGCGACAATAACGCCGCCTGTGGCTGCGCCCCCATCGCCCAGACATCGCCCAGCGCATGAACCGCGGCAATGCGCGCCATCATTGCGGGATCATCGGTAAAGGCCCGCAGATGGTCCGTGGTCATCACCTGCACCTGCCCGCCGGTCTGTAACACGGCCGCATCATCACCGGGGCCGGACAGCACATCGGACCGGGTTGGTGCTGGCAGCGTTGACAGCGCCTGCGTCAAGGTTCCCGCCCCGACTTTTGAGCCACAGCCGCCACACAGCGGCTGCGCCGCCGCGCCCAATTCGGCCCGCACCCCGTCGGTCAGATCACGCGGCAGCGTTGGCGCGGGCATCTGCGGCAACGCGCGAAACATATGCATGAATTTCTGATCGATCCGGTTTTTCCAGCGCCACAAAACGGGCGCGGCCAGGCTCATCCCCCATTTTTCGGCCAGGGCGGTTTTGCCACCCAGTGAGACCAATTTCAGGTAATCCCCCTGCGGTCGATAGGGCCGCAGAGGCGCGCGGGTCAGACTGGCGCGCAGATTGTGAAACAACACAGGCCCCGCGCGCACCGCATAAACCCCTGCCTTGGGGCGCGGTGCATGGCTCATGTGGGCGCAATCCCCGACCGCGAACAGATCGTCATGCGGGGCGACCCGCATCTGGGCGTCGACCTTGATGAACCCGTCATCCGTCACGGGCAGCGGACTGTCCGCCACCCAAGGGTGCGCAAACGCCCCGGCGGCCCCCAGGGTGAACCGGCTGGCCAGGCGTTGACCGTCTTGCAAAATGACCGCGTCGGCCTCGATCCGGGCAACGCGGGCCTGGGTCACAACGGTGACGCCCAACGCCTGCATGGCGGCCATCAGAGGGCGGCGGGCGGCTCGGGTTCGGGTTGTTATTTCGGGGCCTGACTCGACCACCGTGATCTTGGTTGCGGCAGGTGCACAGCCCGCAGCGCGCAAGGCGTGCGCCATGGCCAGCGACAGTTCGGTCCCTGCGATGCCACCGCCGATGACGGCGACCTCTGGGGCCACCTTTCCCGCCGCCGCGCGGGCCAGAAAATCACGCCAGGCGCGCGCATATTCGTCCAGCGGTTTGGCCCCGATCCCGTGCAGATCAAACCCTGCGATATCAGGCATTTGCGCATGAATTCCCACGTCAATCGAGGCGACATCATAGGCCACATCGCCGTGGCCCTCGACCCGAACGACCTTGGCGACTGGGTCGATCGCCTGCGCATGTCCCAGGATCAGACGGGCCCCGGCAAATCGGGCCAGTTGCACAAGGTCAATGTCCAGGTCATCACGCCCATAGTGCCCGGCGATATGACCCGGCAACATGCCCGAATATGGCGCGGTCGGCCCCGGGTTGATCAGCGTCAGGCGCGTCCCCGCCAGCGGCTTCATCCCCCACATGCGCAACACCAACGCATGGGCGTGGCCACCGCCAACCAGAACCAGATCGCGCACCAAAGGGATGGGCATGTTCATCTGCATCACAGCACCTTTCACAGTCTTGCTGCGTCGATACCCGATCTGCGCGGCGGATACCAAGGCATCCGTGTCGCAAACCCGGTTGGGGCGATGACAATGTGTTGATGGACCGGGCGAAAACCCCTTCGCACAGCTGGCCCGGCGGTCCGGGGCTGACCACTCAGCTGTTGACGATGGCCGGATAGATCTGGCCGGTCACGCGCTGCAATTGCTGCACGGCGTCGACCAGCGCCGGGCCGACCGTATCGCGAATGCGGCTGTCGGACAGATCCGCGCTGGGGGCACCGCTGAGAAACGCCACCGGTTCGCCGAACTCGGACGGGCGATACGGCGTGGCCAGTGCATTGATCGACTGGGAAAACCGATCTTCGCCGCTGACCATCGCATAGCCATGCGTCAACAGCGCCTCTTGCGCGCGTGCCCAGGCGGCTTCGGTCTGTGCCGCCGCATCTGCGGGCTGTTGCGCCACCAGTTTGGCCAGCTCATCGCGGTTCAACGCGCCCAGATATGCCGCGCCGGTCGATGACGACACAACCGGCATGCGATAGCCGACATTCAGCCAGATCGACGGTGTGTTGCTTGGCCGCCAGGTCTTGACCACCAGCATCCGACCGTCGTCCTGAATGGCCACGCCAATCAACGTCCTGGTGCGATCCGCCAGCGCTTGCATGATCGGCGTTGCCGTTTCCACAAAACCGAAAGCCGCCGCCGCGATATTGCCCAGCGCCAAGGCCGACGGCCCCAGACGGTATTTGTCATGATGGCGCCCATGGGTCAGATAGCCCAACGCGCATAACGTAAAGGTCAGACGCGAAACCGTTGACCGTGGAATGCCGGTGCGTTCGGAAATTTCAAAATTGCCAAGCCCGTCATCTGTCGGCCGAAAGGCCCGCAGCACCCCAAGCCCACGCGCCAAGGTGTTCGCAAATCGCTTGTCACCCTTCAGGTCCTGCATGCTGCTCCGCTCCTGTTTCGACGCTGCGGCCAAACTATAGACTTCCGTAGCGGCGAAAGCCCTTTCCTTTCATTGATGGCGGGCAGGCCCTGCGTGCCAATGTCCGGATTATCCCGTTCAAGCCGCGCCACCTTTTCGGCCGTCGCCTTGGGCAAGGTGGCGGTCAGAAAGGCGCGCATCTCGGCGCGAAAGCAATTTTGCGCGGGCCTATAGCTCAGATCCATCGCATCGTCCTTTTCAAAAGACTTCGATCCGACCCGCGGTCTTGCCCTGCGGCCACGGGTCACCCCCTCAGCTGTTCAGATCGGCGAATGTCCTGCCCTCGGCAATCAGCCGTTTCAACAGCGGTGCGGGCTGCCACAGGAAATCATCCTCAAGCGCGAATTTTTCAATATCCGACAGGACTTTGTCCAGCCCCACCGTATCGGCATAGTGCATCGGCCCGCCGCGCCACCGTGGGAACCCATAGCCGTTCAGCAGTGTCACATCGACGTCCAGCGGCCGCAGGGCGATGCCTTCTTCGACCACACGCGCGGCCTCGTTCACCATAGCGGCCATGTAGCGGTCGACAATTTCCTGATCGCTGACCTCGCGCGGGGTGATGCCCTTGGCGGCGCGGTCGGCGGCGACGATATCTTCCACCTCAGGGTCAGGAGTGCTTTCGCCACCATCATGCAGGTAAAACCCGCGCCCCGTCTTGCGCCCAAACCGGCCCAGTTCGCACAGCTGGTCGGAAAAGGTCGCATAGACCTCACGCGGATCGCGCATCGGGGCCAGGCGTTTGCGGGTGGCCCAGCCGATGTCCAACCCGGCCAGATCGCTGACCGCATAGGGGCCCATCGCCAGACCAAAGCGGACCATGGCGCGATCCACCGCAAAGGGGCTTGCGCCTGCCAGAACCGCACCATCGGCGGCCTTGCGGTACTGCGTCAACAGGCGGTTGCCGATGAACCCCTCGCAGACGCCCGACCGCACGGCGACCTTGCCCAGCCGTTTGGCCAGCGCAAAGCCTGTCGCGATCACGTCAGGCGTGGTTTCATCCGCCACCACCACTTCGAGCAGCTTCATCACATGGGCGGGCGAAAAGAAGTGCAGCCCGACCACATCACCGGGGCGCGTGGTCATGGCCGCGATATCATTCACATCCAGATACGAGGTGTTCGAGGCCAGGATTGCGCCCGGCTTGCAGACCGCGTCCAGTTGGGTGAACACGTCACGCTTGACCTCGGCGCTTTCAAACACCGCTTCGACCACAAGATCGGCCCGGGACAGGGCGCTGTAATCGGTCTGCGTGGCAAAGCGCTCCGCCAGGATTGTATCATGGGCCTCCTGTGCCAGCTTGCCGCGTTTGACGGCCCCCGCCAACAGGGCCGCAACGGTGGTTCGGGCACGATTGGCGGTGTCCTGATCGCGTTCGATCAAGGTGACGTTCAGCCCGGCCAGCAAACAGCTGGTCGCGATGCCTGCCCCCATGGTGCCGCCGCCAACAACCCCGACAAAGGCAACATCGCGCGGCGTTACGCCCGTAAGTTCCGGCAGTTTTCCGACCTGACGTTCGGCGAAAAAGGCATGGATCATGGCGGCGCGCTGGTCGCTGTCCAACAGGTCGCGAAACAGGGCCCGTTCCTGAGCCAGCCCTTCAGCAAACGGCAAATCAATCGCGCCTTGCACCGCATCGACACAGGACTGCGGGGCGATTTGACCACGCGCGGATTTGGCCAGCTTGACGCGGGTGGCATCCAACGTGTCGCTGTCCACCGGCGTGCAAGGCATGGCACTGGTCATGCGGACAGGTTTGGCCTGGGCCACCAGATCACGGGCAAATGCGATGCCCGCAGCGCGCGCGTCCGTGCCTGTGTCCACATGGTCGATCAGGCCCAGCGTCAGGGCTTCGGCTGATTTGATCGGGGTGCCCGTCGTGATCATCGCTAGCGCTTTGGCGGCCGGGATCAGACGGGGCAGACGTTGCGTGCCTCCGGCGCCGGGCAGCAGGCCCAGCTTGACCTCGGGCAGACCAAAGGCGGTGCCGTCCAGCGCCACGCGATAATGCGCGCCCATTGCCAGTTCCAGCCCGCCGCCCAGCACGGTGCCATGCAGCGCGGCGACCACTGGAACGGGGGTGGCTTCGATCTGGTTGATCAGGTCGGGCAGAAACGGTTCACGCGGGGTCTGGCCGAATTCGCGAATGTCCGCGCCCGCCACAAAGGTCCGCCCGGTGCCGCAGATCACGATGGCCCGAACCGTGTCATCCGCCCGCGCTCTTGCAACGCAATCCTGCAACCCCGTGCGCACCGCATGGGACAGCGCATTGACCGGCGGATAGTCGATTTCAACCACAGCAATCCCGGTGTCGATCTGCAAGATAACTGGCTGGATCACGGTTGAATTCCCCTATGTAACGGACCGTTCTTTTGGTTGAGCCGGGTATAGGAGGGATGTTCTAAAATTTCAATATGTGGAATTCTTTGTTTCATAGTGGAATTTCAAGCTCGCTTAGCGTCGCCTTGCGGCGCCCGGTTTACGGCCGCCACGAACAGGGCAAATCCCGCCCATTCGCCAAGGGTATAGAAGTTCTCGTAGGAGGACGAGACCAGCGGGCGCAGCAGCAAAAGCGTGCCCGTTGCCAGGATCACGCTTGTGCAAACCTGGCCCGCCCCACGCCCGGAAAAGGACGCCACGACCTGTCTGACCAGACCGGCCAGGATTGCCGCCAGCACCACAAGGACCAGCACACCGCCCAACACACCGACCTCGAGCGTCAGGGCGACCATCACGTTGTGGACCACCGTGGCCTCTCCGCTGGGCAGCGTGACCATGGCCCCCTGTTCGGTGCCCAACAAAAGGCTGCGCCCCATCTGGGGCATGGCTGCGATCAGGGCCTCGGACCGGGTAGACGCCGACAGCGCCCGGTCCCCCAACAATGTGGCGACCGGTTTGCTGGCCCCAATGGCCAGCGCGGCCGCCAGGATCACGCCAAGGCTGCCCAGCCGCATCCGCCAGCTGGCGTGGATCAGATGGCTCAGGACAAACACGGCCTGGGCAATCGAAACGGATCGGGACATGGCCAGCGCGGCAACGATGAAGAAGACGACAGCAGCCCCCGTAACGCGCCCTTTGATGAAATACAGAAACAGCGACGCGACCAGAAGGCCGCCCGCCATGGAATTGCGGAACGACAGATGATTGGCATCAACCCCGCTGTCAGGCCCAAAAAAGTTGACCTGAAACAGCGAATGCAGGGTCCAATAGGTGGTCTCGGACACAGTGGCCGGGTTGACCGTGTTCAGCATCCCCCAAATGTGGACCACCGCAAAGCCGGACAGTGCGGCCAGATAGGTCAACAGCCCACGCAAAACCCATCGGTTCACCCCGCCCTTCGGCTGGCCCGCCATATACCCCACGGTGCGGGACAGACTGGCCGTCCCCAAAGCGTAGAACGCGATTTTCGCCGCAGACATCGCCGCACTGGCGTCTCAATACCCCGCCGCCCGCACCAGCAACAGGACCGAAATCACAAGGAACGGCGCGACAGGCAGCAGCGCGGCGCGGCCAAGGTTTCGGTTCCAAACGGATACAAGGATCAGGCCCAGCAACGCCATGTCCATTGGCCGCACCAGCATATCACCCAACCGTGCAAAGTGGCTCCAGGTGAACGGGGCAAACAGGAAAAAGCAGGTCGCAAGGGCCGCGGCCACGCCATTCAGCGATATCCTGGTGTTCAGGTGCAAAAGGGTCGCCTTTCTGTTGAAAGCTAGTCGATACCGTATGCGCGCCAATACACGGCACGCAGGGTTATGTTGCACGCGTCGCCACCACCACGACAATCGAGTTGAACCAATGCGCATCGGCGGTGTCATCGAAGATGTTCAGCCGCGCCAGACGTGACACTGTGAACCCGTCGAAATGATCCAAAAGCGCACGTTGATGCGCCCGGCTCAGGCTGTCGGCCTCGTTGGTGAAATAGGTGAACCGCCCGCCGGGGCGCAGAGCGCGGGCGGCTGTGGCAAAGAAGGTCTGCGCAAAAGTCGCGTTCTGCGCCAGGGTTTCAACCAGTTCGTCCTGGTCCAGCGGATAGGTGTGAAACAGGATGCCATCGTACTGGGCAAACTGATCGCTGACATCTTGCCAAAGCCCCTCGAACAGGCGCAGATCGGCCTGGGGATGACGGGCTGCCCAGTGGTGATAGTCATCGATCACATGTGGATTGCATTCGACAATCGCGTGCGAGTTGACCGGATGGGCCTGCACGAAATCCGACAGAATACCCCGGCCAAAACCGATTTCCAGAATGTCACCGCCCGGCCCGGCCACAAGGTCGGCCATGCGCCGCATCAGGGGAATTTGCCAGTCTTCCATGATCTCATCAGGGTCCAAGGTGGCCTGATCGCGCCCCTCGATCTGCAACGCGCCGGTCGCGGCCACCATGGCGGGGGCCTGGCTGTTCAGGTGCTCCAGATCCTGCGACAGGTCCCGCAGCCGCTGATGCAGCAACCAATCGCGTTGCTCGGAACGCGGGGTGGCTATGAAATTGACGTCTGTCTCAAGGGTGATCCGATGCCCCTGACCGACCAGCGCCCTGTCGCCGGTGCGAAACGCCGGTCCGGCGGGCAAATCCCCAGTGCCCCCCGTCAGGAACCGCGTCGCCTGCGTACCCCGCCCGCCGACATACCCCGACGTGATCAACGGCCCGCCGATCACCAGTTCACCACTTGCGCCTTGCGCCAGAACCTGCCCCGCTCTGTCCACCACGGCCGCCCAGCATCCCGCCACAGGTTGCCCCAGAGGCACAGGGCGGTCATCCGGTGAAATCCGATGAGACAGCGCCCAGACCGTGCCTTCGGTGGGGCCATATTCATTGCTCAGCGTGGTCTGTGGGAAACGCGTGAAATGGCGGCGTACCAGGGCGGGCGAACAGGCCTCGCCCGCGACAATGACACAGCTTGGCCAGTCGTCGCCCTGCGTGTGATCCAACAGCGCATTGTACAGCGTTGGCACCAGCAGAACGTGGCTGATCCCGTCGTGCAGCACCCGCGTCAGGGCAACGGGGTCGCGCAGGGTGGCGACATCGGGCAGCACCAGCGTGCCGCCCTCGGCCAGGGTCCAGAACAGCCCGGCAACAGAGCTGTCAAAGCCCAGGCTGGACAGCAAGGCAAAGCGCGTGGGCGCGGCATCATAGGCCTGCGCGCGCGCGTTGGTGCTGTGGCTCAGCAGGGCATGGGTAATCGGCACGCCCAGCGGCGCCCCCGTGCTGCCCGAGGTGAACATGACATAGGCCACGCCACCGGGATCGGGCGGGACCAGATCAAGGCGGGGCAGATCGGCCCAGGGCACGGCGTTGATACCGCTTTCGTCGATCCTCAGCCCCTCGTCCTTCCCCAGCACCAGCTTTGGCTGTGCCGCAGCCAGAACCTGCCCGATCCTGTCTTGGGGATAGGTCACGTCGATGGGCACATAGGCCGCGCCGGTGCCCATACAGGCCAGAATGGCGGCAATAAAACTTGCCCCGCGCGGCAGGGCAATGGCGACCCGATCGCCGCGCTGCACGCCGTGTTCGCGCAGCGCGGCGGCGATCCTTTGGGCGCGGATCATCAGCCCGGCCCAATCAAGGCTCTGTTCCCCACAGACCACCGCTGCGGCCTGCGGAGTTCGCAGCGCGGCGTGGTGAATGCGGTCAAACAGCGGTGTCAGATCGGCCACCGGCGCGCCGGTCTGAACGCTTGGGCGCAGGACCGATGCGACAACAGCCTGTCCTGTTTGTTCCGGGGTCTGCACCAAAGCGGTCATCGCGGCGACAAACAGGTCCAGAACCTGGCCCGCCACCGGGTCGCCGAAGGCGCGTCGGTCATATTCCAGCCCCAGCTGCACCCCATACGCCGACGTGATGGCAAAAAAGGTCATGGGCGCCACCCCCCCTCGGCATGCACATATTCCTCGCGCACGGGGGTGGCGTCGTGGTCGATCCCGGCGGCTTCAACCACCGAGACAAGGAATCTGGGCGGGGCAAAGGAGTGACCCGCCGCGTGGCGCAAGGCGCTGATCGTGGACAGGGGCACATGGCGGTGGGGCAACACCTGCGCCACCGCGTGTTTCGCATGGCCCGCGATCTGGCCCACAGCCTCGCCCATATCCACCGGAACAGATACGGGTAACGTGTTGATCAAACATCCGAAAACATCGTCGGCCGCATGGCCCTCGCGACCGCTGATCAGCCCCATATCGACACGCGTTCCCGCCAGGAATGGTGCAATCGCGATCCCGGCAGCGGCAAGCGCTTGGGCGGCTAGGGGCGTTCCCCGTCCAGCCCGCAACTGCGCGCGCGGCAACAGCATTTCTGCGCGAAGATATCGCCCATCTGGCCCGTCGGATTCGTCCCGACGGGTCAAAATCGGCGCGGGGGCGGGCAGGTCCAGATCCTGCCAATAGGATACGCTGTCAGGCTGTGGCGCGGAGAACAGGGCCCGGAACACCGATGGATAATCTGGCGCGGGACCCTGGGGCAATCTGCCCGCAAGCGCTGCCAGAATATCGCGCAACAGGATGCTGAAACTGGCATGATCGCAAGCGACGTGGTGGGCGGCCAGCACCAGCGCCGTGTTGCCCCCGTCGGTCGGCTGCACCGCAACACGCAGCAGTGGCCCATTGTCCAGATCATAGGGCGCTTGCAACAGCGCGGCATGACGATTGGCGACCTCGTCGCAAGCGCAAGACGTGGTCGCGCGTACAAATGCAACACGCTGATCTTTGGGCAAAGGGCGGCGCATGGCGCCATGGCTCCAACACAGCGGCACGTGGCGC
>DFBF01000179.1:0-1102 GCA_002367285.1 Rhodobacteraceae bacterium UBA3087 | reverse complement strand
GGAACGACCCAGGCTGCCAACGCGGCACGCTCTTGTGGGGCATAGCCAATCTGGGCCAACTGCGCCGTGATCCGGTCCCGATCAAAGGGGTCATTCAGCTCTTCGATCGCCTCGTCCCGGGTTTTGTGACCCAGGCGCACATCCCAGGCATAGGGGATGGCATAGTTGTGAAAGCCGCGTTCGCGCAGGTGCACATGGATGCCGGTTTCATTCACCAGACAGTTGGTCGACCGCCCCGTGTCGGCAGGCCGCTGCCATTCGGTGTGGCGGTCCAGAAACCTCAGAACCTCGCTCAGCGGCACGTCCAGAAAGCGATAGAAATCGACGAAAGCGATCTGGTCGAACAGCGCGTCATCCTGCAAGGGGTCAGTGTCCAGAAGACGGCGAATGGCGTCATCGGCGCGGTGGTATCGTTTGCGGGCGGCCAGAACGGCGCGGTCGATTTCATCGGGGTCAAAGCCTTGCACAAATTGCTGCGGCACCAGGCGCGTTTCAAACAGCTGGCCGCGCGACAGGCCGGTCATGATCACCGAAATGTCCAGCGCCTTGGCCTTCAGGGTCGCCAGCGTATAGATCGCCTTGTAACACCCGTTGCAGACGTTCGAATAGCGTTGCAGACTGTCGTTCAGAATGTCGCCCATGGCGGGGGTCGACAGGTATGCGTGATCCAGCCCCAGGTGGGCAATGCAGCGGTCGATATTGGCCCGCGCGCCGTCGGAAATATACCCATTGTCCAGCGTCACCACATAAGGGCGATGGCCCAGTTCAACCAGCTGATACAGCGCATAGGTGCTGTCCTTGCCACCTGACAGAAGGTGCATGCAGGTGTATTTTCCGCGGGCCCGGCTCTGGACGCTGTTCAGCAGGTTTCGCAGGTCCTGCGGGGTTTTGAACCAGCTTTGTGCGGCCTGTTTCACACGGTCGAAATCATGGCAGGTCTGGCAAATACCGTCGTCATCAAACCGTGCGCCGGGCACCGTATCGGGCAGGCCACAGCGCGGGCACAGGTGTTTGGGCTGCGCCTTGGCCGGGCGCCAGTTGCGCACGACCGCTTGGTCAATGTCGGGGTGGCGGGTCAGGGTCGCTTCGATTTCAACCGGGT
>DFBF01000279.1 GCA_002367285.1 Rhodobacteraceae bacterium UBA3087 | reverse complement strand
TTGCCGTCACGCTTGGCGATGTCCAGCTCGGCCCGGGCGCGATCCAAGTGCTCCTTCAGCTCGCGCGCGCCTTCCAGCTTGTCGCGTTCCGCCTGCCATTTCGCAGTCAGGGATGCCGATTTCTCCTGCAACTCGGACAGCTCGACCTCCAGCTTCTCCAGCCGGTCTTTCGACGCCTTGTCATCTTCATTGCGCAGCGCTTCGGCCTCGATCTGCATTTGCAGGATCTGACGGTCCAGCGCGTCCAGCTCTTCGGGCTTGCTGTCGACTTCCATGCGCAGACGGCTGGCGGCTTCGTCCACCAGGTCGATCGCTTTGTCAGGCAGGAACCGGTCCGTGATGTACCGATGCGACAGGGTCGAGGCCGCAACCAAGGCGCTGTCAGAAATCCGCACGCCGTGGTGCAGCTCGTATTTCTCCTTGATCCCGCGCAGGATGGAAATCGTGTCCTCAACCGTCGGCTCTTCGACCAACACAGGTTGGAAACGACGGGCCAGGGCCGCGTCTTTTTCCACATATTTGCGGTATTCATCCAGCGTGGTGGCGCCGACACAGTGCAATTCGCCCCGCGCAAGCGCAGGTTTGATCAGGTTGGCGGCGTCCATCGCGCCATCGCCCTTGCCCGCGCCAACCAGCGTGTGCATTTCGTCGATGAACAGGATGATTTCACCGGCGGCGTCCGTCACTTCGTTCAGCACGGATTTCAGCCGCTCTTCGAATTCGCCACGGTATTTCGCACCGGCAATCAACGCGCCCATATCCAGCGCCAACAGCTTCTTGTTCTTCAGGCTTTCGGGCACGTCACCATTGATGATGCGCAGGGCCAGACCTTCGGCAATCGCCGTTTTACCGACGCCGGGCTCCCCGATCAGAACCGGGTTGTTTTTGGTGCGGCGGCTTAGAACCTGCATGGTGCGGCGAATTTCTTCATCGCGGCCAATGATCGGGTCAATTTTACCCTGTTCGGCGGCTTCGGTCAGGTCCATCGCGTATTTCGACAAGGCCTCATAGGTGTCTTCGGCGCTGGCACTGTCCGCCGTGCGGCCCTTGCGGACCTCGTTGATCGCAGCGTTCAGTTTTTGCGCATCCACCGCGCCAGTTTCCAGCGCACCCTGAGCCTTGGATTTCACCACGGCCAGCGCGGTCAGCAGACGTTCGACCGGCACAAAGCTGTCACCAGCTTTCTTGGCCAGTTTTTCCGCCTCGTCGATGACGCGGCTGGTGGCGTTGTCCATATACAACTGACCGGCGTCGCCTGTGACTTTGGGGGTCTTGGCAATCACCGCGTCAACGGCCTCGGTCACACGTTTCGCATCCCCACCCGCCTTGCGGATCAGGTTTGCGGCCATGCCCTCTTCGTCATCCATAAGGGCTTTGAGCAAATGCTCAGGCGCGAGGCGTTGGTGGTTCTCTCGCATTGCGATGGTCTGAGCGGCTTGAATGAAACCACGCGACCGTTCCGTAAACTTATCTAGGTTCATATCTCTCTCCTTTTACAAGCGCCCATGTGCAAGGCGCCCACCCGGCGGCGCACCCCTGTTTGGGCCTTGATCAACAGATGGGCCTTGCGCCTGCGCGGGTCAAGAGATGCGACAGGGTTTCGCAGGTCCAGTGGCGGATGGGGACAGAGAACAGGTTATTCACCTTTATGTGGCACGTTTGGCGAACGAGGGTATGGGACGCGAAAGGCCCCCTATGCAAGTTACGAATATTGATGTGAATAACCAGTGTTTCAACGGCACCGCACATACGGCCAGCGTGTCGATGGAATTGCGATCCGGTGAACAAACGCCCACGAACGTGCATTTCCTGTGCCGCACGGATCGCGGGGCCGATTGCCCCTCAACCCTGGTGTTGTACGACCTGTTACAGGATGCATTGCGCCAGGCCCGTCGCATGCCGGGATTTCGCGCTGGTGAAAAAGATATCGAAGTCGATGTCACCACCGCGACAATCACCGCAGCTTGACCTTTCGGGGCGGTTTGGCGCAGATGCGGGTGACCACATGTAATGGAGCGCCCCATGTCCCAGCCCACAGCAGATGACCGCCTGATCGTAGCCCTTGATGTCCCCAACGCGTTGGAGGGGCTGAAACTGGCCGAAACGCTGGGCGATGCGGTGAATTTCTACAAAATCGGTCTGGGCATGTTGACCGGCGGCGGGTTGGCCTTGGCAAATGAGCTGAAGGACGAACGCGGCAAGCGCATCTTTCTGGACATGAAGCTGTTTGACATCGGCAATACGGTCGAGGCCGCAGTGCGTGGCCTGGCTCAGTTCGATCTGGACTTCCTGACCGTGCATGGCGATCCCCACGTGGTGCGCGCCGCCCAGGAAGGCAAAGGCGGCAAGGACATGAAAATCCTGGCCGTGACCATCCTGACCTCGTTGGACCGCGCCGACCTGGACGCGTCGCTGATCAAACCCGGTGATGTGCGCGATCTGGTGCTGGAACGTGCTTGCAACGCGTTGGCCGCAGGCGCCGACGGTGTCATCGCCTCACCGCAAGAGGCCACCTTGATCCGCGCCCTGCCCGAAGCCACCGGCAAGCTGATCGTCACCCCCGGCGTG
>DFBF01000131.1:1572-3298 GCA_002367285.1 Rhodobacteraceae bacterium UBA3087 | reverse complement strand
TCTCCGTGCCCACCGCCATTGCCGCGCTGATGCAGCGCCCGGTTGATGCGGATGTGTCCTCGCTCAAGGTGGCATTTTCGTGCTCGGCACCTCAGCCGGTCGAACTCTACAACCGCTTTCAGGACGCGACCGGCGTGACCATCGTCGAAGGCTATGGCCTGACCGAAGCAACCTGCCTGGTGGCCTGCAACCCTCCGGGTGGCAACAAGAAGGTCGGCTCGGTCGGCGTGCCGTTGCCCTATACGGACGTGAAGATCGCCAATTGCGATGCCGACGGCACTATCCTGGAAGAATGCGACCTGGACGTGGTGGGCGAGATCTGTGTCGCAAACCCCGGCGTCTTTGTCGGCCACACCTATACCGAGGCTGCGAAAAATGCGGGCCTTTTTGCGGGCGGCACCCATCTGCGCACCGGCGATCTGGGGCGTTTGGACGAGGACGGGTATCTGTGGATCACAGGTCGCGCCAAGGACCTGATCATTCGGGGCGGCCACAACATCGACCCGGCCGAGATCGAAGAATGCCTGGCTGGTCACGAGGCCGTTGCTTTCGCAGGTGCAATTGGTCAGCCCGACAGCTATGCGGGCGAATTGCCTTGCGCCTATGTCGAACTGGTGGATGGGGCCGAGGTCACGGTCGAAGAGCTGTTGGCCTTTGCCAAGAAGCACATCCATGAAAAGGCCGCGCTGCCCAAACATATCGAAATCCTGGACGAACTGCCCAAGACGGCGGTGGGCAAAGTGTTCAAACCCGACCTGCGCAAAAGCGCGATCGCACGGGTGTATAATGCCAAACTGGCCGAAGGCGGCTTTAACGCCGAAGTGGTCGAAGTGGTCGATGACAAGAAACGTGGTCTGGTCGCGCGGCTGCGCAAAACCGGCGATGCTGATCAAGAGGCGATCGGCCACGCGCTGGGCGAATTCACCCGCCCGTTCGAGTGGATCGACTGACCGCCATGCGGACCCGTCCGGATGAAATCACGACGCTGGCCCTTTCCGGGGGCCAGCGTTTTTTCGTTGATGAACATGGGTATCTGACGGACCCTGACAGTTGGACCCCAGAATTTGCGACCCACGTAGCCACCGGTGAGGGGATTACGCTGGGCGACCGTCACTGGGAGGTGATCCGGTTCATCCGCGCCCAGGCCGAAGACCATGGCGTCATGCCCGATGCGCGGTTTGTCATGGCGTTTCTGGGCGGTGCTGACGGCAAACGGGCCGGGCGCGCAGAACTGTTTCAGCTGTTTCCCTATGGCTATGTGAAACAGGCGATCAAGGTTGCCGGTATGAAACAGCCACGCGCCTGGTCGACGGGCTGAGGCGGCTCGGTTGGATCAACGGGTCAGTTATGTGACCTGAACGACCACGTCTGTTTCGCCACGTTTTCGGGACGCAACAGGACAGGATGTGCAATGCGATTTGCGCGTGTGATGTCCGGGGTCGCAAGCGCAGCCGTGGTTCTGGCTGCAAGTTGGGTGCGATGGTGCAATCGGACAGCCATCTGATCTATTCCTACAAAGCATGGGGCGTGCATGTGCGGCGGTCGATGATGCCTTACTGCCCGGCGCCAATGCCTCGGGCAGGGTTCTGGGCGAAGTCGTGCGTGGCAACACATTGCACCTGTTTACCACCAGCGAAGAACTGGTCGAAAGCCGATCCTTGTCGGGCGCGTCAATCGACTCGCTTGTGGATTGCACCCGGTTTCTGACCTGACCGCGCCCCCTCCG
>DFBF01000131.1:0-1472 GCA_002367285.1 Rhodobacteraceae bacterium UBA3087 | reverse complement strand
ACCTTGGTCGCGCCCAGTTCACGCGCTGATTTGGTCATCTCGGTGATCAGATGCGCATGCACGCGGCGGCGAATGCGCTGGGGCGTGTCATGGGCCACAAAAACGCGGCTGCTTTCCCAGATGTTTTCCTGCACCGGTGCTTCGTCATACAGAAGATCCGAAGGGATGGAGTCCAACAGCCCCCGCTGGGCGTCGCGGATCATGTAGGTATAGATGCCACAGCGCGCCGTGGTCGGGGTCAGACGGATGCCGGCCAGCACCTGGCCGAACTGGTGAACCGCCACCCAGCGGCTGGCGGGCGTGTCATATTGGTCATACTCCATGCCCATCGCCTCGGGCAGGTCCCAGTTGTTCTGGACGATGAAGGACTGCCGCCTTGCGCGAAGGAGATTCGCAAAAAGCTCGCCATGATTGTGAAGATTCTCGAATGAAAGTGTCGTGGTTTGCATAGTAGTAGCCTCCGGCTTGGTTGAAATACCCAAACCCGGACGTCTGTTCTGGCGATGTGTACCGGCTTAGATCAGCCGGTAATCCTTGGCTCGTTGGATGGCCTCGGCAGACGTTCGGGCAAAGAGTTTGCGACGCGCCGATATCAGGCGCGCTTTGAGAGCGCTTTCCGAAATCCCGAGGCGTGCCGCACCCGCGGCATAGCGTTCCCCGGCGCCAACAATACGCAGCGCTTCGATTTCGGCCGCCGTCAGGTTATCGGGCGGTTCGGTCTCGGTATGGAGGTGCAGGATGATGCCGGACAGTTCGGCGATCTCCTCGTCCGTGAAGTCCCGGTCCGATCTGGCGACCCCAGCCACGGTGCGCGATGTCATCGGCCCGCAGGAGATCGAAACACCATAGACCAGGCCGAATGTCTTGGCCTCTTCCATGATGCCGAAAGGGTCCGGGATGTCGATGTCGCTCCAGCGTGTCGCGCCGGTGCGCGATATCCCCCAGGCAATCAGCGGATCACGCAGCGCATAGGCGTTGCGTGTATAGTGGTCGGTCCAGGCCGGATCGTAGGTCTGGAAGGTCATTAGAGGGGCAGCAAAGCGAATGTGCAGGCCCACGAAATACCCCGCCGGGGCGCGTGCGCCCAGGTCGTTGGTCAGGTCCTCTATGATGTCATTGTGCCCCATGATGATTCAAATGGTAGGGACCATCCCCAAGGCTGCACAACCACAAATTGCGAGTTGACGTTGCGGAATCAGCAACAATGCGCAGTTCGGCCACAGGTGTGTTTTTCTTAACCTAACCAAAAGGTTAGGGTCTTGTGGATAACTACTCAGTTATCCACAGGCGAATGCGGTCAAATTGTTCGTTAACTATCTATTAAGATAGGTTAACGCACCAAAATCGCCCCATTTTGCGAATCTGCGGACAGAATCAGTGGGTTCAATTATTGGTTGCATCCCTTTGGGTGGGGCGAGCGCACAGCCTGATCGTTTCTGCGAACCTCATCTGGCTGCGACCAAGTTCATGTT
>DFBF01000031.1:5834-6676 GCA_002367285.1 Rhodobacteraceae bacterium UBA3087 | reverse complement strand
CATTCGCATGCGCCCCTCGACCTCGGCGCCATGGGCCAGCATCAATCGGTCCAGCAATTGCCCCAACCTGTCCCGGTTCGACAGCCGCGCGGCGGCCTCAATCCGATCGTGGCACTGGTCCAGCTCATCAGCACAGCGTTCGGCCAGACGCGCCAGAACAGCCGGGCTGGCCTGGATCACCTTCTTGGCGTCNNCAAATGCGCGTTGGCAACAGCGCCTGTGCTTCGGTCCGATGGTCACGTTCGGTCAGAAAGGCACGATAGCCGACCAGATCGCCCGGGTACGCCAGCCGCAACAGGCTGGAACGCCCATCCGGGCCATAGCTGCGCACGGCGATCAGCCCTTGCGACACGCAATAGACCCCGGCGCTTTGTCCACCCTGATGGAACAGAACGTCGCCCACCGCCATGTCGCGGCGCGAGAAGCTGCGTGACAGGGTCGACACAGCGCCCCCCGCCACCGGCTGCCACAGGCTTTTGTCTTGAAAACGGCACTTTGCGCAGGGGTGTTCCTCAGGTGCCATGCGGCTCTCCTTGACTGCGAACAGCCGGCGGCCCCGTGGACCACCGGCATCCCGGCCATGAAACCCGTTTTTCACTGCACCCAATTGATGTAAATCAAGTGACAGGCGGATTGCGCGACCCCAGGCCGCGCTTTTTGGCACGGGTCAATGACAGACGATGCGCGCAGCGCTGCGCCCGTGGTCACAACGCAGCCCGGCACCAAGCAAAGATCGCATCGCTGTCCGGCTCCAGTGTTTCGGCCAGACCCGCAGTAAAATCCTTGAACGCCGCACGGCTGGCCGCCCCACCGCCCAGGCCAACCAGAACCGGAGTGCCATG
>DFBF01000031.1:3632-5767 GCA_002367285.1 Rhodobacteraceae bacterium UBA3087 | reverse complement strand
GCGGCCTCGACGGCGGCGACGGCCTGCGCGATGGCTTCGGGATTCAGGCGGCAACCTTCGGACCCTTCGCCCAGTGACTGCGTGATGCGGATGGTGCTGCCACGGGGCAGAACCTGCACGTCCATATCGCAGTGATGCGATCCCTCTGGCATGTCCTGCAACACTTTCACGATCCCGTTCAAACGCGTACCTGCCTGTTGCAGCTGCGCTGCGGCCTCGGTGATCAAACGGTCGGTTTCCCCGCGCCCCGGGGCGCTGATCGACGCAATCTTCATGCAAATTTCCTTGTGTCTTCGCCCGACCAGTCCGCGCCGCGCGCGCCGGTCAGAAACCCGTCCGACAGGCGCATGCCGCCCGACAGATCGGTCAGTTTCGCCGCCAATGCGGCGCCATCCAGCGTGCCATTCAACCGGTCACGCCAGGCCTGGCACAGCGCACCGAAATCGCCGATCTGCGGCGACAGGCGCAACGCGCCGACCCCGGTCGTCCGCAGGGCTTCGACCTGATGGGCCATGCTTGCGCAGCTGTCGGACAGCGTCTGCACACCGTTCATCGCCAGGAACGGCTGATCCTCAAGCGTGCGCACGGACAGCCCGTCGGGATCGTCCTCGCAAGCGAACTGACAGTTGTCCTTGGTCCGTTTGTGCAGGCGCGCATGGTAACAACGCCCGGAAATGGCCAGCGGCAGGCGACCATGGCCCCAGACCTCGATGACCACGCCCCGCGCGGCCCCTTCGGCGGCCAAGGCCGCGACCGAGGCCAGCGGCAACTCCGGTGGCAGACAGATGCGCGTGGCACCCCGGTCGGCCAGCCAGGCCAGCGTGCCTTCGTTATAGACATTGACCAGCGGGCCGACGGAAAACGCCGTGCCCTTGGGCAGAAAGGCCAGCGCGGTCAGGTCGTTCACTTCGATCTCGACCCCGGCCTCGGCCAGTTCCGCCATCTGCTTGCGTTCCCGTTTCAACGTGATCAGCGCAAGCGAGGTGACGGCCACCTCTTTGCCCGCCGCCAACAGCGCTTCAATCGCCGCCGGGATGCGGTCTTGATAAAACGGCAGGCGTTTTGAACAGATCACTTCACCCAGCACCACACGGTCCACGGGCGCGGCGGCGATACTCGCGTAAAACGCGGACCAGTCATCCGCTGTCCAGAAGAACTGGTTAGCTCCGACAGTCAGCTCCATGCGCCTACCTCCAGGTTTTCTTGTATGCGCCGGCGGTTGCCGCCTGACCTTCGGTCAGACGGGCCAACATGCCCTCAGGCATCGGCAATCCGGCGGCTTGGGCGTCCACTGCGGCACGGAAATTTCGCACCACCTGGGCGACATAGGACCGCGAGCGTTGCCGCCCTTCGATCTTCAGTGCCGTCACCCCAGCCTTGGCCAGCTGCGGGATCAGTTTTTCAGCGTTCAAACTTACAGGGTCTTCAAACAGATGGCCTGTCGCGTCGCCCGCGTTAAAGCACCCCTTGCACAGAGTCGGGTAAGGTGCGGGTTCATCCGCGCCAACCTGGTGGATCGCATATCCGCCCAGTTTCGCCGACAAAGCACCGTGATCTTCGTGGTATTCCACATGGGTGGCGGGCGAACAAACACCGTTCATATTGGGCGATTCTCCGGTGGCATAAGACGACAGCGAACAGCGGCCCTCGGCCATGACACACAGCCCGCCGAACACGAAGACTTCGGTCTCGACCTCGGTTTCCGCGTTGATGGCGGCGATTTCCGGCACCGACAGAACGCGCGGCAGAACCACACGTTTCACACCGAATTCCGAGGCATAGAAGTTCAACATGTCGGCATTCGCGGCCGCCGCTTGCACCGACAGATGACGGCGCAGGCCGGGATGGTGTTTCGCAGCATATGCCAGCAGGCCAAGATCGGCCAGAATGACCGCGTCCGCACCACAACGCTCGGCATCAGACACGGCGCGATGCCACAGGGCCTCGGACCCAGCGCGAGGATAGGTGTTGATGGCGATCAGCACCTGCGCACCGTGATCATGGGCGAACTTTATCCCTTCGCCCATTTCATCACGGTCAAAATTCAGCCCCGGAAAGTTGCGCGCGTTGGTTTCATCGGCAAAGCCGCAGTAAACGGTATGCGCCCCGGCCTTTACAGCCGCCCGCAAGGATGC
>DFBF01000031.1:0-3559 GCA_002367285.1 Rhodobacteraceae bacterium UBA3087 | reverse complement strand
GGCCAGCACGGCGGCGGTATCGCCTTCGATCACCAGATCGCGCGAGAAAAACAGCGCGTCCCCGTCAAAAGCCCCATGCATCAGCCCCAGCAGACCAGACAAAGGCCCGGCAATCCGCGCGTCGCCCTCAAGCGGTTTGCGCGACAGCTTCACCCGAGGGGTGCCGCCGCGTGGCTCAAGCACCATGGTGACCGGCAGGTCGGTCGGGTCCAGCACGAACCGCGACTGGCCATAGTCCCCCAGGCGGCGAAACATCGACGGATGGCGGTTGGCCATGCGGCGTGAAAACTGGGTCAGGACCAGTGACAGGGGCGCCAAAGGCACCCCGCGCAACGCCAGCGCAGGCAGGCGTGGAAACCGCGGCAGATCGACGGCATGTTCGGACATGGCACACTCTCCTGAACAGGCGCAGAGGATCCGCGCTCAACCCCGTCCTAATGCCTTTCGCCGCAATCAACTTGACGATCGTCAAATTTGGCGGGGCAAGCGGGTGCTAAGCCACGCGAAATCCAAAAGGACGAAGACCATTCGCACCCTGCCCCCTTTCCCAACCCTGCGTGCATTTCTGGACTGGAACGCCGATCAGGGTGCGTTCACCACCCTGACCGACCCCGTGTCCGTGCGCCATCAAATGACCGCCGTGCACCGGGCCGTGTTGGAAAACGCTGGCCCGGTTCTGCGGTTTGACACCCCCATGCTGGACAGCGGCGCGCGATCGGATGTGCCGGTTGTCGTGAACCTCTTTGGCACCCCGGAACGGGTCGCCGCCGGCCTGGGCGTGACCCCGGACAAGCTGGACGATCTGGGCGCGTTCCTGGCCGCCCTGCGCGCACCAACCCCGCCCGAAGGCATGCGCGATGCCCTGTCGCGTTGGCCGATGTTAAAGGCGGCCATGGCAACGCGACCCAAGACTGTGCGCAATGCCCCCGTGCAACAGGTGGTGGACGAGGCCCCCGATCTGAGCGCCATGCCGATCCAGACCCATTGGCCGGGCGACGCCGGGCCGCTGATCACCTGGCCCGTGGTGCTGACCCGGCCCTATGGCAGCGATGCAGGCGACGTGAACAGCTATAACGCAGGCGTTTATCGGGCGCAGGTGATCGGTCGCGACCGTATCATCATGCGCTGGCTGGCCCATCGCGGCGGCGCGGCGCACCATCGGTCGTGGCAGGCCCAAGGCGACCCCATGCCCGTCGCCATCGTGCTGGGCGCTGATCCAGCCACTCTGTTATCCGCCGCGCTTCCCTTGCCCGAAACGGTGTCCGAGCTGACCTTTGCAGGTGTGTTTTCCGGCGCCCGCCCCCGGCTGGTACCCGCCAGGACCATCCCCCTGATGGTGCCCGCAGACGCGGAAATGGTGATCGAAGGCTGGGTCCACCCCACCAATACCGCCCCCGAGGGCCCGTTCGGCGACCATACCGGGTATTACAACCCGGCCGATCCGTTTCCGGTTATGACCGTCAGCGCCTTAACCACGCGCAAAGACCCGATTTACCTGTCGACCTATACGGGCCGCCCACCGGACGAACCCGCCATCATTGGCGAGGTGTTCAACCAGCTGGCCCTGCCGCTGATCCGCGACCAGATCCCGGAAATCCGCGACCTGTGGCTGCCCCCTGCCGCCTGTTCCTATCGCATGGCAGTGATCAGTATCGACAAGCGATACCCGGGACAGGCGCGCCGTGTGATGATGGCACTGTGGGGGATGTTGCCACAGTTTTCATACACCAAGATGATCATCGTCGTTGATGATGACATTGACCCGCGCAACTGGGACGATATCGCCTGGGCACTGGCCACCCGCATGGACCCCGGTCGCGACGTGATGACCCTGGAAAGGACACCGATGGACTATCTCGACTTCGCCTCGCCCGAACCCGGATTGGCGGGCAAGATCGGTATTGATGCCACCACGAAGATCGGCGCAGAAACGACGCGCGAATGGGGAACCGTGATGCAGACAGCGCCAAAAGACGCCACCTTTGCCGCCGAGCTTTTGGCGCGTCGGGGCCTGGGATGAGCCGCGTTGTCCTGGGCGTCGCAGGCGCCTCCGGCGCGGCGCTGGCGCTGGCCACGGCCCGCCACCTGACCCGGCTGGACGCTGACATCGACCTGGTCGTATCCTCCGCCGCCGAACGTACCTTATTGGCGGAATGCGGCGACACCGCATTGGCGGATCTGTCCGCCATGGCAACCCATCATGACCGCGCCAACATCGGCGCAACCATCGCGTCGGGATCGGCGCCAGTCGACGGCATGATCGTCGCGCCCTGTTCGATGCGCAGCCTTGCCGCCATCGCCAACGGGCTGGACGACAACCTGCTAACCCGCGCCGCCAGCGTGCAATTGAAAGAACGCCGCCCCGTGGTCCTGATGACCCGCGAAGCGCCTTTGACACTGGCCCACCTGCGCAACATGACGGCGGCCACCGAAATGGGGGCAATCATCCTGCCGCCAGTGCCTGCCTTTTATCTGAGGCCTGAAAACCTGGATCAGGTGGTCGACCAGATCGCGGCGCGCGCAGTTGATTTGCTGCGCATCGCCCCGCCGATCGCACTGGATTGGAAAGGCTAGGCCTTACGCTGTGACAGCCCGGCGCCAATGGTCGCCGCAATCATCGCGGGCACCCCATCACAATGCGCGAATGCGGGCAGAAACGGTCCGGTAAACGCCGCCTGGTTCAAGGCATGCCGCACATCACAACGCACATGATCGCCATCCATGGCGAAAAACGGCAGACAAACCGACCGTGCGGGCATCGGCCTGGCGATGTCTTCGACAAACGGCGGCTCTTCCAGAAACGCCACATTGATCCCGGCATTGGGCAGGGCCTTGTCCAGCTTTTGGGCAAATGCCCGCGCCGAGGCCGCCGCTTGGGGTCGTCCCCGCCCCGACCCATGCGCCGCCAACAGGATATGCGTATCCGCCGCCAACCACCCGGCACGCTCCACGGCCTGACCAACCTCGGCCGCGGCAAGCCCCACAAGCGATGGGTCCAGGCCCAGGGGGGCCAACACCTCGACCGCCCGGCCCTCAAGCCGTTTTGCCAGGGCGGTGCGGACGAACCAACCGTCAGACATGAACATTGGATAGACCAAGGCCCCCTCGGCCAAACCGTCCAAGGCCGCTTCTAACCGGTCCGGTGCGGCCATGGTTGCCGAACCTATGCGCACCGACCCCAAACGCGCCTGCACCCGCGTGCAAACCTCGGCCAAGGCCGCCTCGGCTGGGGCCGGGTTGGACGGTTGCCCATGCGCGACGATCAAGGCTTGAACAGTACCCGACAGTGACCCTGCTTCTGACATTTCATTCCCCTGGCACGTTGGCTTGGACAGGCACATGGCCCCACAGGCTTCATCTGCCTTCATCTGCGGCGATCCTTCCCCTTGGGTCTGCCCCAACAAAGCCCGGCACGCAAGCCGCACGCCATGATCCGCCGATGCGACATTGTGATTCTTTGCCGCCTCTTGACTTTCGTTAAGGACAATCCATGGCCCGGCCGTCATTCGTGGTCGCGATGTCAATAATGCGCAAGGGAGGCCCTTATGCGTGAAGTAAT
>DFBF01000207.1:3733-6520 GCA_002367285.1 Rhodobacteraceae bacterium UBA3087 | reverse complement strand
TCCAATCACCGAGTTCGCACGGCCCTGGGCCTGCTTGGAGGGGTTTTTCCACGGCTTCTGGTGATCGGCGGACAGCTGAGCCACAGCGGCATCCAACCTTCGGTCTCGGATTTCTTCCACACCACCCTGCGGGATGTCTATGTCGGCTTGCTCTGCGCCATCCCAGTTTTTCTGATTTCCTGCCGCGGCTATCGCAAAGACAGCGGCGAATGGCTGTCGGACGACCTGATCGCCTCCGTCGAAGGCCTGTCCGCCTTTGGCGTTGCAGTCTTCCCCAATGAAAGCCCGACAATGGCGATCGAAACCGTCAGCCAAGAGGCGCTTGGCATCGCGATCTCACCCGCCTTCGACCTCAGCTCGGCGTTGGCCTTGTTCGTCTGCCTCGGCCTGTTCTGCTATGCCTAATTCACCAAGACGGCCAACCCATTCCGCCGCCGGATCTATCGGTTCTGGGGGCACATGATCTGGGTATCCGAGCTCAGCATCGCTGCGCGGTCATATCTGAAAAAGCTGGGCACCCCGGCGCAACACGCCTTTGTCATCGACAACGATATTGTGTTCCGGGCCGGGGTAATGGGCGTCTGGACATTCGCGTTGGCGTGATTAACCAAAGGCAGGGTCGCATTGTGCCGGCACGAGCCATTCGCAAGAAACCCACAAAAGAACAGTAGGTTACTGCGCCAAACCCAAAGCCTCCAAATGGGCAACACTGTCTTCGACCTTGTCGAAATCGTTGATTTCGACAAGCAAATGCGGCTGTACGTCCAGACGTGACAACGCCTTGAAAACCGCAGGCCAGACGATATTGCCTTCGCCCAAGGCCCAGTGTCGATCGGCCCAACCATCCGTGTCTTGCAGATGCACATGGCCCAGCTTTTCGCCCGCCGAGGTCACAAACCGATCAACCGGCGGCGCCCCGTCCACACAGTGCGCCCAATGGGCATGCCCCGTGTCGACCGACAGCGCCAAAGCCGACGTATCCGCCGCCTGAACCACGGCCAGACGGTCGGCGGGATCTGTGTCCCTGATGTTCTCCAACACGATCTGAACGCCCAAGGCTTCGGCCCGTTTCAGCCCCGGCGCCATGGTCTCCAGGATCGCGGAAATTCGTTTCTCGCGCCCATGATCCGTGTTGTCCAGATTGCATTGGTCCCAGCGATCATAAGGTGAATGCAGTACCATCTGCACAGCCCCCAGCGCGGTGCAAACGTCCAGTGCCTGGTCGATGCGGCGCTGTACGATGGGGCGCAGATCGCGATCTTTCACGTCCAGTTCAAACCCCGCAAATGGCCCATGAATGCCCAGCCGCCCGTGCCAGCCGTCCAACGCCTTTTTGGCCATGTCGATGAAGGGACCCGCATTGGCCAGAATGTCGGCCATGCAAAATTCAGGCAGCTCTAGATCGCGGTTCTTTTCAAACAGCCAATCACGATGTCGCCCAAGGTCCAGAACCGATAGCTGCGCGCCGACGACCGGCAGCTCGGACATCAGTCGGACACCATCACTACGTCATACATGACGGGTGCAAAGCTCTTCGATAACTCGTTGAATTTTCGGTTATATTCCCGCATTGCGTCGGATCGAAGCACAGACATAAAGTCGTCACGCGTCTTCCACTGGGCGTAATTTGCAATGCGCGTCTGGGCGTCGTTCACATGCATGGCCGCGCCGATGAACCCGGGTTGCTTCGAGATATAGACGTTGCAAGCCGACTTCAGCTCTTCCATCAAATCCTGGCAGGTGCCGGGGGTGACTTCATAGGTGGTGATGACGGTTTGAAGGTCGGCGTCTTTCTTGATGACGGGCATGGGTCTCTCCGCTGGCATTGGGCTCGCGCAGGATCAGCCTAGCACCCTGAGGGCGAAAGGCCAGCACCCGTCAGTCGAAATCAAAGATTTCTTCCAGAAAGGATTTGCGCCGCTTCTTCTTGTACCGCTTGGCATGTTTATAGTCCTCATGACGGTCATCATGCTGGGCCTGATGTGCCGGGCGCGGTTGCCTGGTTGGTGACGCGGGCGGAGGTGTGGGAACTGGGTCGGGGTTGGCAAGCTCAACTGCCGGGGTGGCCCGTTCGATGATCTTGTCCAGCTCGCCCCGGTCCAGCCAAACGCCACGACACCTGGGGCAATAATCGATCTCAACCCCATGGCGCTCCATCATCAAAAGCTCGCTCTGATCGAGAGGGCATTTCATAGCAGGATCTCCTCATGTGGCGACAACGAGGATGTAGGCACGCAAAAGGCGGACCACAAGGCCCGCCTTTATTCTTCTTTCACAACATCTTAGCGGCTGACATGCACCGCACAGGGAGCATGACGCACAACGCGCGCGGCCGTAGAGCCCAGGAAATAGTCCTGCAACCCGGGGCGATGCGACGCCACGACGATACAGTCGATTTCGTTATGCGCGGCATAGTCCACGATCGTGTGTCCGGCATGTCCGGCGATCACGGCCACCTCGACGCCAGCGACACCTGCCAACTCGCTTATCAGACGGTTTTTCAGCTCTTTCTCGTTTGCCTCCATCTGCCCTTCCGGCAGGTACTGCGCGACATAGGAGGGGACCTCCTCCATCACGTGCAATGCGGTAATTTTTGCCCCTTCGTCGGCCAGAACCCGGGCGATTTTCAGAGCTTCATTGCTGTCACGCCCATGATCCAAGGCGATGGGCACCAGAATATTCTTATACATGACTGTCCTCTTGCGTTTCTCTGACGCCAGCGTGGCAGACCGGAAACCAGCCCGCCATGACACAAGTCAAGGACCTTAGAAGGGCAGACCGACATAG
>DFBF01000207.1:0-3716 GCA_002367285.1 Rhodobacteraceae bacterium UBA3087 | reverse complement strand
AAATCAGCCTGTTGCAGCTTATGGTCATAGGGATTTGCATCCGGAAAGTTGTGCAAACGCGACGTCATCCACCAGCCGAAACGCTGTGCTTTCCAAACGCGGGCCAGGGCCTTTTGGCTGTAACTATCCAGCCCGGTGTCATCCCCTTTCAGGTACTGACCCATCAATCCATGATACAGATAATAAATATCGCTGGCCGCTGAATTCTGGCCCCGCGCGCCGGTGGGTGGCACGATGTGGGCAGCGTCTCCCGCCAGGAACATATTTCCGTAACGCATTGGTTCTGCGACGAAACTGCGCAACGGCCCAATGGATTTTTCGATTGAGGGGCCCGTTTCCAACTGGGCCGCAGTTTCATCCGGCAAACGTGATTTCAGCTCATCCCAAAACGCATCGTCCGACCAGTCGTCAACGCTGTCGGTCAGCGGAACCTGGATATAATACCGTGACAACACCTGGCTGCGCAGCGAACACAACGCAAAACCACGTTCGGATTTTGCATAGATCAGCTCCGGCGACACGGGCTTGGTACGGGACAAAACCCCAAGCCAACCAAAGGGATAGACCTTTTCGTATTCCTTCAGAACATCCTTGGGGATCGACTTGCGTCCCACCCCATGGAAACCATCGGCGCCAATGATGAAATCGCAATCGATACGAATGATTTCGTCACCATTTCGATAGGTCAGATAGGGCGCGTCGCTGTCGATATCATGCAGCGTCACGTCCTCGGCGTTGTGAATGACCTTGCCGTCCATCTTGTCACGCGATTCACACAGGTCGCGGGTGAATTCTGTCTGACCATAGACCACGACTGAATCCCCACCAGTATGCCCCGCCGGATCAATGCGCATTTTCTCTTTATTTTCAGCAATATAGAACCCGTCGCGGATCTCACCTTCTGCATCCATTCGCACGCCACATTGAGCTTCGCGCATCAACTCGGCAAAACCGTATTCCAACACACCTGCGCGGATGCGCCCCAAAACGTACTCCCGCGAGCGTTTTTCCAGAACGACATTGTCGATCCCTTTCGAATCAAGAAGTTGGCTGAGCATAAAGCCCGACGGGCCGCCCCCAATAATGCCGACCTTGGTCTTCATGGCGGTCTTCATGGCGGTCTTCATGGCACATTCCTCCTCTTTCATTTTCATCCTGCCCCAAGAGCATGAGGTTTTGAATGGATGCACCTCGCCTTTTCTGGTACATATCGAACATGAATCAGATTGAAGCATTCAACCTGTTCGGTGAAGATGCCGACCTGCCGGACGTTGTGCATTGCGAAACGATCGAAGCGAGATCGGTAGTTCATGATTGGGAATTCAAACCGCACCGCCACGCGCGCCTGCATCAGGTTTTGGTGCTGGATCGGGGCGGCGGGCAGGCGCTGATCGAAGAACACACACATGCCCTGAGCGCCGGATCTTTGGTCAACATGCCGCAAGGCGTGGTGCACGGATTTCGCTTTGAGCCCGGGACAGAAGGGTGGGTCGTCACAATGGCATCCAAGCTTTTGGGCGATACCCTGCGGGACGGCGAAGGGTTGCGCCCCATCCTGTCACGCGCTGAAATCTTAAAATCAAACCATGATATCAAAATATTGGTGCGACGCATTTTTGCGGAATACCCGACCCGGGGCTTTGCCCGCGCACATATTCTACGCAACCTTTCGACCCTTCTCGCAGGCATGATCGCCCGCGAAATTGCGGACCTGAAAGGGGCCGAAACACGCCCCGATCACAGCCTGCAACGCCAGTTCGAAGCCCTTGTCGAGCGCCATTTCCACGACCATCTTGGCGTGGCCGAATATGCTGCCAAACTTGCCGTGACCCCAACACATCTGAGCCGTGTCATGCGCAAAGCGACGGGGCGGCCGGCATCAGCGGCGATTGAGGAAAGGCTCATCCGCGAAGCCAGAAGAAACTTGGCCTTTTCGAACCTATCGATTCAAGAGATCGCCTTTCATCTGGGTTTCTCCGATCCGGCCTATTTCAGCCGTGTCTTTGCGCGGGCGACGGGTCAAAGCCCACGCGGGTTTCGCCAGACGCTTGAGGCAAAAGGTTAATGTTGTTCACCCGGCAAAACAGCTTTGTTTAACAACATTAACCCTCTAAAACCCTAAATCTTAACATTGTTAAACAACGCGGCAGCTGGCCTCATTCGCATTCCAGCAACATGGTCCCAGCCCCAGTGTTCGAAATCGGGATGTGATAATTGTGGGTCAGTTCCGTTACATTATCACCCAATGCGCCGCGCATCATCATCCACATCAGGAACTCGGTGCCCTGGGCACCTGCCTGGCGCACCAGGTCATGACGGGATATCGAGGTCAACTCCTCAGGGGCGGACACGATCTTTTCCATGCACATCTGGTCGAAATCCTTGTTGATGAACCCGGCCCGTTCGCCGTCCAACTGATGGCTCAGCCCACCGGCACCCAGAACCACGACCTTCAGATCCTCGGGAAAGCTTTCGATTGCCTTACGCAGAGATTTACCAAAGTTAAGGGCGCGGTTCATGGTCGGGATCGGATGCTGCACGGTATTGGCGGAAATCGGAATTGCCTTGGGCATATCCGGGTGGAGGGGTGCTCCGGGCCAAAACAGCTGCATCGGTACGACAAAGCCGTGCTCAACCGCCAATTCCTGACAGGACGTGATGTCGAATTCATCTTCGACCATGCCTTCGATGATGTGCCAGGACATCTCTGGCGCACCGGGGAACGGATCAAGCTGTGGGATGCCCCAGCCCTCGTCCTCGTTCTTGTATTCATGCGCCGCGCCGATGGCAAAAGTGGGCATTTTATCCAGGAAAAAGCCCAATCCGTGGTCATTGTAGATGTTGATCACGATGTCCGGTTTGTTATCCGCCAGCCACTCGTGAACCTTCGGATAGCCATCAAAGAACGGCTTCCAATACGGATCGTCTTGCAGGTTGTTTGCGATCGCATTGCCCACAGCTGGGATGTGCGAGGTGGTGATACCGCCAAGAATGCGTGCCATGCTATTTCCCCTGATCCACGAGTTTCTGCTTGAAGGCTTCGACCGTCATCCCGGTCTGCTGCGCGCCCACATCTTGGACCGACAGCTTGAAGATCCCGGCGAACTTGGCGAGGTAATAAATGTTACCCCCCGCCGCGATCATCGCCAACACGTTCTCGTCACGACAGGCCTGTTTCTGCGCGTCGTTCAGACCAAACTGCGCCATATAGGCTTCGGGATCGGCCAAATAGGCCGCCCGTGCATCACCCGCGTTGAACGAATAACACATCTTGTTCAGCGCATAGCCCTTCATGGCCCTTTTACCGTCAAACAGGGTCGTTCCTTCGATATGTGAATGGTGGCCGAAATCGTTGATATCCATATGATTTCCTCCTGTCATGACGCCCAGTACAGGCGCATCGGGTTGTCCACGAGCAGCTTTTGCTGAAGCGTCGGCGTGGGGGCAACCTGGGGAATGAAATCAACCAGCGCCCCGTCATCGGGCATGTGGGATCTCATGTTCGGATGGGACCAGTCGGTGCCCCAAAGCACACGGTCAGGAAACCGGTTAACGACCTCGGCGGCGAAAGGCACGACATCGTCATAAGGCAGGCCCTGGAGGCTGAGCCGTTCCGGGCAGGTAACTTTCGACCAAATGTTCGAATTATCCTGCATCAGCTGCAAGTATTGCTGAAAATTCGGGTGAGATGTTCCCTTTGTGACATCCGGGCATGT
>DFBF01000295.1:9756-10031 GCA_002367285.1 Rhodobacteraceae bacterium UBA3087 | reverse complement strand
AACCGGCATGCAAAAGTGACCCACTTAGGTGGGTTATGATCGTTTAAAATCGCCCCCCCTGTTTTGTTAACATCCGCGCGTATTCGTGCGGAGAATGAGCAGGTGATATTGATGGAACGTGCAGCGAAAATCCGGCGCATGGTTTTGCGTGATGGGCGAAGTATTCGATCTGTGGGCCGGGAGACAGGGCTGTCCCGGAACACGATCAGAACGTATCTGAAGGACGGCTCTCCTACGGGCTACCATCGTCGGGTTGATCCGGTTCGGCACAAATT
>DFBF01000295.1:4882-9715 GCA_002367285.1 Rhodobacteraceae bacterium UBA3087 | reverse complement strand
TCGGACAGGGGTGACGCTTTATGAGCAACTGGTTTTGGAAGGGTATACGGGATCGTATTCCCCAGGTCAGCTTCCCCAGGTCAGCGTTTTGTCCGGGACCTGAAGCAAGCTGGGTTGGGCTCAGGTGATGCGTTTATGCCAGTCGTATTGTGGTGGTTGCCGGTCGTGAAGTGATCGCTGATCGCAATCGCCGCTTTACCCGCAATATCAGTTACTTTGAGCCTTGGCATTATGTCCCGCTATTGGAACGCAAACCCGGTGCGTTGCGTGATCGCGCGCCGTTTGTGGATTGGCAACTGCCAGTCTCCATGCACCGCATCAAAGACCATTACATGCGGGCCAAAGGCGGGGATCGGGAGTTCGTCGATCTGATCAACGCGCTGATCAAGGAGCAGGCTGATGGAAACGCAGGAAAGATCATTCGGCAGCTGACGCCACTGGATTGTGTCATCATCACCACCAACCTGGAGTTCGGTGAATGGGTATCGGTCTTCGGCGATGCCAAGATGACACCTGCGCTCCTCGACAGGGGGACGCATCATTGCTCGATCATTGAAACAGGGAATACATCCTTCCGGTTCGCTCAAAGCAAAAAGACCCGAAACCAATAAACCGCAGCGCAGGCAAAGCCAGCAGACCAGCTCGCTATTTGAGGGCAGCCCGCCTGCTGGATTTGCCTCATATCGGGTGGGTCACTTCTAAAGGCTGATACCGGGTCAGTTTTGAACGCTCATTGACACCGCTTGAGGAGATCGCCAAGGCGGGGATCGACAGTTCCGGCGGCGGGTTGGAGACCTCGCGCCAGTCCTGGATGTCGATTTACCTGGACAAGGGCGACATGAAGGGTTGGCACCGGGTGACATCGCCGTCCCCCTTGCGCAACCCGCGCCGGGGCGCACAGTATTTCGACGCCTGGCTGAAGTCCCACAAAGCCCACAGCAAGAGAAAATGACCCGGGGCGTTACCGGATCAGGATCGCGCGGAAATCATTCACATTGGTGCCGGTCGGGCCAGGGCTGAACAGGTCGTTCAACGCCTCAAAGGCCGTGAATGCATCATTGCCCGCCAGGATCATGGACGGGTCGCGCCCCTGCGCGCGCAGACGTGCCGCCGTGCTGCCATCGACAAAGGCGCCCGCATTGTCTTCGGACCCATCAATGCCGTCCGTGTCGGCAGCTAGGGCGGTAAAGCCGCCCTGCCCATCACAGGTTATCGCCAGGGACAACAGGAATTCCGTATTGCGCCCGCCCCTGCCCTGGCCGCGCAAGGTGACGGTGGTTTCCCCGCCCGACAGGATCACCACAGGCGGGGCAAAGGGGCGCGCGCGCGTCACGCATTCACGCGCCATTGCGCCGTGCATCTTGGCCACCTCGCGCGCTTCGCCCTCGATTGCGTCGGACAGGATCACGGCGGGGATTCCCTCGGATTTTGCCTGATCCGCAGCGGCCTCCAGCGACAAAGCGGCCGAGGCGATCACATGCACCTCGTGCCCGGCAAAGACCGCATCATGCGGGTCAGGTGCGGCGTGGGTTTCGATATACGCCCGCAGCGCATCCGGCAGGTCAATGCCATAGGCGTTGATCGCCGCCAACGCCACGTCGCGCCCAGTGGCATCCGGCACCGTTGGGCCCGAGGCCACCTGCGCCGGGTCATCGCCCGGCACATCCGAGACCACAAGGCTGACCACTTTGGCGGGATGGGCTGCGGCGGCCAAACGCCCGCCTTTTACGTCCGAAAAATGCTTGCGGATCGCGTTCATGGCCGAAATCGGTGCGCCCGAAGCCAACAGCGCCTGGTTCAGCGCCTGTTCGTCTTGCAGCGAAAACCCTGCGGGCGGGCTGGGCAACAGGGCCGAGCCGCCGCCGCAGATCAGGGCAACCACCAGGTCATCCGGCCCCAACCCTGCAACCGCGTCAAACAAGGCTGCCGTTGCCGCGCTGCCTGCCGCGTCCGGCACAGGGTGCGCGGCCTCCATCACGCGGATATGCCGTGTCTGATCGCCATAGCCATAGCGGGTCACGACCACACCTTCGACGGGATCGCCCCACAGCGCCTCGAACGCCACGGCCATCTGGGCCGCGCCCTTGCCCGCGCCGATCACCACCGTGCGCCCCTTGGGCCTGGCGGGCAACACGGGGGCAATCGCGGCCTTGGGATCGGCCGCTTTGACGGCGGCGGTGAACAGGCGGGTCAGCAGAGCTTGGTCGGTGGGATCAATCATGGCGGCACTCTAACGAACACGTTAGCGCAATCAACCCGCCAATTTCGCCGGGCTGCGCGGGCGGCGTTGGCGACACCCGCGGGTCAGAAAGCAATAGGTCATTGTCAACGTCGCACCGCCGCGACAACCCGGTGATTGCCCCGCAAGGGCGACAGGCGTAAAGTTTGCCTTAGCCCTTGTGCGCGTTGCCCTTGCGTCATATGCAATTTTTTGCATATAAGCATCGACCGCGACTGAATTCAGGAGAATTGCCATGAAACGCCCCTTTCTGACCGCGCTGATTGCCGCGATGATCCCCGCGATGGTTCCGGTGGGGGCCGTCGCCGAAAGTGACCACCAGGTGCACGAAGTGACCGTCACCGAATGGAAAGCCGTGTTTGGCAAGATCGAAACCCGCGACATGGTCGCCGCGCGCGCCCGTCTGGGGGGCACCTTGGGCACCATCACGGTGACCGAAGGCGACCGGATCGAAGAGGGGCAGAAAATTGGCACGATCACCGACCAGAAGCTGATCTTGCAAATGAACGCTGTCGATGCGCAGCTGGCCGCCCTGGCCGCGCAGCTGTCCAATGCGCAAACCGAACTGAAGCGCGGCGAAGACCTGGTGGAACGCGGTGTGTCGACCGCCCAGCGCCTGGACGGGCTGCGCACGCAGGTCGACGTGTTGACCAACCAGATCGAAGCCACCCGCGCCGAACGCAGCGTGATTGTCCAGCAGGCCGACGAAGGCGCCGTTCTGGCGCCGCTGTCGGGCATCGTGCTGGATGTGCCGGTGACGGCCGGCGCCGTGGTGATGCCCGGAGAACCCGTGGCGATGATCGGCGGCGGCGGCTTCTTTTTGCGCCTGGCCGTGCCGGAACGCCACGCAACGTTTCTGAAACAGGGTGCCGACATCCTGATCGGCGGCGAAGGCGCGCAGCAGACCGGCACCTTGGCCAAGGTCTATCCCCAGATTGAAAACGGCCGTGTGATTGCCGATGTCGAGGTCGAAGGCCTGTCGACGGATTTCGTCAACGCCCGCGTCCTGGTCCGCCTGCCGGTGGGCGAACACAGCGGCCTGATGGTACACCAAGCCGCCGTACAAACCCGCATGGGGCTGGATTTCATCGCCGTCAAAAGCGACGATGGGCATATCATGCAACGCGCCGTGGTGCTGGGTGAGCCGCAACAGATCGAAGGTGACGCGATGATCGAAGTGGTCAGCGGGCTGAACGCGGGCGACATGGTCGTTCTTGACTATCACGCCCCCGACGATCACGCCCCCGCCCATGCCGGTGCCGGAGACACGGGCCATGAGTGAACATCACGACGACCTTGACGGCAGCAAACTGGGTATTGCCGGCGGCCTGACCCGCAGTTTCATCCAATCGGCCCTGACGCCCCTGATGATCCTGGCGGCCCTGGCCGTGGGTCTGGTCGCGCTGATTTCCCTGCCCCGAGAAGAAGAGCCGCAGATCTCTGTTCCCCTGGTGGACATCCACATTCAGGCGCCCGGCCTTCGGGCGGATGACGCCGTGAAACTGGTGACCGAGCCGATGGAAACCATCGTGCAGGGCATCAATGACGTCGAACATATCTATTCCTCGACCCGCGATGATTATGCCATGGTCACCGCGCGGTTCCTGGTTGGCACCAGCTCTGACAGCGCCATCCTGCGCACGCATGAAAAGATCCGCGCCAATATGGACCGCATCCCGGTTGGCATTGGCGAACCTCTGATCGTTGGCCGTGGCATTGATGATGTGGCGATTGTCGCCCTGACCCTGACGCCGCAACCCGGTGTTGACAGCATCACCGCCAACGACCTGACCCGGATCGCGCGCGAGTTGCAGGTCGAAGTCGCCAAGATCGACGATGTCGGCCTGACCTATTTGGTCGGCGAAAGCCCCGAGGCGATCCGCATTGCGCCCGACCCCGAACGCCTGGCCTTGTATGGCGTGACGTTGCAACAGCTGGCGGGCAAGGTGATGGGGGCAAACCGCGCCTTTTCCACCGGGCTGATCCGCGATGGTGGCGAACAGATCGCCCTGGTGGCAGGTGAAAGCCTGACCGCGCCCGCCGATGTCGCCAACCTGTTAATCACAGCCCGCGACGGGCGCGCGGTCTATGTGCGCGACGTGGCGGATGTATCTTATGTCGCTGATACTTCGGACAAAATCGTGGCCAATGTGACGCGCGACAGTGCGGGCAACATCCACCGCACCCCCGCCGTGACCCTGGCAATTGCCAAACGCGCCGGGGCCAATGCCGTCATCGTTGCCGAAGAAATCCTGCACCGGGTCGAGGCCATGCAAGGCCAGTTGATCCCCGAAAGCGTCACGGTTGAGATCACGCGCAACTATGGTGAAACCGCCGATGAAAAGGCGAATGAACTGCTGTTTCACCTGGGCTTGGCCACAATTTCTATCGTCGCGCTGGTGCTGTTTGCCATCGGCTGGCGTGAAAGCATCGTGGTCGCCGTGGTCATCCCCGTGACCATCCTGATGACGCTGTTTGCGTCTTATATCATGGGCTATACCCTGAACCGCGTGTCGCTGTTTGCGCTGATTTTCTCGATCGGTATTCTGGTTGATGACGCCATCGTGGTGATCGAAAACATTGACCGCCACTGG
>DFBF01000295.1:0-4813 GCA_002367285.1 Rhodobacteraceae bacterium UBA3087 | reverse complement strand
ATGCTGTTCGTGTCCGGCCTGATGGGCCCCTATATGTCGCCGATCCCGGCCAACGCCTCTGCCGCGATGATCATCAGCTTTTTCGTCGCCGTGATGATCACCCCCTGGCTGATGCTGAAAATCGCGGGCAATGCGCCCGCCAAGGACCATGACGCGCATGGTCACGGCGGTCGTCTGGGCGCGATCTATTCCGCTGTCGCGCGCCCCGTGCTGCATTCCAAAACCACCGCATTGCTGTTCCTGTTGGTGACGGTCGTGCTGTCGTTCGGCTCGCTCGGGTTGCTGTATACGCAGGACGTGACGGTCAAACTTCTGCCGTTTGACAACAAATCCGAACTGTCTGTGGTGATTGATCTGCCCGAAGGGGCCTCGGTCGAGGCGACCGATCATGTGGCCCAGGCGGTGGCGGCCACGGTGCTGGAATTGCCCGAGGTCGTCAGCGTGCAAACCCACGCAGGCACCGCGTCGCCGTTCAACTTCAACGGGCTTGTGCGGCATTATTACCTGCGCGAAGATCCGCAGCTGGGTGATGTGCAGATCAACCTGACTGCCAAGCACCACCGCGACCGCGAAAGCCACGAGATCGCGGCGGAAATTCGCGACCGGATTGCGCAGATCGACGTGCCGCCTGGCACCTCTTTGAAAACGGTGGAACCGCCCCCCGGCCCGCCGGTCATCGCCACCCTGCTGGCCGAGGTTTACGGCCCCGATGCCGACAGCCGCCGCGCGGCCGCGACCAGAATTCGTCAGGCGTTCGAGGCCGTGCCCTTTGTCGTTGATGTTGACGATGGGTTCGGCGTGCAACCGCGCCGTTTACGGGCGACGATTTCGTCGGATCAGCTGGAATTCCATGGCGTACAGGAAAGCGACGTGTTCGACACGATGGCGATCCTGAACAGCGGCTCGACCGTTGGCTATTCCCACCGGGGTGGCGGGCGTTATCCGATCCCGATCCTGGTCGAACGCGACCGCTCGGATCGCGTGATGGATGAACGGTTCCTGTCCACACCGATCCCCGCCAACACCCTGCCCGGCGCGCGTGGTGTGGTCGAACTGGGTGACGTGATCGAGATCCGCGAAGAACGCGCCTCGTTCCCGATCTTCCGCCACAATGGGCGGGCCACCGAAATGGTCATGGCCGAACTGGCCGGCACCTTCGAGGCGCCCCTGTACGGCATGTTGGCCGTGGCGGATGAACTGGACGCGATGGACTGGGCCGAGGGCACGAAACCCGTGATTTCGCTGAACGGTCAGCCCGAGGATGAAAGCGTCATCACCCTGCTGTGGGACGGCGAATGGGAGGTCACCTGGATCACCTTCCGCGACATGGGCGCGGCCTTTGCGGTCGCCCTGTTGGGTATCTATATCCTGGTGGTGGCCCAGTTTGGCAGCTTCAAACTGCCGCTGGTGATCCTGACGCCCATCCCGTTGACCTTCCTGGGCATCATGTTCGGGCACTGGCTGTATGCGGCGCCGTTTTCCGCGACCTCGATGATCGGCTTCATCGCGCTGGCGGGCATCATCGTGCGGAACTCGATCCTGTTGGTCGATTTCATTCGCCACGCAGATACCACCGGCAAAACCAAGACCGACATCCTGATCGAAGCAGGCGCGATCCGCTTCAAGCCGATCCTGCTGACCGCCATTGCGGCGATGATCGGCGCGGTGGTGATCCTGGCCGATCCGATCTTTCAGGGCCTGGCGATTTCGCTGCTGTTCGGTCTGCTCAGTTCGACCCTGTTGACGGTTCTGGTGATCCCGGCGATCTATCGCGTGTTCCGCACCTGACACGGTCGCGCCCGGTGGCAACGCCGGGCGCTGCCCCCTGTTCTTACCCCCGCCCCCGCGTTACGCTGAACCTTCAGCGCAACCAAAGGGCCCACCCCATGAGCATCCGCACCACCTCCGGCAACGGCATACGATACGACAGCATTTTGGACACCGTGGGCAACACGCCCGTGATCCGCATCAACCGCATCGCGCCGGACCATGTGAATGTCTTCGTGAAATTCGAGGCCGCAAACCCCGGCGGGTCAGTCAAGGATCGCCTGGCGCTGAACATCATCGAAGCCGCCGAACGCGACGGGCGCCTGAAACCGGGCCAAACGGTGGTCGAGGCCACATCAGGCAACACCGGCATCGGTCTGGCCATGGTCTGCGCCGCCAAGGGATACCCCCTGGTCATCACAATGAGCGAGGCGTTTTCGGTCGAACGCCGCCGTCTGATGCGGTTTTTTGGCGCCAAGGTCGTGCTGACGCCCAAGGGCCTGAAAGGGTTTGGCATGTATACCAAGGCGATGGAGCTGGCCGACAAGAACGGCTGGTTCCTGGCCGGCCAGTTCGAAACCCCCGACAATGCCGACATTCACGAAGCCACCACCGCGCGCGAGATCCTGGCCGATTTCGACGGCGAGGCGTTGGACTACTTCGTCACCGGCTATGGCACCGGCGGCACGGTCACGGGCATCGGGCGTGTCTTGCGCCGCGAAAGCCCGGACACGAAAATCATCCTGGCCGAACCGGCGAATGCCGCCATTGTGTCGTCAGGTTACACCAACACGCGAAACGACGCAGGCCAAGCCACCGAAAGCCACCCGGATTTTGCCCCCCACCCGATCCAGGGTTGGACGCCGGACTTCATCCCCTTGGTGTTACAAGAGGCCATCGACAACGGCGGCTATGACGGCCTGTTGACCGTCGCGGGTCCAGACGGCATCACCTGGTCACAACGCCTGGCCGCGCAGGAAGGCATCTTTACCGGCATTTCCGCAGGCGCAACATTTGCCGCCGCCATGCAGGTGGCCAAAGACGCCCCCAAAGGCGCCAACATTCTGGTCATGCTGCCCGATACCGGCGAACGATACCTGTCCACACCGCTGTTTGACACCATCCCCGAAGGCATGAGCGAAGACGAAATCACCATCTCACAATCCACCCCCGGCGCGCAGATGGGCGCAGACTGAACGCGGGCTTTAACGCGCAAACGTCAGGGTCAACGTGACACCATGCTGCCCCGGTGGCAGGCCCTTGGGCGCCTTGGGCAGCCGCGCGTTTTGCACGGCTTGCAACGCGGCACGATCCAGCGTTGCGTCGCCTGAGCTGCTTCTCACGCGCGCGCCAATCACGGCGCCGGTTGTGGAAATGGTCATCTGCACCTGCACCTGACCCGACGCCCGTGTCCCGGACGGATAGCGTTTGCGCCGCTCGATCCGGGCCCGGATCCCCGCGCTCCACCGCGCGATCAGCTTGGAGCTATGGGCGGCCGAGGGGGCATCATCCCCCGCGCTCTGTGCTGTGCCCGCCGAGGCCCCGCCCCCCGCGCCCGCCGCCCGCTGGGCCGGTTGCGCAGGCGCAGCGGGGGCCGGTTTTGCGGCAGGTTGCGCGACAGGGGTTGGGGCTTGTGCCACAGGTTGCGGCGTTGGCCGCGGGCTGGGCCGAACCATTGGCGGCACAGGCGCAGGGGGGGCTGGAGGCGCGACAGGTGCGGGCGGTGTTACCGGGTCAGGCGTCTGTTCAGCTTGTGTCACCTGCAAAGGCAACGGCAGCGTGCCGGGTGCGGTCGGCACCTCCTGCGCGCCCCTCTCAGGTACCGCGTCACTGACAGGCGGCGGGCGCAGCGCCGCCGTTTCACCCTGAACCTCGACCGGGCGGGTCCAATCCTGAACCATCTGCGCCAGTTGCGGCGGCGCGGCGGCANNCGTCCTGCGTGCCCCCGGCCCCGGACGGTGTCCCGCCATGGGGTGCCGCGCCCAGAAACAGCATCACATGCGCCGCCGCAGACACGCCCAGAAGGCCCGAGAACTGCAAAATCTTGCTCATCTGGGCACCATGGACAGATCGACCCGTTCGATCCCGATTTCGTTCAATCGGCCCAGAACCTGGGCAAAGGTCACCGCCGACAACCCAGCATCGGCGCGCAGGGTCAGAGGCCCGTCATGGTCCGCCAGAACCACCCAAATCTCCGCCTCCTCCAGCCCACCGTGAAACAGCACGCCATCGGCTGACAGAAACAGGGTATCCGTGCCCTCGCCCAGAGTTTCCAGCGTGGTTTCCGGCGGGTGCAGCTCAAATGGTGCGCGCGGGGCAATGCGCGCTGTCATCAGGAAGAAGATCAGCAACAGAAAGACCACGTTGATCATCGGCAAAATGGCCTCGGCGGGGCGGCGTTTGGGCTGGGTGGCGAAATCCATGGCGCTTACTCCACCACGATCAGGCGCGACATCCCGGCCTGTGTCAGAGCAGCGGCCACATCCGACAAGGCTTGCAGGTCGGCACCGTCCACAGGGCGCAAAACCACAGTGTCTTCTGGGGTTTGCATCAAAGGGGTCAGCGCATCCGGCAGCGCCTCAAGCGCCAGGGATGCGCCGTTCAATGTCACCCCCTCCGGGCCAATCCCGACCAGACGCGGCGGGCCGGAATAGGCCCCCCCGCCCGCGCCCAAGCCCAGCGGCAAGGCACGATCCGGCCCGAATGTTGATGCCAACATGAAGAAGACCAACAGCAGGAACACGATGTCGATCATCGGCGTCAGGCTGGGTCGTCGTCTGGGCCTTGGGGGGGCGAAGGTGAACATCAGGCGCCATCACCGGGGGCATGGGTGAACAGCCGTGTCGCCAGATCTTCCATGTCAATCTGGACCCGTTCAACAACGCTTTCAAACCATGACAGGGCCATGGCGGCGGGGATCGCAACGGCCATGCCCGCCGCGGTGGTCAACAGCGCCTGCCAGATCCCTCCGGCCAGCACGGTTGGGTCCGCCCCCGCACCGCTGTCCTGCAAGGCCTGGAATGCCTCGATCATGCCCAGAACTGTG
>DFBF01000149.1 GCA_002367285.1 Rhodobacteraceae bacterium UBA3087 | reverse complement strand
CTGGAAACCGACAAGGTCACCGTCGAAGTGCCCTCCCCCGTTGCGGGCACCCTGAGCGAGATCGTGGCCCAAGAGGGCGACACCGTCGGCGTCGACGCCCTCTTAGCCAATGTCAGTGAAGGCGACAGCGGCTCCGACGCCGCGCCAAAGGCCAAAGAAGCCGCCAAGGACGATGAGGCCGTGTCCCAATCCGACCGCGATGGCGATGCGCCCAAGGCGATCGACGCCGGTTCCGCCGATGTGGCCGCCCGCGAAGGGGAAAGCATCGACGTACAGGTGCCAACACTGGGCGAGTCGGTCACTGAGGCGACCGTGAGCACTTGGTTCAAAAAGGTCGGCGATAAGGTTGAGCAGGACGAAATGCTCTGCGAATTGGAAACTGACAAGGTCAGCGTCGAAGTGCCCTCGCCCGCCGCTGGCGTGCTGGCCGAAATCCTCGCCGACGAAGGCACCACTGTCGAAGCCTCCGCCACGCTGGCTGTGCTGACCTCCGGCGCAGGCGCTGCCGCTCCCAAGGGCGAAGACGCCAAATCCGGGGCGGGTGCTGCCCCTGAAACCAAATCCGCCGACACTTCCGGCAAAGACGTCGAAGACGCGCCGTCGGCCAAGAAAGCCATGGCCGAAGCGGGCATCAGCCGCGATCAGGTCACAGGCTCGGGCCGGGATGGCCGCGTGATGAAGGAAGACGTGGCCAAGGCCGTGGCGGCTGGCACCTCGGCTCCCAAAGCCGAAGCCAAACCCGCCGCCCCCCGCGCCGCCTCCGCCCCCGATGACGCGTCCCGCGAAGAGCGGGTCAAGATGACCCGTCTCAAGCAGACCATGGCGCGCCGCTTGAAAGAAGCGCAGAACACCGCCGCGATCTTGACCACCTTTAACGAGGTCGACATGACCGAGGTCATGGCGCTGCGGAACACCTACAAGGCTGATTTTGAAAAGAAACACGGCGTCCGCATGGGCTTCATGTCCTTCTTCACCAAAGCCTGCTGCCATGCGCTGAAAGAAATCCCCGAGGTCAACGCCGAAATCGACGGCACCGACATCGTGTACAAGAATTTCGTGCACATGGGTGTTGCCGCCGGCACGCCCACGGGCCTGGTCGTTCCGGTCATCCGGGACGCGGACGCCATGTCCTTTGCCGGTATCGAAAAGGCGATTGCCGAAAAGGGTCGTCGCGCCCGTGATGGCAAGCTGAGCATGGACGAAATGCAGGGCGGCACCTTCACGATTTCGAATGGTGGTGTCTACGGTTCGCTGATGTCCAGCCCCATCCTGAACCCGCCGCAGTCCGGTATTCTGGGCATGCACAAGATCCAGGACCGTCCCATGGCCATCAATGGCCAGGTGGTGATCCGCCCGATGATGTATCTGGCGCTGTCTTATGACCACCGGGTCGTTGACGGCAAGGGTGCTGTGACCTTCCTGGTGCGTGTGAAAGAAGCGCTGGAAGATCCTCGTCGTCTGTTGATGGATCTGTAAAGGCAGGTTGGGGTCTCAAATGGTCTTGATTGTTGCATGCATTGTTCTTGCAGTTATGGTGAAGACAATTTGGGATATTCTTTTTAGAAAGGTTGAGCGTGATAAACTACTTAGCTCCTACGCAGAAAATCCACTATCGCACCTTTTCGTGATGGTATGGTCTGTTTTCTTCGTGATGTTCTTTGTGGGGATTTTCGTTCCTACCTTTGGTAGGCTCCCATTGACAGAAAGCGGTTGGCAAGTATGGCAAATCGGTTTTCTGGGGACTTTTGGAATGTGGATTGCCACTTGGTTCATTGATATTGATGGGCTGGATGAGAAGTGACAGGTCCAATGCGAGGAACACACCATGGCAGACTATGACGTAATCATCATCGGCGGCGGCCCGGGCGGCTATGTGTGCGCCATTAGGTGCGCCCAGTTGGGCCTGAAAACTGCTTGTGTCGAAGGGCGCGAAACCCTGGGCGGCACCTGTCTGAACGTGGGCTGCATCCCGTCCAAGGCGCTGCTGCATGCCTCGCATTCGCTGCACGAAGCCCAGCATAATTTTGCCAAGATGGGCCTGAAGGGCAAAACCCAATCGGTCGATTGGAAGCAGATGCTGGCCTACAAGGACGACGTCATTGGTCAGAACACCAAGGGCATCGAGTTTCTGTTCAAGAAGAACAAAGTTGATTGGCTGAAGGGCTGGGGATCGATCCCCGCCGCCGGTCAGGTCCAGGTGGGCGACGAGGTGCATACCGCCAAGAACATCGTCATTGCGTCTGGGTCAGAACCCTCCAGCCTGCCGGGTGTAGAGGTCGACGAAAAGGTTGTCGTGACCTCGACCGGGGCGCTGTCATTGCCGAAGATCCCCAAGAAGATGGTTGTCATCGGGGCTGGCGTGATCGGCCTGGAAATGGGCTCGGTCTATGCCCGTTTGGGGTCCGAGGTTACCGTGGTCGAATTCCTGGACGCCGTGACACCGGGCATGGATGGCGATCTGGCCAAGACGTTCCAGCGCGCGTTGAAAAAGCAGGGCCTGACGTTTGTCATGGGCGCCGCCGTGCAAAAGGTGGACGCGACCAAGACCAAGGCCAAGGTGCATTATAAACTGCGCAAGAGCGACGCCGAGGACATGATCGACGCCGATGTGGTGCTGGTTGCCACCGGTCGTCGCCCGTTTGTTGACGGATTGGGGTTGGAGGCCGTTGGGGTTGCTATGACCGACCGCGGTCAAATCGCAACCGACCACTGGAAAACCTCGGTGCCAGGCATCTGGGCAATCGGCGACGTGATCGAAGGTCCGATGCTGGCCCACAAGGCCGAAGACGAAGGCATGGCGGCGGCGGAAAGCATTGCCGGTCAGGCCGGCCACGTGAACTATGACGTGATCCCCGGCGTGATCTATACCGCGCCTGAGGTTGCCAGCGTTGGCCAGACCGAAGAACAGCTGAAAGCCGAAGGCCGCGCCTATAAGGTCGGCAAGTTCAGCTTCATGGGCAATGGCCGCGCCAAGGCCGTGTTCCAGGGCGAAGGGTTTGTGAAAATCCTGGCCGACAAGGCCACCGACCGCGTGTTGGGCGTGCATATCATGGGACCGGCCGCGGGTGAATTGATCCACGAGGCCTGTGTGCTGATGGAATTTGGCGGATCTGCCGAAGATCTGGCGCGCACCTGTCATGCGCACCCGACGTTCTCCGAGGCCGTGCGCGAAGCCGCACTGGCCTGTGGCGACGGGCCGATCCATTCGTAAGAAAGATCATCGCGAGAGATCAAGGCGCGTCCCTTCGGGGGCGCGTTTTGCGTTTTGGGGCTATTCGCTCAGCTCGGCCGCCAGAAACCGTTCGAAATCGTCCAGGTTCACCGGCTCGAACTGGCCAAATCCTTGCATCCAGACGGATCCCTCGCGCATCGCGTCCGGTTCCAGTTTGCACCATTTCACCCGACCACGTTTTTCTTGGCTGATCAGACCCGCGCGGGTCAGGATGGTCAGGTGTTTGGACACGGCGGCCAGCGACATGTCGAACGGCTCGGCCACGTCAGTGACGGCCATATCATCCTCTAACAACATGGTCAGGATGGCGCGGCGCGTAGGGTCGCCAAGGGCGGCAAAGACAAGGTCCAGACGGTGTTCCATGCCTCATGGCCTAAGTGGCCAGGCATTTTTCGTCAACCAAATGGTTGAATATGCCAAAATCAGTCAAATTTCCCGCATGAGCCAGGGTATGACACGGGGTGATATGGGAAATGGCGTGAAATCAATGCGTTAGCGGCATACTGTTAGCGCCAAACCCCGTTGACTCATACCCCATTGGACCTTAGCAAGGCCCCAACTGTCACCGGGGTGTATTCCCATGTCCAATGAACCCGATCCCAAGCGTCTTGAGGCCTTGGATAAGCGCATAAGGGCGCTGAAGGGCGAAGAGGTCGCGGAAAGCGCCGGTGATGAAGGCTATAATCAGGCGAACATGGCCTGGCAGATGGTCATCGAGCTTGTTTCCGGTCTGTTGATCGGATTTGGCATCGGATACGGGATCGACGCCCTCTTTGGCACGAAACCGATATTCATGGTGCTGTTCATATTGCTGGGGTTTGCTGCGGGCGTGAAAGTCATGCTTGGCACCGCGACCCACATGCAGGAAAAACAAGCCGGGCAGGTCCCGGCGGACGGTGAAGAGGGACAATAACGTGGCTGAACAGAGCGCAAACCAGACCGGCGGGATCGCCAAGGTCGTATTCTTCGCGGTGCTGGCATTGGTTGTGATTTCGGGTCTGCTGTTTGCACCCGAGCATGTCGGACTGGCAATCCACCCGATGGATCAGTTCGAAATCAAGGCGCTGTTTGGCGGTGAGCGCCTGGGCACCTTCACCCCCACCAACGAAACCCTGTGGATGGCTCTGGCCGTGGTCGCGATCGTCCTGGTCATGGTGTTGGGCACGCGCGGTCGCGCCGTCGTGCCGTCGCGCAGTCAGTCGGTTGCCGAAATGGCGTACGGTTTCGTCTATAAGATGGTCGAAGATGTGGCTGGCAAGGACGCCATCAAGTATTTTCCGGGCATCATGACCCTGTTCATGTTCATCGTCTTCGCCAACTTTCTTGGCTTGATCCCGATGAGCTTTGCGCCCACCAGCCATATCGCCGTGACGGTGGTTCTGGCCGGCCTTGTGTTCTTCTTTGTGACCATTCTGGGCTTTGTCAAAAACGGCGCAGGCTTTCTGGGCCTGTTCTGGGTGTCTTCGGCACCGATGGCGCTGCGCCCCGTGCTGGCTCTGATCGAGCTGATCTCGTACTTCGTGCGCCCGGTCAGCCATTCCATTCGTCTGGCAGGCAACGTCATGGCCGGTCACGCCGTTATCAAGGTGTTCGCGGGTTTTGCCGGTGCGCTGGGGCTGTTCAGCTTCCTGCCCATCCTGGCGATCTCGGCGGTCTATGCGCTGGAGGTGCTGGTCGCCTTCATCCAGGCCTATGTGTTCACCATTCTGACGTGCGTCTATCTGAAAGACGCGCTGCACCCGTCGCACTAAGCGGGTGCAAACTTAACAACCGAATTCAACGCATTCCACGTAAGGAGAAACATCATGGAACTCGTCGCAGCAGCAGCTTTGGGTAAATTCATCGGCGCCGGTCTGGCCGCCATCGGGTCTGGCGCCGCCGCCATCGGTGTTGGCCACGTTGCCGGCAACTTCCTGTCGGGTGCCCTGCGCAACCCGTCGGCAGCCGCCGGTCAGACCGCGACCCTGTTCATCGGTATCGCGTTTGCAGAAGCCCTGGGCATCTTCTCGTTCCTGGTCGCTCTGCTGCTGATGTTCGCCGTCTAAGACTTCTGAACCATCCTTACGAAAGGGCAGGCCTTGCGGCCTGTCCGTTCTGAACAGGTTCTAGGAGAATAGGATGTCAAACACTACGCATGAGACCACGGACGCCGCGCAAACTGCGGCTGATGCCGGTCACGCTGCGACCGACATGGCACATGATGCCGCCGGTCACGCAGAAAGCACTGGCATGCCGCAGCTGGATTTCTCGACGTTCGGGAACCAGATCTTCTGGCTTGTCGTAACGCTGGTCGTCATCTACTTCGTGCTGACCAAGATTGCGCTGCCGCGCATCGAGGCGGTTCTGGCCGAGCGCCAGTCCACCATCACGAATGACGTCGCGGCTGCCGAAGAGCTGAAGCAACAGGCGATCAAAGCCGAGGAAGCCTATAACCAGGCCCTCGCCGATGCCCGTTCGGAAGCCAACAAGATCGTTGCCGAAGCGAAAGCCGAAATTCAGGCTGAAGTGGACGTGGCTGCGGCCAAGGCCGATGCTGAAATCGCTGCCAAGGCGACCGAGTCGGAAGCGGCAATCGCCGAAATCCGCACCGGTGCCGTCGACAGCGTGAAGGCGGTTGCCAAGGATGCCACCAAGGAAATCCTTGCGGCTCTGGGCACCAAGGCGGACGCCAAGTCGATCACAGCGGCCATCACCGCGCGGATGAAAGGGTAAG
>DFBF01000153.1 GCA_002367285.1 Rhodobacteraceae bacterium UBA3087 | reverse complement strand
AAGACGACCATAGATCGTATTTGTTGGAAAACTGGTCGGGCTGAGAGGATTCGAACCTCCGACCCCCTGCTCCCGAAGCAGGTGCGCTACCAGGCTGCGCTACAGCCCGACCGTGGCGGGCGGAATAGCCCTTAACCGGACCCGTGGCAAGCCCTGAATCGCTAAACCGCCCTCACCATACGAGTTGCAGAGCTGAAACCCAGAATGGGGCGCAGAAATGCGGTGTTTTCCACGCCGGTGGCCTGAAAGTTCAGGCGTTCATACAGCGCCTTGGCGCGGGGGGTCGAATCGATCACATCCAGGATGATCTTGCGATATCCCCGATCACGGGCCAGGTCGAACAGCGCACCAAACAGGGCCGTACCAACCCCTGTGCCCCGCGCGCCAGCGGGGCGCAAATCCCGTCCATTTGCAGCGTGTCGCCGGGTGCCGTGCGTTCGAGCAACGCCAGGATCGGCAATCGCACAGCATGCCCACCCCGGCGGCGTCTTCGTATCCAGTCGGAAGGCCCAAACGCAAAACGGCCCGCGCGGTGGCGGGCCGTTTCAAACAGTGTGGTGACCAGCTTACAGGCTGGCGTCCAGCGCGGCGATGACCGCGTTGCCCATGTCGCTGGTCGACGCGGGCGTGACACCTTCGTCGTTCAGCAGATCGGCGGTGCGCACCCCATCGGCCAGCACCTTTTCAACGGCGGCTTCCAGGCGGTCGGCTTCGGCACCCTGATCGAACGAATACCGCAGCGCCATGGCGAAGCTGAGGATGCAGGCACAGGGGTTGGCCTTGCCTTCACCCGCGATGTCGGGGGCGGACCCGTGTACGGGTTCATACAGCGCCTTGGGGCGACCGTTTGCCATGGGCGCGCCCAGGGAAGCAGACGGCAACATGCCCAGCGACCCGGTCAGCATCGCGGCGGTGTCAGACAGGATATCGCCGAACAGGTTGTCGGTGACGATCACGTCGAATTGCTTGGGCCAGCGGCACAGCTGCATGGCACCGGCGTCGGCGTACATGTGGCTGAGCTCCACGTCGGGATACTCGGCCTCGTGGATTTCCGTGACCACGTCGCGCCACAGAATGCCGCTTTCCATCACGTTGGCTTTTTCCATCGAACAGACGCGGTTATCCCGCTTGCGGGCCAGTTCAAACGCCGACCGGGCCACGCGGGCAATTTCGCTTTCGGTGTACCGCTGCGTGTTAATGCCAACGCGTTCGCCGTCCACGACGCTGATGCCGCGCGGCTCGCCGAAATACACGCCCGAGGTCAGCTCGCGCACGATCATGATATCCAGACCGGCGACGATGTTTTTCTTCAGCGAAGAAAAGTCGGCCAAGGCGTCAAAGCACTGTGCCGGGCGCAGGTTGGAAAACAGATCCATTTCCTTGCGCAGACGCAGCAACCCGCGTTCGGGTTTCACACTGAAATCCAACACGTCGTATTTCGGGCCACCGACGGCCCCCAGCAAAACGGCGTCTGCGTCTTGTGCGGCTTGCATGGTTTCGTCGGTCAGGGGTGTGCCGTGCGCGTCATAAGATGCGCCGCCAACCAGCCCCTCGGAGACGTCGAATTTCAGGTCACGTTTGTCACCATACCAGGTGATGATTTTCTGGACCTCGGCCATGACTTCGGGGCCAATGCCGTCACCGGCAAGGATCAGGAGGGACGGGTTGCTCATGGGGGCGTTCCTTTGCGTATATTCGGTTGGATGTTGGGTAAAGCGCAGGGGGCGCAGGGTCAAGGGAAGGTGATATCGACCCAGACCAGATGGTGGCGCATGGTGTCTGTGCCAGCGGGCCAATGGGTGCCTGCGCCGGTGATCGTCAGGTCCGCCGATGGCAGCACATAATCCAGTCGCAGGTTGCCCGGAAACGGATCTTTGAAATCGGCCGTGTCCAGCGCCGGGTCACCCTGGTGGCCGGGTGTTGCGGCCTGCGCGGCCCCTTTGCTGCGGGGCTCAGGGTCTTGCAGGCGCGGGTCGGCCAACAGCGATGCAATCGCCTTGTGCAGCCCTTCGCCATCGAACGGGTCCAGGTTGGCTTTGCCGGTGATCACAACCGGCGCCTTGGGGGCAGACCAGGGCAAGTCGCCGTCCAGATAGCGTGCCCAGAACGCGATTTCATCGTGGTTTCGCCGCCCGTTGCGGTCCTCGTCCCCGTCGTAAATCGGCGTGGTCGCGTTGAAGGCCAGCACATGCAGCGGACCATCCGGGGTCATGACCTGCACGTCCCAATGGTTGACCGATGACAGGCGTTGTGCGGCAAAGGCTTGGGTGCTGGGAAAGGGGCCAGCCCCCAGCCGGGGCGGGATCGCACCGGGCAGATCGGCCCACAGGAAGTCGGTGAAATCACGCACTTCGCCCAGCGGGTATCGCGACAGAACCGCCATGCCGCCATCACCCGTGAACCGGCCATAACCCTGTGCGTCGCGCGCTTCGCCCAGCTTGCCGTTGCCATCCATATCCAGCCCGGTCGCCAGTCCGGCATTGGGCCGGGCGGTAAAGGCATGGGGGAAGTCGACACCGGCGCGCCGCAACGCCTCTTGCAAGGCAAACAACGCGTGGCCGTGCAGGTCGTGGTCGATCCCCATCAGGTGCAGGATATCGGGGCGGACCGTGGCAATTACGTCGATGACGGCGCTGATGTCCTCGTCCTCGCCTTTGAGGATGTCGCGCAGCAACAGGCCCGGCCCTTTGCGCGACAGGTCTGTGTCGAAGGTGGCGATGCGAAGGGTCCCCGCCAAGGCGGGCAGAGGCAGGCAAGCCGCCGCCAACGCTAGGCTGGCAGCAAGCCATCCTGCTTTGCAGCCGCGGTGTTGCGGCGGCGTTCGTCGCTGATCATCGTGGCAATGCGCCCCATGGCGATGCCCCGCATGAACAGGCTGGCGGGAAGGAATGCCCATGCGGCCACCGTCCAGATCATTGTTTGCGAGTTGCTCATCGACACCGAGCCGAAAAGCGATGCTGCTGCTTTTATCACAGCCGGGGTCAGGAAGGGCAGCAGGAACCCCAGCGCGATGTTGATACGGGCGTCGCGTTCCAGCCGGTCGACCACATCGCCGCCCGCCGTGGGGTCGAATGTGGGCAGGTTGACCCAGACATTGAAGGCCCCGAACCGCGATGGCCATCCCATCACGCGCAGCGACAGGACGAAGAACGCCAGCGAGATCAGCGAGATCAGATAACTGATCCCAGCCGCCGTGCGCAGGGTGACGATGTCTTGATAGTCCGCGTTTTCCGGCAGCATCAGCACCAGCAGACGCACCGGCGAATACGGAAAGTCCAGCGCTTGACCGATCAGCGTGCCGACGGCTTCGACAAACATCGTTGCCGTGGTCGGCTGGGTCGTGCCCCGCGCAATGATCGACAGCAGAAAGATCGTGGCGAACAGGCTGAGAAACCGGATGCGGTTGAATGGTGGCGCGTCGCGAAATTCCACCAGACCGGGATAGGTCGAGGCATATTCGAACAGCGTCAAAGCGGCCGCAAAGATCGCCACAAGGGCGATGATCTGCGCCGTGTCCGCGCTGGTGCCAGGCACCAACATGGATGGGGTGGCGACCAGGATCACCATTAGAATTGCGCGCGCAACGGCGCCGGTTAGCTGTGAAAACACTGCTCTATATCCTCAACCTCGGACGGGTACGATGCGGTGCCGCACCCTTGTTCCTCGTTGACCCCATCAATTGTGACGGGTTGCCTCATCATTGCCTTATTCTTGCCCAAATTGGACCGACACCGCAAGTTGTTGGTAAACTTTCGTAAATCATTTGGGCGGGATTGCGGGCGAACTGGTGTTTTCCTGCATCATTGTTGTGACGGAAAAAGGGCCGCCCGATCAGGCGACCCTTCATGTTGTGTTCCAGTGGCTTGCAACCACTAGAGGTCGGTTGGCGCTTGGGTCAGACCCAGGGGCGCGCCTGTTCGGCCTGCGCTTCGAATGTGTCGATGGCGGCTTTTTTCTCCATCGTCAGGCCGATGTCATCCAAACCTTCCAACAGGCAATGCTTTTTGAACGCATCCACGTCGAATTTGATCACCTGACCGTCCGAGGTGGTGATTTCCTGCGCTTCCAGATCCACGGTCATACGGGCGTTTTC
>DFBF01000169.1 GCA_002367285.1 Rhodobacteraceae bacterium UBA3087 | reverse complement strand
AGCGCTTGCGGCGCCCAGAAAAATGCGGCGTTTCATGAGGTTGGTCTTCCTTCTCAAAGGTCCGGCCCAACTGGCCCGTTCAGCCCTGAATATGTTGCTCTGAAAGGGCACTTCTTGACGAATATCAAGCGGTACATTTGGGTTTTGTGATTTTATAGACTTGGTGACGGTCTCCGGGAGCCGCATTCACGCGTGATGACCACACGCGATTCTTTATTCCCGGACAACGAGGACGCAAAATGATCAACAACTTTGCCAAGCGCTTTGCCGCGACGGCGAGCGTTGTCACCGCAGGCCTGGGCCTGACCGCAAGCGCGGTCACTGCCGAGTCGCTTGATGAGGTGATGACGCGCCGGGGCCTGTCCCAACAGGACCTTCTCGCCGCTGCGAAGACATACACCCCCTCCGGTGGACGCGATGAATTCATCGTATTCTCCTCTGGTGGCCAATCCGGCCAAGTCATCGTTTACGGTGTGCCGTCGATGCGGATCCTGAAATATGTTTCGGCCTTCACGCCCGAGCCCTGGCAGGGTTTTGGTTTTGATGAAGAATCAAAACGCATCCTGGAAGAAGGCAAGATTGACGGTCGTGAGATCCACTGGGGTGACACGCACCACCCGGCCATCACCGAAACCGACGGTAATCTGGACGGCGAATGGCTGTTCATCAACGACAAATCCGCCCCCCGCGTGGCGGTCATTTCGCTGCATGACTTTGAAACGCAGCAGATCGTTGTGAACCCGATCCTGCAATCCGAACACGGCGGCACGTTTGTGACCCCGAACTCGGAATATGTGATCGAAGCTGCACAGTATCCGGGCGTTCTGGGCCGTGGTTTCGCACCGCTGTCGGAATTCAACGAAAAATTCCGCGGTGCGGTTACCTATTGGAAGTTCGACCGTGAAGCGGGCCGCATTGATGCGGATCGCAGCTTCTCGATCGAACTGCCGCCTTATTCGCAGGATTTGTCCGACGCCGGCAAGCTGGTGTCCGATGGTTGGTCCTTTACCAACAGCTTCTGTGCTGAACGCTATGTTGGCGGCATCGAAAGCGGCCGTCCGCCGTTCGAAGCGGGCTGTTCGCAAGGCGACACCGACTTCATGCACGTCATCAACTGGCGCAAGGCAGAAGAAGTATACCTGTCGGGCGCCGTGACCATGATCAATGACCACCCGGTCATCACCATGGAAACCGCTGTTGCCAACGATCTGGTCTTCCTGATCGCCGAACCGAAATCGCCCCACGGCGTCGATGTGTCGCCTGACGGCAAGTTCATCGTTGTCGGTGGTAAACTGGACACCCAGGCTTCGGTCTATTCGTTCGAAAAGATCATGGCAGCCGTCGACGCCAAGAATTTCTCGGGTGTTGACCCTTACGGTATCCCGATCATCGCGATGGAAGACGCGCTGCACACGCAAGTGCCGCTGGGTCTTGGCCCGCTCCACAACCAGTATGACAGCAAACCCTGTGTGGTTTACACGTCGCTGTACGTGGACAGCCAGATCGTGAAATGGGACTATTGCGAAGGCAAGGTTCTGGACAAGATCTCGATCCACTACAACGTCGGCCACTTGGTTGCGATGGAAGGTGAAGGCGTTAACCCCGCTGGTAAATACCTGATTTCGCTGAACAAGCTGGCAATCGACCGGTTTAACCCGGTTGGCCCGCTGCACCCGCAGAACCACCAGCTGATCGACATTTCGGGCGACACCATGGAATTGCTGTACGACATGCCGATCCCGCTGGGTGAACCGCACTATGCGGTCGCCATTGCCGCCGAAAAGCTGCAACCGCTGGTTCGGTATCGTTACGGCACCGACTCGCGGACCGGTGGCAAGCACCCTGGTGCTGTGCGTCCGGGTCAGGAACGCATCGAACGTGACGGCACGCATGTCAAAGTCTACATGACTGCGATCCGCTCGCACTTCACGCCTGAGATCGTGGAAGTGAACGAAGGCGATACCGTCGAGTTCATCATCACCAACTCGGAACGCGCCGAAGACGAGACCCACGGTTTCTCGGTATCGACCTTTGACGTGAACCTGTCGCTGGAGCCCGGCAAGACAGCCACCGCGAAAATCGTGGCTGACAAACCTGGCGTCTTCTCGTTCTACTGCACCGAGTTCTGCTCGGCCCTGCACCTCGAGATGACCGGTTATCTGGTTGTGAAACCCGAAGGCTATGTCGAAGAAGCCTCTGAGATCGTCGAAGGCACCTCGTATACCGAGGCCGACTTTGATCGTCAGATGCAGACCAATGTGGAAACACAGGCCGTCATCGACAGCGTTGTGGGTTACATCACCTCGCACAACTACAAAGACTTCCCCGAAGTCGTGTCGTTGGTCGAAGATGCTGTTGACCAGCTGAACTTTGCTACCGAAGCCCGCACCAAAGCCGAAGAACTGGCAGCCGCTGGCGACTGGCAGAACGCGACCCTCTGGGCCGGTCAGTGGTGGCAGTATCAGGTGAAAGCCGCCGACATCGGCCTGCGCGCCAAGACTTTCTTGGATGAGCACGGCGCGCTGAAAGCTGAGTAACCAGCGCATCAAGCAAGATAACGCGGGCGGCGGTAACCGCCGCTCGCACCCCCACTCAATCCCAGGACAGACGACATGCGCGCTCTACTCTCGGCATTCATTCTTGGCTTTGCGGGTTTCGCCGCGGCCCCCGCCCTTGCGGCAGCAGACGAAGACACCCTCAAGGCTGGTAAACGCGTCTATATGACCAAGACCTGCCTGGCCTGCCACGGACGCGGCGGCGCCAAGGCGATCATGTCTTTCCCGGCTCTGGCCGGACAGAACGAAAAATACCTGATCGAACAGTTGGAATTGATCCAGTCCGGTGAACGCACCGGATCTGTTGATCCCGCAACCGGTCACCCCTTTGTGCAAGGTATGGCGGATATCATGCACCTGTTGACCGAAGACGACATCAAGAACGTGTCAGCCTGGTTGGCAGAACAGCCCGCCGCAGCCCCCGAAATTCTGGACCCGGCCCCGACCGAAGACCTGCTGGCCGATGGCGCCAAGGCGTACAAGAAACTGGGCTGCCGGTCTTGCCACGGCAAGGAAGGCGAAAAGCCGACCAACAAAGCCTATCCGATCATTGCCGGGCTGGATCGCGATTATCTGATCCGCCAGATGACCGACATGCGTGAAAAAGTACGCACCGGTGGCAAGGTCAAACTGATGTTCGGCGTGATCTCTCGCGCCAAAGATGAACAGATCGAAGCGATCGCCACATGGCTGTCGCAATATGATCGTAACGCAGAATAATACGAAAGGACGCGCGATATGAAACGTACGACGACAGCAATCCTGGCAGGGGTCCTGGCATTTGCCATGCCCGCTTTTGCCTCGGAAGAAGCCACCGGTCATTCGCCCGCAGCTTGGAACGAAGGCGGCGGCGAACAGGCCGAAGCTCTGAACCTGACCCCGAACCTGGAAAATGGTCTGTATGTGTACGAGGTCTGTTCGGCCTGTCACCAGCTGAATGGCTGGGGTCTGCCCGAAGGCACCTTCCCGCAGATTTCGGGTCAGCACATCAAGGTTATCATCAAACAGCTGGCCGATATTCGCGCGCTGAACCGGGATAACCCGACCATGTATCCCTTTGCTCTGCCGCAGGAAATCGGTGGGTCACAGTCGATCATGGACGTGGCCGCCTATATCGCAGCCCTGCCGATGAACCCGGAAAACGGCGTTGGCGAAGGCGACGATCTGGAACATGGCGAAGCGCTGTACAAGGAAAACTGTGTGCGCTGCCACGGTGAAACCGGCGAAGGGGACGACGACAAGTTTTACCCGCGCATCCACGGCCAGCACTATAACTATCTGGTGCGCCAGTATGAATGGATCCGCGACGGCAAACGCCGCAACGCGAACCCGGACATGATGAAGCAGATCGAAGGCTTCAGCGACCGTGATACCAAAGCCGTGCTGGACTATGTGTCCCGCCTGAAGCCGCCCGCAGAGATGGTCGGTGAACCCGGCTGGGTTAATCCTGACTTCGACTGGTAACAATTTTTCTGTCACGGGCGGCTGGCGTTGCCCGTGACCCACGCGAAGTGAGGACGCTATGCAAAACGCTAAAACTGACCGCCGCGGTATCATCTACCGGGTATTGACCCTTATTTCCGTGGTGCTGATTGGCTTGGCCTTTGTGTCACCGGGATGGTGGGTGTCCCTGACGGCCCCCAACTATCCCGAGGCCACATTCCCCCAAGGCATTCGCATCCTGTTCCATATGGACAGTGTGCAGAATGGCTGTTCGATCCGCGAAAGCGACGAAGTGGTCGAGACCGAAGCCCTGGACTGTGTGCACGAGATGGACACGATCAACCACTATGTCGGCATGTATCCCATTGCCTCAGGCGGGCCGGTTGAAAAGGCGTTTTCACCTTTCCTGTTCGCCATGTTGGCGGTGATGCTGTTGGTGTTTGCCGCGCCGGGGCGCAAGGGGCGTATCATCGTGTCCGTGGTCGGATATGGCGCGCTGGCAACCTGGATGACCATGGCGCTATACGGTGAAAATGGCGCCAAACTTCACACGACAAATTACCTGTCCGGCATGGTCGTATCGTTGGGTCAGGAGGGCAGCAGCTCGAACCTGTCCGGCATTGTGGCGATCCTGCAAGACAGCCTGAACGAAAGCGAAGCCACCACCACCGTCGAAGAGGTGGACGAAAAGCAGGAATACCTGGACACGCTGCGCAAGGCATACCAGTTGGACGACCTGAAACGCCCCGCCGATGAACGCGAGGAGTGGAACGGATCGCTCATGCAGGTGTTCAAGTGGCATTATTCGAAGTCGCTGGGCCGTTGGTTCAACGATCCCGCCCGCAACGATCCGTTGGTTCAGACCATGGATGGCGTGGCGCAGGTCTTGTACGCGATCATCATGGCGCTGATGGTGCTGATGGTGTTTGCCGCCTGGTCGGTGCGCTCGATCTTCCACTGGATCCTGGTGTTGGCGCCCATGGCCCTGCCCATCGGGTTCCTGGCGGAATACGCAGGCTGGCTGTGGTGGTATGGTCACACGCTGAACTCCATGGGGGCGTTCACGCTGAAACCCTTCATGCCGACGGTGTTTGGCGACGGTAAAGTGGCGCAATTCGCGACCCACTCCTATCCGGCCGCTGGCTTTGGCTTCATGGTTGCGTCCTCGGCGGTTCTGCTGTTTGCTGCCCTGATCCGGCTGAAACAGGTCCGTTTGGCCGGTGACGCCGCAGCCCGGATGTAAGCCAATGACCTTCGCGCGAACCCTTCTGTCACTCGCCCTGGCGGTGGTCTTTGCGACCCCGGCCATGGCGGGGCCGTTGCAGGATATGATCGACGCGACCCCGGATGGGGGCGATGTTGTGCCCCCATCCGGTGTCTATGTCGAACAGATCACCATTGATCGCAACATCGTGCTGGACGGCCGCGAAGGCGTCATTATCGACGGTGGCAACACGGGCACGGTCGTGACCATGACAGCCACTGGCGCGACTTTGAAAAACGTGACGATCCGCAACTCGGGCCGTCTGCACAACAAGGTTGACGCGGGCCTGCGCATTTCCGGTGATTTCAACGTCATCCGGGATGTGGTGATCGAAGGGTCGCTGTTTGGCGTCGACATGACGCAGGCGTCCAACAATGTGCTGCGTCGCATCCATGTTTCGTCCAAAGACATGCCATTGGAGCTGCGCGGTGACAGCGTGCGCATCTGGTATTCGAACGACAACACCTTCGAAGACAATATCATCGAAGACAGCCGCGATATCGTGATCTGGTACAGTTCGGGCAACGTGCTGCGCGACAACAAGATCCGGCGCGGACGCTATGGCATCCACTTCATGTATGCCCATGAAAATACAGTCGAACGCAACGAAATATCGGACTGCGTCGTTGGCGTTTTCCTGATGTATGCCAACAACATCACCGTGCAGGACAACCAGATCCTGCGCGCCTGGGGCGCGTCCGGCACCGGTATCGGGTTCAAGGAAAGCTCAGGCGCAAAAATCCTGCGCAATGACCTGATTGGCAATGCGACCGGCGTCTATCTGGACCCGTCACCCTGGGACCCGGACCTGGACAATACCTTTGCCGACAACACGATCGCCTATAACGGGATCGGTATCGAATTTCACACCGACTGGACCGGCAACCACTTTCAGCGCAACGCGTTCGTGTCGAACTTTACCCAGATTTCCGTGCGTGGCCGTGGCACGGCGTTGCGCGAGGGCTGGGAAGGCAACTACTGGGACGACTACGCCGGCTTTGACCGCGATGCGGACGGGCAGGGCGATGTGCCCTATGAAATCTACAACTATGCCGACCGCATCTGGATGGAGATACCCAACGCCTCGTTCTTCCGCGGCGGTCTGGCCCTTGCCGCGCTTGATTTCGTCGAGCGCCTGGCGCCGTTTTCCGAACCACGCCTGTTGATCCGCGAAGAAATCTCGCTGATGGATCCGCCGGTGCGTGAGGTGGTCGAAGGCGCGCCGAAATCTGCTTTGGAGATGTTGCAATGAGTGACAATGCAGCCCCGGGAGCAGCCCCGGAAAAACCGAAAAAGAAACGCCTGACGCGGCGCGAACTGGAGCGGCGGCGTATGCTGGTGCGCTCGCTTGGGGCCGGTGCCGTGGTGGTCGGGGCCAGCCTGGTGGGCTGGTATCCGGTGCGCGCGCAGGTGTTTGACCGTCTGCGCCCCCCCGGCGCGATCCCCGAGGACGATTTCCTGTCCGCCTGCATCAAATGCGGCCAATGCGTTCAGGTCTGTCCCGTTGAAGCGATCAAACTGGGCGATGGCGACGAAGGCTATGGCCTGGGCGTGCCCTATATCGACGCGCGGTCTCAGGCCTGTGATTTCTCCTGTGACGCGACGCAATGCGTGCTGGCCTGCCCCACGGGGGCGCTGTCCCACGAGATTGCCAAGAAGGAAGAGGTCAGCATCGGCTTTGCCCGCCTGGCCCGCCCCGACAGTTGTTTGGCGATGAAGGGCCTGGGCTTTGAAGGGTACGTGCAAGGCGAAGATTTCACCGGGCTGCTGCGGTACGAGGAAATCGACCGCTGGACCCCGATCCCGGTCGCCGATCACCCCTATGATGTCGAGCTGTGCGACCTGTGCGTGCGGGAATGCCCGATTGAAGGCGCGATCTCGCTGGAGCCACTCAGCGATGATCCCGATGAGATCCGGTTCAAACCGGTGATCCACAAATCCTGTGTCGGCTGTGGCACCTGCGAGATGATGTGCCCGACCGAACCGGCGTCAATCGTCATTGACACCGAACTTGCCCTGGAGCGTCAGTCATGAGCATGAAATGGTATCTGCACAAGCTGGCCATGATGTTTGGCGCCGAGCCGCGCAAACCGACCAAGGACGAAGAAACCGACGCCGCGCGGGACCTGAAGAAGCTTCAGAAGTCGCCCGAAGAGGTCGTGAAGCGCAAAGAGATCATTCAGCACGAGCTGGATTATCCCATCGTCAGCCGCAAGTGGATGTATTTCCGCTGGACCTCGATCCTGATTATCAACACGATGTTTATCGTGTCCTTCAGCTGGGATGTGCAACTGGTCGAAGGCGCCCTGACCGCGTCGCGGTTCCTGGGCTTCCACATGGCCGACCCGACGGCGGCGCTCCAGGTCACGCTGGCCTATAAGGACCTGATGCTGAACCTGTTGATTGGCACCGTTACGGTGGTGCTGGTCTGGTGGTTCTTTGGCGGGCGCGCCTTTTGTTCCTGGGCCTGTCCCTATCACCTGTTGGCGGAATGGGCCGAGGCAATTCACCTGTTCCTGGCCAAACGCGGATATGTGAAAGACCACCCGTTCCACCGCGGTATGCGTGTGGTTTTGTGGTTTATCTTCATGGGCTTGGCGTTCCTGTCTGGCTATACCGTGTTCGAATATATCAACCCGGTCGGCATCGTCAGCCGCGCCTTGATCTATGGTCCCACGCTGGCCCTGATGTGGGTCGCGTTCCTGCTGTCGTTCGAAGTCTTCTTCTCGCGCCGTTTCTGGTGCCGCTATGCCTGCCCGATGGGGCTGACCTATGGTGTCATCGGCACCGCCGCGCCGGTCCAGATCAAGTATGAGCTGGAAAAATGCGTGCACGAAGGCGAATGCCGCGCGGTTTGTCTGGTGCCCCACGTTCTGGACATCACAAAGATGGGATATGCCCAGAATGATGTGGACTATATCGCCCCGGATTGTACACGCTGTGGCCTGTGTGTTGACGCCTGCCCGCAACAGGCTCTGAGCTTCAGCATCCGTGGGTTTGACAAGGTGATCTGATGGGCATGATTTCAATCAACGGGCTGTCCAAACGGTTTGAACGCCGCGCGGTGCTGGATGAGCTGACCCTGTCAATCGAGGCGGGCGACCGCATTGCGCTGATCGGATCGAACGGCGCAGGTAAGACGACGCTGTTTCGCTGCTTGTTGGGCCACTATCGGTATCAGGGCGCCGTCGAATTTGATGGCGCGGGCGCTGCGCGGCGTGACGTTGGCATGCTGTCGCGCATCGCTTTCGTGCCGCAGCTGCCGCCGCCCCTGCGCATGCCTGTGGGCGAGTTGTTGAGCTTTGCCGAAAAGGGTGCCGGGGCCGACCGCACACGGATGACCGAAATCGCCGAAGCGATGGGCATCGATCTGGACGAAATCCGCCGCCAGCCGTTCTATCGCCTGTCAGGCGGGCAGAAACAGAAGGTGCTGGTGACCGTTGCCCTGGCGCGCGATGTCGATCTGATGATTTTTGACGAACCGGCCGCCAATCTGGACCCTGCCGCGCGGGCCGTTTTTATCGACCTGCTGGCCGCGCGCAAATCGGCCTCGATGCTGATCGCCTCGCACCGGTTGGAAGAGGTCGCGCCGCTGGTCAATCGGGTGATCGAAATGGACCGGGGCAAGGTCGTGCTGGACGACAGTGTGGTGGACCGGTTGAAGGCGGGTGTGCTGAGCAGTTGCCGCATTGGTCTGAGCGAGCCGCACCCGACCTTTGCCGCCGCGCTGACCGACTGGGGGTTTGAGACCAGCAACGGCACCCACTTCGAAGGCCGCATTCCGGCGGGCGACACGCTGCGGTTCCTGGGGCTGATCAGCCGCTATGCCAGCCTGATCGACCTGCTGTCGCTGGACACGGGGAAAAGCTGATGTGTCGTTGCAGCCATAACCGCCGCGCTGTTCTGGCCATGCTGGCCGCAGCCCCCGTGCTGGCCGCCTGCAAACCCCAGACCGAAGGGCCCGAGGATATCCGCTGGGGCCGCGAGGTCTGCGAGATCTGCGGCATGATCATATCGGACGCGCGATATGCCGCCGAAGTGCGCGGTGGACCGACCAAGCGTCTGGCCAAATTCGACGATGTCGGCGACGCCGTGCATTGGCTGTACATGCAAAGCTGGAAGCTGGAGCCGGATGTTGAATTCTGGGTGATGGACAGCAACACCGGGCAGGATTGGCTTGACGCACGGCAAGCTTTCTATCATCCCGACACCATCAGCCCCATGGATTACGGCTATGCCGCCGTACCCACGCCTGAGCCGGGAAGCGTGCCGTTTGACGTCATGAAAACCGCCGTGCTGCTTAAGGGGTTGTCGAGCCGTTGTCTGCCCGTTGATGAGATTCATGTAGAATGACCCAATCCCCCCGTGCCCGTTTCGGCCTCATGCTGCGGCTTGAGCTTCAGGAAAGCCTGCGCTCGCGCTGGTTCCATTTTTATGCGCTGGTGGCTGTGGGGCTGATGGTCCTGCTGATCTTTACCGGTGTGTCCGAAAGCCGTGTGCTGGGCTTTACCGGCCTGTCACGCCTGCTGGTCACCTATATTCAGATCACCATGGCGGTGTTGCCGCTGTTCATCATTGTCGCCACTGCGCGGTCGATGGTTGGGGATCGCGAGGCGGGGAACCTGGAATACATGTTGGCCTTTCCGGTCAGCCTGCGCACCTGGTTTTGGGGCCGGTTCGTTGCGCGTCTGGTGTTGATCCTGGCGCCGGTGCTGGTCGCACTGGCCATTGCCGCCGTCTTTGGCGCGATCAAAGGGCATGAAATTCCCTGGCGGCACGTGAGCCTGTATTCCGGTCTGACCGCAGCACTGGCCACCTGTTTTCTGGGCCTTGGCTTTCTGCTGTCCGCCGTGTCACGATCAACCGAGGTCGCGCTGGGGGCCAGCCTGATGATCTGGTTGGTGCTGGTGGCGTTGCTGGATCTGCTGTTGCTGTCGGTGCTGATCAAGGCCCAGTTCGTGCCGGAATTCGTCATCGGCATCGCGCTGGCCAACCCGCTGCAAAGTTTCCGCACCGCGTCGATGATCCTGTTTGACCCCCAGCTGATCCTGCTGGGTCCGGCGTCCTATGTGATCCTGGATACGTTCGGGGAAACCGGCTATGTGCTTTGGGCGCTGAGCTATCCGACCCTGTTGGGTCTGGCGTTCGCGGGGCTGGGATACTGGCGGTTCACCAAATCCGATCTGGTTTAAAGCGCGCGCAGCCAGGCCAGGGTTTCGCTGTCGTCCCAGCGGGCCTCTCCGGCCACGGTAAAGACGTGCTGGCCCTGCGGGTTCACGATTGCCGTGGTGGGCAGGTTTGACAGGCCCAACACCGCATCCACGTTTTCCCCATCGCCCAGATAGACGGGCAAATCCGTGATCCCGACCTCGCGGTAAAATTTGTTGACCCAAATTGGCCCGCGCCATTCGAATGCCAACGGGACAACCGCGAACCGCTCAGGGTCCAGCTGTCGTGACAGGTTTTCAATCGACGGCATCTCGCGTCGACAGGGCAGGCACCAGGGTGCCCAGAGGTTCAGGATCACCCAACGGCCGCGCCAGGCCTCGGCCAGAACGGGGGCGCCGGCCTCATCCGTGATGTCCAGCCCGCTGATCGTGCGGGGCTGCGCCACCGGTTGCGCCAAGCTGGCCGCAGAAGGGGGCGCGTCTGATGCGCACACAGGTGTCGCGGCCAGGCTGGCAACGCCTGCCAGAACCTGGCGTCGAGATAGGATCACTGCGACAGAACCTCGTCCATCGTCGCGGTCATATCCGCGGTGATATCATCTGCTGACATGCCATGCGGGAAGCGCCGGATCAGATCGCCGGTCGGGGACATGAACGCAATCGAGGCGGTGTGGTCGACCGAGTATTCGTTCGGCTTGGCGGGATCCGGCACGTGGAATTCGTACCGCGCGTTGAACGCTTTCACCATGTGGTCGGTATAGGCCTTGGGCCCGCGCAGCGCGATGATGCGGTCGTCAAAGAACCCAACATAGTCGCGCAGCAATTTGGCGGTGTCGCGGTCCGGGTCCACGGTCACGAACAAAACGGCCAGGTGTTCGTTGCGCGTGCCCAGCTGCTCCATCACATCGGAAAGGGTCGACATCGAGGTCGGGCAGACATCCGGGCAGCCCATATAACCGAAATAGACCAGCACGAATTTGCCCTGAAGGTCTTCGTCTGTCACCACGTTGCCATAGGTGTCTTCCATCAGATACCGGCGGCGAATGGGTTGGTCGTCCGATCCCGGTTCGGGTTCCAGATCGGCATGTTGCGCCCAGCCGGGCAGGGCGGCGGTCAGGCTGACCATCGCGGTCGAGATCAAAAAAGCACGGCGGTTGGACATTGTTCGCTCCTTGGGTTCAGGGGGACAGATAGCGGGGCGCGGGGCGTTGCGACTTGACTTATGTCAGACTTTGCCGCTTTCCAGATGCCATACACGCGATGATGAACAGGGGGCCCCATGGCCGAGCTACTTGCGAAACTTCTGCCGATTGGCCTGATGCTGTTGATGTTTGTTGTCGGCCTGCGGCTGGAGGCGCGCCACCTGGGCGCGGTGTTTCGCAACCCACGTGCCCTGGGCATCGGCCTTGCAGTGCAGCTGATCGGCCTGCCGGCGCTTGCGGTTCTGCTGGCTGTGCTTTTGCGTCTGCCCGCGCCGATGGCTGCCGGGCTGGTGCTGGTGGCCGCTGCCCCGGGTGGGGTGACGTCGAATTACATCGCCCATCTGGCGCGCGCGGATCTGGCGCTGTCCACGGCAATGACCCTTGTCACGACCGCGCTGGCCAGCGTCACGATCCCACTGGTTTTGTCACTGGCGGGGGCCGCCGAGCTGCCTACGGCGGACGGATTGGCGCGGATCAGCGGCCTGATGGTTGGCGTGGCTTTGGTGCCGATGCTGTTGGGCATGGCCTTGTCCACCACGGCACCCGGTGCGGCGAAAACCGTGATCAACGGGCTTGAGCCAGCCTCGCGCATCGTCTTTATCGCCATGGTGGTGGCAACCTTCATCCAGAACTGGGGCGCGATGACGGCCCATTTCGCCAGCACAGGGGCCGCAGTCGTGGCGTTGAACTTGGGGGCGCTGGCGCTGGCATTCGGCGTTGGCTCGCTGGCCCGGCTGCGCAGAACACAGGTCCGCGCGATCATGGTCGAGGCCTCGTTGCAGAACGTCGCCGTTGCCCTGTTCGTGGCAGGTGCTGTGCTGCACGATCCGGCCATGTCCGTGCCTGCGCTGATCTACGCCATGGTGATGAATGTCACCGCCTTGGCGCAGGTCCTGTTGGGGCGGGCAGGGGCCGGGATGACACCCGCCTGATCAATCCGGGGAAAACAGTCCAATCACCCACACCGTTTTGATGGCGGTAAGGGCAACGTCATTCACAACAGCGAAGGTGGCGCCATGGTCTTGGACCGCCTCGAACAGGGCGCATTCCGGGGCCTGTCCGTAAAGAAACGCGGTTTTGACGTGCCGGGGACGGCCCACATTTTCGAAAACGCCTAAAAAATGAGATTCGTCAATTTT
>DFBF01000016.1 GCA_002367285.1 Rhodobacteraceae bacterium UBA3087 | reverse complement strand
ATCATGGCCAGTGGGAACAGATATTCAACGATGCTCCACAGCCCTGGCACAAAGACCAGACCAACAATGAACAGCCCGTTCACCGCCATGGCCAAGGCCAACGGCATCGCCAGAATGGTGGTTTCCGCGTTCGAGGCCTTCAGCTTGGTGTACGCTTCGGTTTTGCGAAATGCCGAAAAGGCCGACAGGTTCCAGACCAGGTATTTCAGGTTCAGGAACGCCATTAAAGCCGTCCCAATCACCGCCACGGCAATGCCAACCTGCAAGGCCGTTGACCCGGTGGTAAAGGCCGCCAGAATGTCTTCGAACACCGGCACCGATTTGCCCGGATGTTTCACCCAGAACATCAGGTACATGAAAAAGGTCACGTTCAGACCGCCTGCCCCGACCGAAGCCAGGAAATACAGCGGCGAATACGTGTCCGCGGCGCGTGTGGGTTGCATGATTCTCTCCGTTTCACATTCTATTTTATGAATGTTTTATCACAACCGCCCCGCAGGCCCCCTGCGGCAAGTTGTTGCATCTGGATGACTCTTCCCTGGTAACGAACTGTTAACCACGATCTGCGAAGATCAGCGCAGGAGGAATTTCCATGCGCTTCATCGCCCTGCCCGCCGGTGCCCTGCCCATCCTGACTCTGCTGATCCTGGCCCTGTTGGTCCCGGCAGGCTGTGACAGCCCGTCACCGTCCATGCGCGGGGCAACCAGGACGGTTGTCGAAATCGAAGGCAGCCGGTTTTCCGTGCATCGCATCGATGACCGGGTCGAGGTCTATCGCACCAGTTTCGAGTACCACCCCATGATGGATATCACCCGGATGCGCGCCGAAATGGCGATCCAACAGGCCACCGGCTGTGCGGTGCGGGCAAATTCGTTCGACGGCGATCCGGCGCTGATGAAAGCCCGGCTGGATTGTGGTCAGAACCTACCGCCCCTGCCCGAAGTCGACAACACCGCCTATGACTGCGAAGTCATGGCCGACTGGGTGTCCGAAGGGCGCAACACCCGCACCACCAGCATTCTGTGCACACCGATTTGAACCGACCTTCCCAACCGCCTTACAGCGCCGCATCCAGCGCTTGGTCACAGTGGATCAGCGTGGTGTCAAACACCGGCACCGAGACATTCGTGGGGTCCAGCAGCATCCCCACCTCGGTACAGCCCAGGATCAGACAATCGGCGCCATCGTCGACCAGCCGCTGGGCAATTGCCTCATAGATCGCGCGGCTGCCTTGCGTCGTGATATCCTTGCACAGCTCGTCATAGATGATGCGATGCGTGTCGGCGCGATCCGCATCATTCGGGATCACCGGGTCCAGCCCGGCGGCGCGCAGCCGGTCAGTATAAAACGCCTGTTCCATCGTGAACGCCGTCGCCATCAGGCCCGGACGCTTCAATCCCTGCGCATTGATCGCCGCAGCGGTTGCGTCGCCGATGTGCAGCATAGGGATGCCCACACCCGCCATCATCTGATCCGCCAGCTTGTGCATCGTATTGGTCGCCAGCACGATCATGTCAGCGCCGCCCAGTTCCAACGCCATCGCCTCACCATTCAGGATATGCCCCGCGCCATCCCAGTCGCCAGCCATCTGCAACGCCTCGATCCGGGCGAAATCCAACGACCGGATCAACAGCTCTGGCGAATGCAAACCACCCAGCCGGTCACGGGTCTGGTCACACAAGCGTTTGTAATACAGCTGGGTCGAGGCCGCCGACATGCCGCCCAGAATGCCAATGGTTTTCATGGTGGTTTTCATGGTGGTTTTCACAGCATTTTCTCCATGAACAGCGACGATGAATTCGCCTCGTACGCGCCAAAGGGTGCGCATTCAGTGAACCCACCACGGACGTACAGCCGATGCGCCTCTTTCAACAACGAGCCGGTTTCCAGCTTCATCGCAGACAGGCCGCTGTCACGCGCAAACTGTTCCAGATGCGCCAACAGCTTGAGGCCCAGCCCCAAACCGCGCGCGTCCGGGGACACGAACATCGATTTCACCTCGCCATAGTCACCCTTGTTGGCCAGTGCGGCGGTGCCCAGCGTTGTGTCGCCCTGCTTGGCAACGAAGAACGAAATCGACGGCACGCACAGCTCAGCAATATCCAGGAAATGGTTATCCTCGGGGGGAAACAAGCTCTCCATTAATGCGTGGCTTTGTTTCAGCAGCGCAGTCGCCTGAGGGTCGCGCGGATCGCCGGGGGTGATGGTGACGGTCATTTTGGCCTCATCTGTGTTTGGGCGCAGGGTGCGGCAATTCGAAAGCACCGACAAGCACGATATCTTGTGGATAAGTCGGCGGTTATCCCCAGATTGTGGGGATGGGCGTTGACTCATGGCGAAACCGTCCGAACAATTACCCCTTACAGGAATCAGTGACAGGTTTTTCCCGCGTGCGGTTTTCGAAACTCCGTTTGAATGGCTTCAAAAGCTTTGTTGACCCGACCGATCTGGTGATCGCGGACGGGCTGACCGGCGTTGTTGGGCCCAACGGATGCGGCAAATCCAACCTGCTCGAGGCGCTGCGTTGGGTCATGGGGGAAAACCGCGCCTCAGCCATGCGCGGCGGCGGGATGGAGGACGTGATCTTTGCCGGTGCTGCGTCCCGCCCTGCCCGCAACTTCGCCGAAGTGTCGTTGCAGATCGACAATGGCGAACGGCTGGCGCCCAGCGGGTTCAACGACAACGATGCGTTGGAAATCGTGCGCCGGATCACACGCGACGCCGGGTCCGCCTATAAGGTCAACACCAAGGACGTGCGGGCGCGTGATGTGCAGATGCTGTTCGCCGATGCTTCGACCGGCGCGCATTCCCCGGCGCTGGTGCGTCAGGGCCAGATCGCCGAACTGATCAACGCCAAACCAAAAGCGCGGCGTCGCATTTTGGAAGAAGCCGCCGGGATTTCCGGCCTGTATCAACGGCGTCACGAGGCCGAGCTGAAGCTGAAAGGCACCGAAACAAACCTGTCGCGCGTTGATGATGTGATTGAACAGCTGGCGTCCCAACTGGGGCAACTGGCGCGCCAGGCCCGTCAGGCACAACGCTATCGCACCATTGGCGATGAGCTGCGCAAAGCCGAAGGTCTGTTGCTGTACCGCCGCTGGAAAGAAGCGGACGAAGCGCGCGCGGCAGCCGACGCCCAGCTGACCGAACGCACGACCCTGGCCGCCCGCGCCGAAGCAAACGCGCGCAACGCCACCAAGCTGCGCCAAGCTGCCGAAGACCGCCTGCCACCTCTGCGTGAAGAAGAAGCGATTGCCGCCGCCGTGCTGCAACGTCTGCAAGTACAGCGCGACACGCTGGCCGATCAGGAAGCCCAGGCGCTGGAACGGATCGAGCTGCTGCGCGGCCGCATCGACCAGCTGACCAAGGACATCGACCGCGAGGCCGGGCTGAACAAGGACGCGGGCGAAACGATTGAACGGCTGGAGTGGGAACAGGACCAACTGGCCAAGGCCAGCGAGGGCCACGAGGGTCGCCTGGAAGACGCCTCAGAGGCCGCGCGTGACAGTGCGCGCGTATTGCAGGACCGCGAAGGATCGCTGTCACAACTGACCGAAGACGTCGCCCGCCTGGCCGCCCGCCACCAGTCCGCCCACCGCCTGTTGGACGACAGCAAAAAGACGCTGGACCGCAGCGAGGGCGAAGCCGCCAAGGCGCGCATCGCGGTGGACGACGCCAAGGGCGCCCTGACCAAAGCGGGGGCTGATTTCGAGATCGCGCAAACCGCCCATAGCCACGCCAGCATCGCCGCCGAGGCCGCCGAAGAAGCCTTGGTCGCTGCGGACGAGGCCCGATCTGACGCGCAATCGCGCGAATCGGACGCCCGCGCGGCCCGCTCCAGCGCCGAGGGCGAAGTGAACGCTTTGCATGCCGAGGTTCAGGCCCTGTCCCGTCTGGTCGAACGGGATTCGTCCGAACAGGGCCAGGTGCTGGATCTGCTGCGGGTCAAATCAGGCTATGAAAAAGCGCTGGGCGCGGCTTTGGCCGATGACCTGCGCGCGCCTGCTATCGACGGCGACGGCCCCAGTGGCTGGGCCACTCTGCCCGGATATGCCCAGGCGCAGCCCCTGCCCGACGGGGTTGTCGCGCTGACAAATTACGTCACCGTGCCCGAGGTTCTGGCCCGGCGCATGTCGCAGGTCGGCCTGGTTGAACCCGAAGACGCCCCGCGCCTGCAACCCGCGCTGAAACCCGGCCAGCGGCTTGTGTCGCTGGAAGGCGACCTGTGGCGCTGGGACGGGTTCCGCGCCGGGGCCGAGGACGCGCCATCGACGGCGGCGCTGCGGCTGGAACAGTTGAACCGCCTGCAAGAGCTGAAACAGGACCTGGAAGAGGCCACCGCCCGCGCAGATGGCGCCCGGGCCGCGCACACGATGCTGAAAGACGAGTTGGTGCGCACCACCGAAGCCGACAAGGCCGCGCGCGATGGGCGCCGCGAGGCCGACCGCGCCGTGACCGAGGCAAACCGTGCGCTGTCACGCGCCGAGGCGGATCGCAATATTGCGGGCGGCAAGCTGGAAAGCCTGGGGCTGGCCGTCGCCCGTCACGAGGAAGAGGCCATGGGCGCGCGCCAGCGCAAGACCGAGGCCGAGCGCGCGGTTGCCGATCTGGGTGATCTGGGCGCCGCCCGCGCACAGGTCGAAGACATCAAAATGACGGTCGAAGCCGCGCGCATGACGATGATGTCCAAACGATCCGCGCATGATGAGTTGCGCCGCGAAGGCGAAGCGCGCGTGAAACGGTCGCAGGAAATCACCAAAGAGGTCAGCGGCTGGCGTCACCGTCTGGAAACCGCCGGAAAACGCATTGCCGAGCTGGAAGAGCGCAAGGTTGAAAACGAAGCCGAGCTGAAAGACGCCACCGCCGCGCCAGCCGAATTGGCCGCCAAGCGCGAGGAGCTGTCCAACGCGATTGATGAGGCCGAGGGACGGCGCAAGGTCGCCGCTGACAACCTGGCCCTGGGCGAGACCACCGAACGCGAAGCTGGCCACAACGAACGCGACGCCGAACGCATGGCTGGCGAAGGCCGCGAGGCCCGCGCCCGCGCCGAGGCCCGCGCCGAAGCTGCCCGCGAAACCGTTGCCTATGCTGCCGAACGGATCGAGGAAGAACAAGACGTCTCGCCGCAAGAGCTGTTGGAGAGCCTCGAGGCCGATCCTGAGGAGATGCCATCGTCTGAGCAGATCGAACATGACGTGAACCGCCTGAAGCGCCAGCGTGACGCGCTGGGGGCGGTGAACCTGCGCGCTGAAGAAGACGCCAAGGAAGTTCAGGAAGAGCATGACAATCTGGTCCGCGAAAAGACGGACCTGGAAGAGGCGATCAAAAAGCTGCGCATCGGTATTGCCAGCCTGAACAAAGAGGGCCGCGAGCGCCTTTTGACGGCGTTTGAGCAGGTGAATTCAAACTTCGCCATGCTGTTCAGCCACCTGTTTGGCGGCGGTGAAGCAAAGCTGGTTCTGGTCGAATCCGATGACCCGCTGGAGGCCGGTCTGGAGATCATGTGCCAGCCACCGGGCAAGAAACTGTCGACGCTGAGCCTTCTGTCGGGCGGCGAACAGACCCTGACCGCAATCGCGCTGATCTTTGGTGTGTTCCTGGCCAACCCCGCCCCGATCTGTGTGTTGGACGAGGTCGACGCACCACTGGACGACGCCAACGTCACCCGCCTGTGCGACATGCTGGACGAAATGACGCGCCGCACCGACACGCGGTTCCTGATCATCACCCACCACGCGGTGACCATGGCGCGCATGGGTCGGCTGTTTGGTGTCACCATGGGCGAGCAGGGTGTCAGCCAGCTGGTCAGCGTCGATCTGAAACACGCCGAGGCGATGGTGGCCTGACCCGCCTCTGTGCGACAAAAAGCTCGAAATCCCCTGACACCTTCCGGGAATCCACCGTTGCGTGACACGGCTGGGCTGCTAAGCTGACCATAACACTAACGTATTCGGGAGATGGGAAATGGGTTTCAAAACAGCAATTGCGACGGTCATCTTGAGCGCGGCCATGACAAGCGGCGCCATGGCGCAGAACATCGTGGCGTCGAACCCGCAGTCAGTCATGGATTTCTTCTTTACTGAAGGCATCCCGGCGCAGCTGGGCACCGACAATGTGGACGATCCGAAAATCGACGTGCGCTACTATGGCACGAAATTCGCGATCTATTTTTATGGCTGCACCGACAATATGAACTGCACCGCGATCCAGTTCTTCTCGGGCTATTCCACCGATGGCGATGTGTCGCTGGAGCAAATGAACCAATGGAACACCGACCGCCGCTTTGCCCGGGCCTATATTTCCGAAGCGGGCAGCGCGCGCATCGAGTATGACATCTTTACCGGCCAGGACGGCGTGACGCAGACCGATTTCTCGGATGCTTTCACATTGTGGACCCAGTCGATCGAAGAATTCGAAGAGCATATCGGCTGGTAAGCCCGGCCTACAGCTTTGGAATTGAGGCGTTCACCGCCGCGGTCATCGCGGCGGTGACGTCGTTATAAGGCCTCTCGGACAGGCGGGCGTAGTCGCGCCAGGTGTCCTGTGAAAAATCCTGATCGCGCCACAGCGACAGGTTGTCAAAGGTCCAGGCCCGCTGGGCAGCGAACAGCAATTGGCGCGCAGGGGCGGACAATATGTCGGCAGGCCCCGGCGGGCGTGGCACAAAACGCGGGTCTGCGTGCGGATCGGGATCGCCGACCAACAGCGCCCGCGCCGAGGCAAAGATTGCCGTAATCGTTTCGAAATGGTGTTGGCTGGCGAACGTCTGGATGGCTGACAGGCTGTCGGCCAGCCGAGTGGTTGCCAGTTCGACAGATGGCCCTGTCGATACAGGCGCGCAGGGCACAGCCAGGCATTCCACCGCCCAAATCCGCCCATCTTCGGCCTGCGGATAGGCCGCCCGCCAGCCGGGCGTCCAACGGATTGCACCGCCATCTGCCGCCTCAGAGATCATCAAGCACAGGCTGCCCCCACCCGCAAACCCTGCGGTCAAACGGTCGGGGATGGTATCCTGTTCTGCACCGTCCTGCCGCGTGCAACACAGGGTCACGCGCCTGACGTCAGTCGCCACCAATGCCGCCAACCAATCACTGGGCGTCAGCGCCACAGCAACGCGCCGATCCTTGCCGATCCGGCGTTTGGCTTCGGTACGAAAAGCGATGGTAGCACAGGGATCAAACGCGCATTGTGTCGCAAACCACCCCACCGGATCACCCGGACAGGCAATCCGATGGTTGGCCGAAATCGTCAGACCGGCAAGCTGGGCGCCCTCACCGCCCAAGGGTCACACCCCGGGGATCACAGCGCGTTCAGCAACGCCGTGGTCGGCCAGGCATCCGCCGGAAGGCCCAGGCGAACCTGTTCTTTCTGCACAGCCTGACGTGTTTTTGCGCCCAGAATACCGTCAATCTTGCCGACATCGTGGCCGCGCGCCGCCAGCTTCTTTTGCAGCTGTTTCATCTGTGCCCCCGACAGGCCCGGATCGGGATTGCCCGCGTTAAACACCGGCGCGCCCTCAAGCCGCGTGGCGAAATAGGCCGCCGTGGTCACATAGACAAAGCTCTGGTTCCACTCGAAATACACACGATAGTTCGGATAGGCGATAAAGGCCGGCCCCTTGCGGCCCTGCGGCAGCACGATGGATGCTTTCAACCCCGACGGCCCCAGCGTGCCCGACCGCGGCTTGACCCCAAGTTTTGCCCATTGGCTGACCGACATCGAATGGTTCAGGCCGGTCTTGGACCAATCCAGATTGGCTGGCACCACGACCTCTTGCAGCCAGGGCTCGCCCGCCTTCCAACCCAGTTCGCGCAGCATGTTGGCGCCCGACAGCAACGCATCGGCAGGGGACGTGCGCAGGTTGACCATGCCATCGCCATCCCCGTCCACGCCGGCTTCGATGATGTCACCCGGCAGCATCTGGACCATGCCGATTTCACCGGCCCAGGCGCCAGTCGAGGTCTTCGGGTTGAAGTCGCCACGCTCAAACAGCTCAAGCGCTGCGAAAACCTGTGGCTGAAACAGTTCTGGGCGGCGGCAATCATGCGATAGCGACATCAGCGAATTCAGCGTGTTGAAATTACCCTGGAACGCGCCGTAATCGGTTTCAAACGCCCAGAACGCGGTCAGCACCCCGCGCGAGACACCGTATTTACGCTCCATCGCGTCAAACACGGCGGCGTATTTGCGCAGATTGGCGCGGCCGTGATCCATGCGGTTCTGGCTGATCAGAGCGCGGGAAAATTCTGTAAACGTCTTGGTGAAAATCCCCTGCGACCGGTCCGCTTTGATCGTTGCCGGGTCGTGGCGCACGCTGGCAAAGAACGCATCGACATTGGCCTGGGAATGCCCCTTGCGCACAGCCGCCTGTTTCATACCCGCGACAAAGTTTGAAAAGCTGCCGCCGCATTGAACGCTAACCTTAGCGCTGGCCGTGCCAGCCGCCAACACGAATGCAGCGGCGGTAAGAAGAAGACGCATGGGAACCCCCCGAAAGAAAAATCCCGTGCAGGATAAAGGGTTTCGCGCCTCAGACAACCACGTTCAAGATGGCGGCCATCGCGACCAGCGCCAGCATACCCAGCCAGGCCCGCCATAACGCGGCAACCGCACGATCAACATCGCCGGAGCCAAGGTTGCGCGCACCGTCCCCATTCACCCAGGGAAAGTCACGCATTTCACCGTCATAGGCGCGCGGGCCGGACAGGGCGATGCCCAGAACGGCGGCCATTGCGGCCTCGGGCCAGCCCGCGTTGGGGCTGCGATGCAGGGGCGCGTCGCGGCGGATGATCTGCCAGGCATCCGGACGCCCATGGGTCAGGGCGATCAAGGCGGCCGTCAGCCGCGCAGGGATCCAGTTCACAAGGTCATCAAAACGCGCCGCCGCCTTGCCGAATTGCTCATAGCGCGCAGTGCGATAGCCAATCATGCTGTCTGCCGTGTTGACCATTTTATAGGCCAGCAGGCCGGGCAACCCGGCGATCAAGAACCAAAATATCGGCGCAATAACTCCATCTGACAGGTTCTCGGCCGCGCTCTCAATCGCGGCGCGCGCCACGGCTGATCCATCCATATCCGCCGTGTCACGCCCAACGATCCGCGCCACCATCAACCGCCCGTCCCCGATCGAGATGCGCAACGCATCACCCACCGCTTGCACATGCTGCACCAGCGATTTCTGCGCGATCAGGATGGCGGCAATAACGAGCTCAACCAGCGGACCAAAGGCCGACAGCACCATGCCCAGCCCCCAGGCCGCCAGAACCAGCCCCGCCAAAACCAGCGCGCCCATGGCGAAACTGCCACTGTTGAACCGCTGTTCCAGCCAAGCAACCGCGCGGCCCATCAAGACGGCGGGGTGCGGCGCACGCGACCACAGCCAGGGCGGCTCCCCCAACCCTGCGTCCAGCAACATGGCCAGAATCAGGGTCACAGCGCGCGCTCCAATTGGCCCCAACGGTCTGGTGCCGGAATGCCCAACCGCAACCAGGTTTTCGAATAGGGAAAGATGCGGCTGAGCACGCGCTTCTTGGCCAGCCGCTTGTGCCATTTCGCGGCATCATCGACCTCATACAGCCGGAACAACGATGTGCCGCCTTTCAGCGCGGCGCCTTTCATCATCACGGTTGCATCCAGCCGGGCCGCGTCGGTCGACAGCCGCTGACGGGTCACATTGGCCCAGCGCATATCCGCAATCGCGCGTGCCCCAATGTCCAGCGCAGGGCCGGACACCTGCCACGGCCCTAACGCCTGACGCAGCTGTGCGATCAGAACGGGGTCGCCAATGGCAAAGCCCAGCCGCACACCGGCCAACCCCCAGAATTTCCCAAAGCTCTTCAGAATCACCACGCCGGGCTTCGTGGCCTGGGCGATATGGCTGACCCCCAGCACAACATCACAAAAGCTTTCGTCGATCACCGTCAGGGGCCGATCAAATCCGGGATTGTGCCACAGCCGGGCATCCGGGTTGTTGGGGTGCACCACGACGCGGGCCGTTTCCGATGGGCCGATCTTCCACCCCGCCCCCTCGAAGGCAGCAGCATGTTCATTATAGGTCGGCGTGGGAATATCCACCGTACCGGTCGGTGCCAACAGCGGCAGGCGCGCGATGATCGACGACGCGCCGGGGGCCGCCAGCACAGCCGCGCCCTTGGGCACCGACCAGAAATCACGCGCTGCGGCCTCAAGCCGGGCAAAGGCAGCCTGGTCAGGCAACCGGGTCCAAGTCTCTGCCGAAATGTCGCCCACCGGATAGGGCACGGGGTTGATCCCCGTCGACAGGTCCAACCAATCGGCACGCTTGCCGCCAAATTTTGCGATTGCCGCATCCAGCCCACCGCCGTGATCCCGATTCTGCATCTCTTTGCCCCTCACGTTTCGGTGATTCCCCCGTTAACCTTGCCTTGAACCATTCAAACATGTCGACCACCAGTTGAATGGCCCAAAATTCGACGAAAAGAGCGTTTGATTTCTGTCGGCCCTGTTTCACTTCACGACCAAAGCCGCCAATGCGCGGAACCGCCGTGCAAATTCCCCACAGCTCCGGTGGTTGCCACATGTGACGTTGCGGAAACAGTCTTGCGCGACGGGGCGCGAAAAATGGCCAAAGGCTGATCCCTAACAGGCAATAATACACGTTAAAGGAGAGCGCTTCAGTTTAACCATTTGAAAGGAATTCGATAGAAAATCAGCCCGTTACATGTCATATTCACCCAAACGGAGATATGTGATGCGAGTTCTGATTGTAGAAAACAATCCGGACCTTGGGGTGGTTTGGAAACAACACCTGGAACGCCAGGGTGCCGAGGTTCAGTTGGAATACTGCGAAGATAACGCAGTCAAATACCTAACCGAGAATTCGGCGGACGTCATCGTTCTCAACCTGGATCTGGACTGTGGGCGCGCCCTGCCCATTGCCGATTTCGCCGCCTATCGCCACCCCGCAGCGCGGGTGATTTTCGTGACGGCGTCCAGCTTCTTCTCGGATGGGTCGATTTTCTCGCATGCGGCGAATGCCTGCGCCTGTCTGCCCGTGCGCACCCCGCCCGAAGATCTGGCCGCCTTGGTCGAATTCCACGGTCGCGGCGCAAACGCCGCCGAATAAAATTCCCATTTCCCGTGCCGCCAACCCGCGCTAGGGTCGCGCCATGACACAGACCCTGCCCCGCCCAGATGCGGTGATTTTCGACATCGGCAATGTGCTGATCACGTGGCAACCCGAAGGCCATTATGACCGCTGGATCGGCGAGGACCGTCGCCGGGCGATGTTCGCCGCAGTGGACCTGCATGGCATGAATGAACAGATCGATGCGGGCGGGGATTTCCGCACGGTGATCTACGACACTGCCGCACAATACCCCGAATTCTCGCAGGAAATTCGCTGGTGGCACGACCGTTGGCTGGACCTGGCGACACCGGTGATTGACCGCTCGGTGCGCAGTTTTCATGCGCTGAAAGCACGCGGCATCCCGGTCTTTGCGCTGTCCAATTTCGGCCGCGGCTCTTTTGCCCTGTCCGAAGGGCGCGAGACGTTTCTGAAAGACTTCGACCGGCGCTATATCTCGGGCCATATGGGCGTGACCAAGCCTGACCCGCGCATTTATGAAATGGTCGAACAGGACTGTGGCCTTGCACCGAACCGGTTGCTGTTTGTCGATGATCGGGCTGAAAACATCGCTGCCGCGCAAACGCGTGGCTGGCAGGGGCATGTGTTCACATCCCCGGACACATGGGTGGCATGCCTGATCGCCACCGGATTGCTTGATGAGGGCGACGTATGACCATTGAAATGATCCCATTCGAGGCAGACCGCCTGCTGGACTGGACCGCCCTGGGCGACGCCATTCTAGCCGGGCACAAGATGGCCAAAGCCGAAATTGGCGACACGTTCCTGTATCGTGGTGACGACACGATGTTGTCACGTGCGGCCTGGATCGACGGCATGGGCAGCGCCGTGAAAACCGCCAATATCATGCCAGGGAATCCGGGGCGGGGCGAACCGCTGGTCCACGGCGCGGTGAACCTGTATGATGACATTGACGGCTCCTTGCAGGCGATTGTCGACTTCCATCTGGTGACCAAGTGGAAGACGGCAGGCGACAGCGTTCTGGGCGCCCGTCTGTTGGCGCGACCCGACAGCAAGGTCGTGTTGATTGTCGGCGCAGGCACCGTCGCGCGTTCGCTGCGCGAGGCCTATGGCGCGACTTTCCCCGACGCGCGTTTCCTGGTCTGGAACCGCAGCCCGGAAGGCGCCGAAAGGATGGCGGCCGGGTATAAGGACACCGAAGCGGTTGCTGATCTGGCCAAAGCCGTGGCACAGGCCGATATCGTGACCTCGGCCACCATGTCGTCCGAGCCGGTTCTGCGCGGCGAATGGCTGCGCCCCGGCCAGCACATCGACCTGATCGGCGCCTATCGCCCTGACATGCGCGAGGCGGACGACACCGTGCTGCAACGCGCCCGCCTGTTCATGGACAGCCGCGCAACCGTGCTGGACCATATCGGCGAATTCAAGGACCCGATCGCGCGTGGCGTCATCCGGCGCGAGGACGTTCAGGGTGATCTGTATGACGTCGCCGCAGGGGATTTTCATCGCCAAAGTGATGATGAAATCACGCTGTACAAAAACGGTGGCGGCGCGCATCTGGACCTGATGACCAGCCGCTATATTCTGGACGCCTGGAGAGACCGATGATCACGAACGACCAGATCGAAGCCTTTCAACGTGACGGCGCCGTGATGATCCCCGGCGCCCTGAGCGATTGGGTCGAAGTCATGCGCGCGGGCGTCGCGCGCAATATGGCCGAGCCGGGCGAATATGCGTCGGAAAACGCGGTGACCGAAGGGCGGTTCTTTGACGACTATGTCAACTGGACCCGCATCCCCGAATACGAACGTCTGGTGCGCGAAAGCCCGATGGGCGAAATCGCGGCGCGTGCGATGCAGTCGAACACCGCCCAGTTCTTTCACGACCATGTTCTGGTCAAGGAACCCGGCACACCGAAACCGACGCCCTGGCATCAGGACGGACCGTATTATTTCGTGCAAGGCAACCAGACGGTCAGCTTCTGGATGCCTTTGGATCCGGTGCGCGAAGCCTCGCTGCGGTTCATTGCCGGCAGCCACAAATGGGACCGCATGGTGCGCCCGGTCAGCTGGGCCGATGACGGCGACTTTTATGACGGCAAACAGGACTGGACCCCCGTGCCCGACCCCGATGCCAGCCCCGGCGACATGCAGGTGCTGGAATGGGTGATGCAGCCGGGCGACGCGGTGCTGTTTGATTTTCGCACCGTCCATGGCGCACGCGGCAATCATTCCGACATCCGCCGCCGCGCCTTGTCCCTGCGATGGATGGGCGATGACGCCCGATACGTGGAACGCCCGGGCCGCACATCCCCGCCCTTCCCGGGTCACAATATGGAAACCGGCCAACGCCTGCGCGAAGATTGGTTTCCCGTGCTCTGGAGCGCCTCATGACCGGATACGCAATCCTTGTTCTTCTGGCGATCGTGATCGCTCTGCCCTGGGTGATCGAACAACGCCGTGGTGTGATGACCGCAAAGCTCCGGCGTGACGCGCCTGGCCATTTCGCCGAGCTGTCCCAGGGGGTGACCCATTACGAATGGCACGGGCCGGTGGATGGCAACGTCATGGTGATGATCCATGGGCTGTCGACCCCCAGCTGGGTTTTCACCGGGTTGTTGCGCGGGCTGAACATGATGGGGTTCCGGGTGTTGACCTATGATCTCTATGGGCGCGGCTATTCTGACCGTCCGCGCGGGGACCAGGACCGCGCGTTCTTCCTGACTCAGCTGCGCGACCTGCTGGTCGCTGTGGGCATCCCCGAGGACGAAGAGATTTGCCTGTTCGGCTATTCCATGGGTGGCGCGATTGCCACCTGTTATGCCGCCGAAAACACCGAACGCGTTGACCGCCTGTTCCTGCTGGCCCCGGCGGGCATGGATTACACCCCCGCGCCTTTGCTGAAACAGGCGCGGATTTCGGGCCGGTTTGGTGACTGGCTGTGGGGCATCGCAGGCGGCTGGTTGCTGCGCAAAGGCGCGGCGGCAGATGCAGACGGACCCACCGTCATCCCCGACCTGCCCAGTCGTATCCGCCGCGAGCTGTCCTTGCGCGGATACCTGCGCAGCATTCTGTCGTCTGAACGCAATATGCTGTGCGAGGATCTTGAGGCCGAACACCGCGAACTGGCCCGCATGTATGTGGCCGTGGTGACGATCTGGGGCGAGGAAGACACGGTCATTCCCCTGACCGCCTTGGGCAAACTGACCCAATGGAACCGCGATGCCTGGAAACTGGTCGTACCGGGCGCGGGCCATGCGCTGGGATACACCAACCCGCAGGAAATCATCGCAGCGGTGCAGGAAAACCTGCGCGAAGTTTAGCCGCAGAACGCTCCCGCCCATCGTTGACGCCTGCGGCGTCGCCTCTGGTTGGGCGTGGCCTCACGATGCTCGGCAGGGGCTTTGCCCCCGTGACAAAACCTTACAGGTTTTATCACGCCCCCAGGATATTTTCAGCAAGAGGAAAAGGCAAAAACAAACCCCCGCAGCCGGGGCCACGGAGGTTGTTATTTCATCACTTGGGAATGATTTACATCATACCTTCGCGTTGCGCTTTTTTCCGAGCGAGCTTGCGTTGCCGGCGAATTGCTTCTGCCTTCTCGCGTGCTTTTTTCTCAGAGGGCTTTTCGAAATGTTGCCGAAGCTTCATCTCACGAAAAACACCCTCACGCTGCAGCTTCTTTTTCAAGGCCCGAAGGGCTTGATCGACGTTGTTGTCGCGAACACTAACCTGCATGTGGTTGTCACCACCTTTCTAGTTTAGAGTTGCGTAAAGTGCAGGAAGGCGCCCTATAGCAGGGCTTTGGGTGCTTGTCCACCTGCGCAAGGAATGCGAGGAATGCGGCATGGATGATGCAAAGCGACTTCTGGAAGCGGTTTTGAACCACGTACCGTTTGACGGCTGGACCCAGGCGTCGATGGACGCTGCGGCCAATGATTGCGGTATGGAGGCGGCGCAAGCGCGTGCGCTGTACCCACGCGGGCCGGTTGATATGGCGCTGGCCTATCACCGCCAAGGCGACGCGGCGATGGTGGCCAAATTGCAAGCCGCCGATCTGAACAACATGCGCTTTCGTGACCGAATCGCCGCGGGCGTACGGTTCCGGCTGGAAGATGCCGACAAGGAACTGGTGCGCCGGGGCACGACCCTGTTTGCGCTGCCCCAACACGCGGGCGATGGCGCGGGCGCGATCTGGGGCACCTGTGATGCGATCTGGGCCGCGCTGGGCGACACATCGCAGGACGTGAACTGGTACACGAAACGCGCGACACTGTCGGGGGTTTATACCGCGACCGTGCTGTATTGGCTGGGCGATGACAGCGAAGGCCACGCCGCCACCTGGGCCTTTCTGGACCGGCGCATCGACAACGTCATGGGTATTGAGAAATTCAAAGCCAAGGCGCGGGACAGCAAGCTGGCTCAGGCCTTCATGGCCGGGCCCGGCAAGATCCTGGACGGGATAAAAGCGCCGGGCGCGTCCCGCGGAAACTACCCCGGAACTTGGGGAAACGGAGAGAGCAAATGATCCTGCCCACCACAATGCGCGCTGTTGAAATTTCCGAACCCGGTGGCCCCGAGGTTCTACGCCTGATCGAGGCCCCCGTGCCCACGCCGGGCCATGGTGATATCCTGATCCGGGTCGCCTATGCGGGTGTGAATCGCCCCGACGCGCTGCAACGCGCAGGCGCTTATGCGCCACCGCCAACGGCCAGCCCCTTGCCAGGGCTGGAGGCCTCAGGCGAGGTGGTCGCGATCGGCGCTGGCGTCAGCGAATGGAAGGTCGGCGATCAGGTCTGCGCCCTGCTGCCCGGCGGTGGCTATGCGGAATATGTCACCACCCCAGCGACGCACGCGCTGCGCCTGCCCAACGGCATGGGATTGAAACAGGCCGCCTGCCTGCCCGAAACCTATTTCACCGTCTATTCCAACGTGTTCATGCGCGGCGGGCTTGAGGCGGGTGAACGGTTCCTGGTGCATGGTGGGTCCAGCGGCATCGGCACGACCGCGATCCAACTGGCGAACGCTTTTGGCGCACGGGTGTTCACCACCGCCGGGTCGGCCGCGAAATGCCAGGTCTGCGCCGGTCTGGGCGCCGAACGCACAATCAATTACCGCGACGAAGATTTCGTCGAGGTCCTAAAGGCCGAGGGCGGCGCGAACCTGATCCTGGACATGGTTGGCGGCGACTATATCGCGCGCAACATCCGGGCGCTGGCCACCGAAGGCCGCATGGTCCACATCGCGTTCCTGTCCGGTCCCAAAGCCGAGATCAACTTTGCCCAGATCATGGCAAAACGGCTGACAATCACCGGATCGACCCTGCGGCCCCAGTCGGACCTGGCCAAAGCCCGCATTGCCAATGAACTGGCCGCCAATGTCTGGCCCCTGTTGGACGCAGGCCGCATCGGCCCGGTCATGGACCAGACCTTTGCACTGGAGGACGCCGCCAAGGCGCACGCCCGGATGGAAACCAGCCAGCACATTGGCAAAATCGTGTTGAAAGTGGCCTGATGGCGGTTTGGATTTTGGCCGCCTTGGGCCTGTTCGTGGTGCAGACATTTTTGCCATCAACCGCGCGGGCCCTGTCTGGTGACAGCGTTCAAAAGCGGTTTCTGAAAGGCAACCGTGACGTGGCCCCTGACCCGACGGTCATGGTCGGGCGCATGCAACGCGCCCTGACAAACATGATCGAAGCGTTGATCGTGTTTTTACCGCTGGCCGTTCTGGCCCAGGCACAGGGCACCGACGCCACCACCGGCGCAGCCATTTTCGTGCTGGCTCGCATCGCCTATGTGCCCGCTTATGCGGTGGGTATCCCGCTGCTGCGTTCAGCCATCTGGACGGTGGGGCATGTGGGGCTGGGCATGATGGTCTGGGCTGTTTGGCCAGTCGGATAAAAAACCGGCTGAACAGGCCACCACGAGGGCTGTCGCCCTACCGTACCGGGTCCAACAACGCCCGTGTCGCCGAGCAATCGCGGATCGTGTCGCGTCCGCATGTACGCGGCTCAAGGTCGCGGGTCAGGCACAGGCGGGCCTCTTGGATGCGGTCGGATTTGCAGGTGATGGTGATCATGTTGGCCTGCCAATCAGGGTTGGATTGCAAGAATGCCTCCTCGATCACCTTGGCGGGAACACGCACGGGATCGTCCAGTTTGCGCAGCACGGGCGGACGGATCACGTTGTCATAGGCAAGTCGCGCCAGACGGTAATAATCCTGCGGCGATAATCCGCTGCACACACCGTGTTTTTTCCACTGATGCCAGGCAGACCCGCCAGACCCCATGATGTCCGCCATCGCGCCCGTTTCCCCGCGCGACGGCGCGCGGAAAGTCGTGCGGCAAAAGCTGGGCCAACCGTCATCATACTGCGGCCACAACCCGTGCATGACCCAGCCGTAATCCTTGCCATCATCACATTGTTCGGCGTCC
>DFBF01000117.1 GCA_002367285.1 Rhodobacteraceae bacterium UBA3087 | reverse complement strand
ATCCGCGTCGGCTTGTCTGTGCAAAGTTTCGTGCAGGTGCAAATGGCCAGCCATGCGCCCGAAGCGGCCCGCGCTTTTGCCCGGCTGATCGCGACGCGTTGCGAGGTGATCTCGGCCTGGACCCTGACTGGCGAGGCAGACTACCTGCTGCGCGTCTATTGCGAGGATCTGCCAGCGCTGAACCGCCTGATCCACGAGGTGCTTTTGCCCCACCCGGCCGTGGCCCGTGTGCAAAGCCAGATCGTGATGGATCAGATGAAACCGGACGCGCCGCTGCCCACGTGAATTTTGTCGCGGATTATGGCCGGATTAACCTTCCGGTCAGCTTCTTGGTTTAGGCCGAAAGGGAACGGCCCGAACCGAATTGGAAATACACGTGACATTTATCGACCGACGCATCGAAACCCGCCCCGCCAGTGGCGAAGCCCCTTTTCGGCTGGAGGAAGTGTTCTTCTCACGAACCGACGAGCGGGGGATCCTCATAGCCAGCAACTATGTTTTTCACCGCGTGGCCGGGTATGAATGGAAGGACATGTTGGGCGCGCCGCACAAGTTGATCCGCCATCCCGATATGCCCAAGGGCGTGTTCTGGCTGTTGTGGGATACCCTGCAAAAGGGGCGCACGATGGGGGCCTATATCAAGAACCGCGCCAAGGATGGGCTGTATTACTGGGTCTATGCCGTGATTGTGCCCTGTGAAGGGGGATATCTCTCTGCCCGCCTGAAACCCTCCAGCCAGTTGCGCGATCAGGCCGAACAGGAATACGCCAGCCTGTTGAAAGCGGAACAGGAAGAAGGGCTGACACCTGAGGAAAGCGCCGCAAGGCTGGTCCAGCGTTTTCAGGAATTGGGGTTCGAAAAGTACCACCATTACGCGGCTTTCACGCTCAGCCAGGAAATGATCGCACGTGATGCGGGATTGGGACGCACGAAAAACAAACGGGTCGCTGAGCTGCGCAATATGGTTGAGACGGCCGATCAGCTGACCGCCGAAACCCAGGGTCTGGTGCGCGAGTTTGAGGCCATGCGCACGATCCCGCACAACCTGCGCGTCATCGCCTCGCGGCTGGAACCGACCGGGGGGCCAGTGACCACCCTGTCGCAGAACTATGGCGCTATGTCGCGAGAAATGTCGGACTGGTTTGCCACCCATGTTCTGGGCAAGGACAGCAATTTCTTGACCATAAAAGGCACGGTCAACCATTCCATGTTTCTGGAATGCATGACCTGTATTCTGGCGGAATGCGATGAACAGCTGAACCAGGAACGCCGCAAACTGGGGGAGGTCGACCTGGAAGCAGAACGCGCCCGTCTGGGCCGGATTGTCGCCACCTATGTTGATAAATCCAAGACAGGCCTGGACGAAGTGATCATCGAAGCCAATCGTATCCTCAAAGCCTGTGAGGTCATGAAGCGCCATATTCTTGGGCTCAACTCAACCCGTATCCTGTGCAAGATAGAAAGCGCGCGTCTGCCCGTGGCAGGAGAAGCCCTGACAGATATCATCACCCAGCTGGGGGCGTTTCAGGAAAGAATCACGGCCCAGCTGGAGCGGATCGCGCAACTGGGCAACGCGATCTTGTCGCCCGCCCCCTAGGCCACCGTGGCGGCCCTGCCCCAGCGGTAGGGTCAAGCGGGCTGATCCGGCTTGCCTGCTGCCCAGGCCCCGTACGCCGCCCGGCGTGGCTGGAACCATGTTGCCAAAACGGTGCCGCGCTGCAATATCGATCCCATGGAAAGCTTTCTGTTTCAGGCCACGATCTATTTGGGGGCAGCCGTCATCGCGGTGCCCATCGCGTCGCGCCTTGGACTGGGCTCGGTGCTGGGCTATTTGCTGGCGGGTCTGATGATCGGGCCGGTGCTTGGCCTTGTCGGCTCTGAAACACAGGACCTGCAACATTTTGCCGAATTCGGCGTCGTCCTGATGCTGTTTCTGATCGGGCTCGAACTGGAACCACGCGCCCTTTGGGACATGCGCCACCGCCTTCTCGGCTTGGGCGGTTTGCAAATCACCTTGACCATGGGCCTTGTTACGGGTGCCGTGCTGGCGGTGGGCCAACCTTTCAGCGTGGCTCTGGCCATCGGCATGATGCTGTCGCTCAGCTCGACCGCCATTGTTTTGCAAACCCTCACAGAAAAAGGGTTGATGCAGACCGCCGGTGGACGCTCAAGCTTTTCAGTCCTGCTGTCACAAGATATCGCCGTCATTCCGATGCTGGCCTTCCTGCCATTGTTGGCCACGGGCACGGCATTGCATCACGATGACACGCATGCGGCTGTGTCCCTGGTTGAAGGCCTGCCCGGATGGGGGGTGACGCTGGTCACGCTGGGCGCTGTGGCCACGGTGATCCTTGCGGGTCGGTATCTGGTGCGCCCGCTGTTCTTCTTCATCGACGCGGCCCGGCTGCGCGAAATGCACACGGCGTTTGCCTTGTTGATCGTCGTGGGTATCGCCGTTCTGATGAACATGGTCGGCCTGTCCCCGGCGCTTGGCACCTTTCTGGCCGGCGTCGTTCTGGCCAACTCCGAGTTCCGTCACGAGCTGGAAAGCGACATTCAACCCTTCAAAGGTCTGCTTCTGGGCCTGTTCTTCATCACTGTCGGCGCGGGAATCAATGTGGCTGGCTTCCTGGAAAACCCCGGCCAATTGCTGGCCTTGGCGCTGTCCCTGATGGCGCTGAAGGGGGCCGTCCTGTTCCTGTTGGGGCGCATTTTCGGCCTGCGGGGGCGCGATCAATGGCTGTTCACTCTGGGCCTTGCCCAGGCCGGTGAATTTGGGTTTGTGCTGGTTAGTTTCAGCCTGCAACAGGGGGTCATTCCCGCCGTTCTGGCCAATGAAATCCTGTTGGTCATCACGCTGTCGATGCTGCTGACACCACTGTTTTTCATCTTCTACACCATCTTGTCGAAATACCTGGTCGAACACCGCGCCCATATGAAACACGACAAGATCGACGAAACCCATCGCGTCATCATTGTTGGCATCGGCCGCTTTGGCCAGGTCGTGAACCGTCTGGTCCGCTCGGCCGGTTTCAACACGACCATCCTGGACAATGACCTGGAAACCATCCGCCTGATGCGTGGTTATGGCGTGAAAAGCTTTTACGGTGATCCGACCCGGCCCGATCTGCTGAATGCCGCCGGATTGGCCACGGCGCGGGTGCTTGTGGTGACCGTGAACGACACCAAGGCGGCCACGCGCATTGTCAGCCATGCACGCCATCTACGCCCCGATCTGCACATCGTCGTGCGGGCGCGCGACCGGGCGCATGTCTATGAGCTGTACAAAGCCGGGGCCAATGACATTGTGCGCGAGATGTTCGACAGCTCCCTACGGGCCGGGAGATACGTGCTTGAAAACATTGGACTTTCAGATTTTGAAGCCAGTGAGGCCGAACGCATGTTCTTCAAACACGATCGCTATACGATCCGCGAGCTGGCCCATCTGTGGGACCCCAACACGCCGGTTGATAAAAACGAAGGCTATGTCCAGCGCGCGATGGAGCTGGAAAAGGACATGGAAACCGCCCTTTTGACCCAGCTGTTCACCGAAGACCCGGACCATGAAGACAAGTCCGGGGGATAGCGCACCGAGCGGCCTGATGGGCCCGAGATCGTCGCAAAGGACACAGCGCCAAAAGCCATTTCTCGACGGCGCACACGCCATGCGAGGGTTTGCGGCGCTGGCCATCGTCGCCTTTCACGCTGGCGGCGCGTTGACCTCTGAGACATTGCAAGGGCTTGCCTGAATCGGTGGCCAGACAAACAGCTTGAAAACAGGCATCGCCTGTTCTTTGTCATTTCCGGCGTTGTCATTTCTCTGCCGGTATTCTTGCACCGGCCCCTGCGCTTGGCAGCCTTGTGACCCACAGGCTTTTGCGTATCTATTCTATGGCTGGGCTGACGGCGGTCACCTTTATCGGGGTCAATTGGACGCAGTTTGACAAGGCCCCGGACATCGGCACGCTGCTCAGCTCGCTCTTGTTATTGCCATCGGAAACCCAGCCGTGCCCGTGGTGCATTGGACCCTGAAACACGACCTGCTGTTCTACGCCATTTTTGCGTTCGCCCTGATCAGGCCCGGTCTGGGGCTTGGCCTGGTTTTTACCTGGGCCATCGCCTCGTCGCTTGTGCCCGCCGGGCATTCTGGTTTTGGGCACGGCGTTTATGGGATGTGCCCATTTGTGCTGTTTGAGCGCCGCATCGAAGCCTGGCGCCAGAGATTGCACCAGGCGTCGCGCGACTGAGCGTTTACTCGTCGCTCACACCCGCTTCGACAAAGGTGGCCATGCCGGAATGACAGGCGATCGCGCCTTTCAGAACACCGATGGCCAGTGCCGCGCCTGATCCTTCGCCCAGGCGCATGCCCAGGGCCAAAAGCGGCTCTTTCCCCAACTGTTTCAGAACCGCGCCATGGGCGGCTTCGGCGGACACATGCCCGGCCACGGCGTGATCCAACGCACCGGGAACGGCGGCGTTCAGACAGGCGGCAGCAGAGTTGCAGATGTACCCGTCCAAGATCACCGGGATACCGTCAACGCGGGCGCGCGCCATGGCTCCGGCCATCGCCGCGATCTCGCGCCCGCCCAGACACCGCAGGGCCTCCAGCCCGTTGCCGATGGCGCCCGGGTTGGCCGCCAGTCCTTCGGCCACAACTCGGGTTTTCAGATCCAGCCCGGCATCATCGACCCCCGTGCCGCGCCCGGTCCAGTCGCCAGCCGTGCCCCCGAACAAGGCGTGCGCAATGGCGGCGGCGGCGGTCGTGTTGCCGATGCCCATTTCGCCGACAACCAACAGATCCGCCGCGCCATCGACGGCCTCCCAGCCGGTGCGCAGGGCGGAAACGACCTCGGTCTCAGTCATCGCCGGGCCGATGCTGAAGTCTGCCGTCGGGGTGTCCAGCGACAGCGCATGCACATCCATCGAGGCGCCAAACGCTTTGGACAGCTGATTGACCGCCGCGCCACCGTGTTGGAAATTCAGCACCATCTGTTCGGTCACTTCCGCCGGAAAGGCCGACACGCCGCGCGCTGTCACGCCGTGATTTCCTGCAAAAACAATCACCTGTGGGCGGTCCAGCGACGGGCGCCCATCGCCGCGCCATCCGGCATACCAGATCGCCAGATCTTCAAGACGCCCAAGGGCTCCGGGCGGTTTGGTCAGCTGACCATTGCGAGCTTCGGCGGCAGCTTGGGCGGCAGTATCCGGCCCAGTGGCCGCCACCAAAACGTCGCGAAATTCGGTAAGGGTGGTGAAAGGCGCGGCACTCATGGCTGTCTCCGATTGATTCCCGTTCCCAGCCTGTTTACCGATGAGCCCCAAGCCACAACAACCCCGAACGGAAGCTTCCATGCCTAATCGCGACATCGCCGCCGCCCTTGGTCTTTTGACCCGCCTGCCGGTGCCCGTCGATTTCGACCACGCCCAGACGCGCGGCGCACAGGCGGCCTGGGCCTGGCCGCTGGCGGGCGCGTTGGTCGGTGGCCTTGCGGCCCTGGTCGGCGTGGTTGCGGCAGCGTTTGGCACCCCTGCCCCAATTGCCGCAGCCCTTGCCCTGGCAACGCAGGTCGTCATCACCGGCGCCATGCACGAGGACGGGCTGGCCGACACTGCCGATGGGCTGTGGGGCGGGTTTGACCGCGTGCGGCGGCTGGAGATCATGAAAGACAGCCATATCGGCGCCTATGGCACGATCGCACTGGTCCTGTCTTTGATCCTGCGGTGGGCCGCCCTGTCGGTGGTTTTCACGTCCGGCCACCCGTTGCTTGCGTTGATCGCCGCTGGGGGGCTCAGCCGCGCCATGATGTGCGCCATGATGGCGGCCCTGCCCAATGCCCGCGGGGCGGGGCTGGCGCAATCGGTGGGGCGCCCGGACCAGCGCACCACCTTTTTGGCCCTTGGACTTGGCGGGGCTCTGGTGCTGTTCACCACCGGCTGGGCCGTGATCCCGCTTGCGCTGTGGACCACGCTTGCCGCGATTGGTCTGGCAATGATTGCCAAGACCAAAATCGGCGGGCAGACTGGCGATATTCTGGGGGCGACGCAACAGCTGACGGAAATCGCCGCGCTGATCACACTGGCAACGCTGGCCGCGTAACGGATAAAACAAGCGTGTGTGCCTGCGTGCACTCCGCTGGATCACCTGAACAACTGGACCGCTTGCACAACGAAAAACCGCCGCTCCTAAGGAACGGCGGCTTCATGTCATAAAGCGTTTCGAGTTTACGCTGGGTCGCAATGTGAACTCGAAACGCGCGAAACACTTACATGTTGTGGGCGTTTCGACATATT
>DFBF01000050.1 GCA_002367285.1 Rhodobacteraceae bacterium UBA3087 | reverse complement strand
CCACCTGGGCCCCAGCCAGGCCGCGCGCTGGGACAGTCTGGGCACGCCCGACTTAAGCCCCAAGGTCTGCGAAAAGCTGGTCAAAGGCATCGAACAAATGGCCGCCGGGCGCAGCCTGCCTGAGCTGGAGGCCGAGCGGGACGCACGCCTGATTGCCTTGGCAAGCCTACGCAAGGACTGGGAGGTGTCTGAGCCAAGGGCCACAAAACTTGTGCAGAATCGCGAAAAACCGTAACAGAAGACCTCAGCCACGCGGGAAACACGATGCCACGCACCACAGCGCATGTCGAAAAAGTTCTGGAAACCGCGCAGTCGTCATCCGCAGCAGCGCGGTCGCGACTGGCGGCCAGTTGGCGGCGGTCCGTCCAGAAACACGGGCTGGATCCGGCCCAGCGCCGTGGGCCTGACCGGGTCGAAGGCAGCCACCTGCGCGACCGTCTTGAGGCGTTTGAGAAGTTCATGACCGTCGCCGCCCCACGGCTGGACCGGCTGTTCGGATTGCTCGGCCAATCAGGCTGCGCGGTTCTGTTGACCGATGATGATGGCGTCGTGCTGGACCAGCGGTTCAGCGAGGCCGACGCGCCCGTCTTTAACGAATGGGGCCTGTTCATCGGTGCGGACTGGAGCGAGGCCCGCGAGGGCACCAACGGGATCGGCACCTGTCTGGTCGAACATCGCCGGATCATCATTCACCGCAACGAACACTTCTTTGCGCGCAACACGGCAATGAGCTGTATCGACGCGCCGATTTATGGCTGTGACGGACAGATCATGGCCGCACTGGACGTATCATCCGCCCGGGTCGACCAGACCGAAGGCTTCAACCGCCTGATCGGCGCGCAGGTCGCCCAGACCGCTCGCGCCATCGAAGAAGCGCATTTTCGCGCCGCTTACGCCAATGCGCGTATCGTAGTCGCCGAAAGCGATGACGCCGAGGCCGCGACCTTGTTGGCGATTGATAATCATGACCTGGCCGTCGGCGCGACCCGCGAGGCCCGGCGCGTCTTTGGTCTGCCCCCGGCGGGCAAGCTGGCACCCCGCCCTGCCAGCGATCTGTTGGGGCGTGAAGATGGCCCGACCGGGTTTGAAAAAGCCGAACGCGCTGCTGTGATTCGTGCGCTCAGCCGCGCCGATGGCAACGTCAGCCAGGCCGCGCGGGCCCTTGGGATCGGGCGCGCAACCCTGTATCGCCGCATGAAACGGCTGGATCTGGGCGATAGCTGAGGCGACCTGTCTCACTCCTGAGACAGTTTTGCGTGCGCGCCGCCGCACCCTGGCTGACAGCCGCCTGCCCTTTGGTCAGTCTCCTTCGCAATCCGGGTGGAGGACCCGGTGAACCAAGGAGGAGACGTCATGAACGACATGACCAACACCGAGGCCGGCACCTATGTGTCACCTTTCAAAGCCCGCTATGACAATTTCATCGGTGGGGCTTTTGTCCCCCCCGTCAATGGCCGCTATTTCGACAATGTGACGCCGATCACCGGCGAAAAGATCTGCGAATGCGCACGATCTGATGCAGATGACGTCGAATTGGCGCTGGACGCCGCCCACGCCGCAAAAGACGCCTGGGGCACGACTTCAGCCACCGAACGGTCGAACCTGATCCTGAAGATCGCCGACGCCATCGACGCCAACCTGGAGCGTCTGGCACAGGCGGAAACCTGGGACAATGGCAAGCCGATCCGCGAAACCATGGCCGCCGATATTCCGCTGTCCGCCGACCACTTTCGGTATTTCGCCGGTGTGCTGCGCAGCCAGGAAGGCAATATGTCGGAAATCGACGCCGACACGGTTGCCTATCACTTTCATGAACCGCTGGGTGTTGTCGGCCAGATCATCCCGTGGAACTTCTCCATCCTGATGGCCGCCTGGAAACTGGCGCCCGCGCTGGCCGCTGGCAACTGTATCGTGCTGAAGCCCGCCGAACAGACCCCCGCCGCGATCATGATCCTGGCAGAGATCATGAACGAATTCCTGCCCGCAGGTGTTCTGAACATCATCAATGGCTATGGCGCCGAGGTCGGCGGACCCCTGGCAAAGTCACCGCGTATTGCCAAGATCGCCTTCACCGGCTCGACCGCCACGGGCCGCAAGATCATGGAGGCCGCCACGGTCAATCTGATCCCCGTCACATTGGAGCTGGGCGGCAAATCTCCCAACATCTTCTTCAAGGACGTGATGGCCGAGGACGACGCGTTCCTGGACAAAGCCGTTGAAGGCTTCGTTCTGTTTGCCTTCAACCAGGGCGAGGTCTGCACCTGCCCGTCGCGCGCGCTGGTTCACGAAGACATCTATGACGACTTCATCGCCCGCTGTATCGCACGTGTTCAGGCGATCAAACATGGGGATCCGCGCGACCCCGAAACCATGGTCGGCGCGCAGGCCAGCAAGGAACAGCAAGAGAAGATCCTGTCCTATCTGTCCATCGGGCGCGAAGAAGGCGCCGAGGTTCTGGTCGGCGGCGACGCAGCCCGGTTCAATGGCGAACTGGCGGGTGGCAATTACATCCAACCGACGATCCTGAAGGGCCACAACAAGATGCGCGTCTTTCAGGAGGAGATCTTTGGCCCGGTCGTGTCCGTGACCACCTTCAAGGACGAAGCCGAAGCGCTGGAGATCGCCAACGACACCATGTACGGCCTGGGCGCCGGTGTGTGGTCACGCGACGCCAACACCTGTTACCGGTTCGGCCGTGCGATTGAGGCGGGGCGTGTTTGGGTCAACAACTATCACGCCTACCCGGCACATGCCGCGTTTGGGGGCTATAAACAGTCTGGTATCGGGCGTGAAAACCACAAGATGATGCTGGGCCACTACCAGCAGACCAAGAATATCCTGATGAGCTATAGCCCCAATAAGCTCGGGTTTTTCTAAACGAAAGCGGGCGGCAGTGCGATACTGCGCTGCCGTCCGTATTCAGACGCATGTTGCGGCAATGATGCCCGGATCAGCGCTGCGCCGCGTCGGGCCACTCCAGCCGAATATCGTGGGCATAGCGGTACTCTGGCGGCAAGGTCGGGGCGGTCATGCTGTCGATTTCGGCATGCACATTCACAGGTGGCGTGATCGTTGCGTCACGCCCATAAACAAAGCTCTGTTCCATCACGATGACACGATAGGCCTTGTTCAGGGCCAGCGCCCGATCAATGCTGGGCGTGATCAGTTCGTGCACCGTCTTGCCCGCCATCGCGTCATGGTTCACCCGGCCATCAGCATGAAACCACAGCGCGCGCATTTCGGTATTTGAGCGAAACTCATCCGCCCCGCCCGCGCGCTCCAGATAGGTGGCGATTTCGCCCATTGCCTGACCTTTGTTCGGCACGTCCGTCATCAGTTTCAGATCAATATAACCCCAGCCCTGCACGCCCGGCAGCTTGCGCGGAAAGGCCCAGGTTTGGTCCAGCGTGGCGCCGACCGTGCTGTGACAGCCACGGCAGAAAAACTGTTCCTCGTTGGTCTGGGGTCGCAGGCTGCCGTCGGCGGCTTCGATGAAGCCCAGCAAGGTCCAGCCAAACCCGGTGTCCATGCCACGGTCGCCCAGATCAATATAACGCGGCAGGTTTTCGTCGATCTTCTCCTGGTTCTCATTGCCATAAAGCGACGCCAGTGCGCTGGGTGTGTAAAAGCGGGATTTCACCATGTACCGCAGTTCTTTCATGCGGTGCGGCGTGGCAATCTCCCCCTCAGGGCTGACCCCGACATAACGGACCGAGTGCAGAAATTCTGTGCCCTCAGGGTACAACATGCGCGTGACGGGATCGTGCATCGCGCCACCCAGGAACGTGTCGCGCCGCTGAATATGGTGGGCGATGCCCAACACGCCGTCCCCGTCGATATCGGCACCAATTTCGACCTCATCCACCGGCGGCAGGCTGATGGCCTCCAGGTCCTGAAACGCCAGCTCCAGCAGCGCCAGGTTGGCGGTATAGATATCGCGCGAGGGCAGACCATCCGCATCCGTACGGAATGCTTGCGGTAGGCGGATCAACACATCGTCCGTCGATCCGTTGGTCGGCCAAAAGGTCGATGGCTGCGGCTTGTAGACAAACGCCACCCAGCCTGAGCCATCCAGCGCATGGCCGACGTCATCAAAGGCCGCCGCGCCTTCGCCATAGCCTTGCAGATCGGGCATCCATCCAGCCCAATCCTGCGCGGCCAGATGGGCAGGCAGATCGGCATAATTGTCCTGATTGATATAGGTCAGGATGTCGTCATCCCCAATCGCCGCCACCTGGGCTGACCGGTCGACGAACAAGTTGGTCCAGTGGTTGACCAGACCGGCGTCAGAGAAGGCATAGGCCTCCTGCAAAGATCCATCGCCCATATAATTCGGGCGGTCGCGATCTTCGCTGGACTGGTGGCAGACGTAACAGGGGTTATGCTTTCCCTCGATCGCCGTATAGCACATCGGCGGCACCGGCGCTTCGGAGTTGTACCGCCGCCCGGCCTCGGCCAACGCCAGAGACGACGGGCGAGCCAGCATCATGTCGGCCTGAGACATGGTTTCGACGGTCGATCCCGCGGCAGCGGATTGGGCCAGGATCAGGACAGGAAGGGCTGCAAACAGGCGCATCAGGGTTTCCTTTCAACGCAACAGGGCGACCTTCTGGCCGCCCCGCGCAAGGTTTCAGTCAGGGCAGATCAGCCACGCGACCACAGCCACATGGCGTTGTTTTCGTGCTTGCTGGTGTCTTCGCCGATCAGCACATCACCATTATCCAGAACCAACAGGTTATCCGGGTTCGACACGCCGTTGATGTCACAGGCGTTGGCTTCGTTGGCTTCGTCATAGGCGCCACCGGCAACGATCGGGGTCATCATCGACACGTTGTAATTGGCGTCCAGGCGCATCTCATAAACAACGCCGCATTTGATCGTGCTGACCTGAATGTCACCCGCGTCGTCCGACATGCCCTTTTCGACCGAAGACATGGCCATATACATGAACGGAACCGAACCATCAGCCGCGCCATCGTGGTTGATGTTCACACCTTCCATCTTGCGGAATTCTGCGGTCGCTCCCTTGGCCACTGCGGCGCGGCGGCTTTCCAGAAAGGCCACGCGGTTGTCGGCAGCTTCGCCACGGGCCCAGGCCGCAACGTCTTGGTCAGTGACATAACTGTTGCCGTCGGCGGTGAAATCATCCTGACTGATCCCGTCATAGGCGCTGACCCAGGTTTCGATTTCTTCGCTGGTGCCGTGGGCCAGTTCAATCCAGGAAATCTGGAACCCGGTGGTCGCAGCATCCGCCCCCGCATCGCCTTGCTGTTTGATCTTGGCGGCAAACAGCGTGCCCGAGCTCATGTCGCCAGCGGTATCGGCGATGAACTTGTAGAATACAACATCGGTGCCATCATCGGACAGATAGGCTGTGCGCTGGTCGGGCATGACAACCGCGTTTTCGTGGCTGAAGCGACCCATGGCGGTCTGTTTCACCGGGGTGGCCGATGCGGCGGGATCGGTGATTTCAACGATATAGCCATAGCGATAGGGGTTCGGGTACTGACCCAGATAGTTGGCCAATGCCTCGACACCCGAGATATTCTTGTAGTCGGGGTTGTTCCACTCGGCGGTGTCGTCAAAATACAGCTCTTCGGACGTCAGGGGTGTGTTCCAGGGGCTGAGCGTGCCAAAACAGTTCACCCAGGTGCCGCCAACGCGCGAGAAATCGAGCATCTTTGCGTCGGCTTCATCTGCGGTCCAGGCGCCATCATCTGCGCGGCTCATCATCACGCGCGACATGCCGCCGGGGCGGTCTTCCCAGTTGGTGAAAAGGTAACCGGCATTGGCACCGGTGCGCACGAAGGCATTGAAGTCGGGGTCGTTCGACACCTTGATTTCACCACCGGCGCCGGTGATGTGGCCGATCTTGCCAAAGGCGCCTTCCTGGATCAGGATCTGGTACGCGCCCAAGGACGACATCACGACGGATTTGTCTGCGTCCGACGTCGGTGCGGCCAACTCACCGCCTGAAAAGTCCGCGTTGGCGATGACGCCCACTGTCGCCTTGGAAAAGGGCGTGGTCAGGTCCGAGGACGGGTGTTGCACGTTGAAGAACAGGTCATCATCTTGCAGGAACATGCCGGTAATTTCGCCACCAACGGGCACGGTGGCCACGCGGGTCAGGCTGTCGGCCAATGCGACCGAGGACAGGCAGGTCGAAGCGACAAGCGCGGCGATCAGGGGGGTGAATTTCATTGGGTGACTCCCTCGAGTGTCAGTGTGATTGCTCGCCGGACACCTAGGCGCGGCATGTGACACTCTCGTTGCAGATGTGTTCCAGTTTTGTGACACTCCGCCAATCCGATGGTTGCGCCATTGGCTGACATGACAGGCGTTTTCGCTTGGTGACCCTAAAAAATCGCAAAGGGTTGCGACCCAGTCTCGTCCTGCAATGACAAAACCTGCACCATCAGCTCCAACTGTAAACCGGCATGCAAAAGTGAC
>DFBF01000055.1:3728-4470 GCA_002367285.1 Rhodobacteraceae bacterium UBA3087 | reverse complement strand
GTGCGCGTGGTCAGGAACATCATTGATGCGGTCTGGCTGATCATCCGCGCAATACGGGCGGTGTGGCCCGTGGGTTTGGCGTAATTCGCCACCCGTTTCTTCAAGGACCGCGCCTTGCCGACATACAGCACACGCCCCTGCGCATCCAACATGCGATAGACCCCGGGCGACCCGTCCAGCATGCGCAGATAGCCCGCAATCACCTCGTGCCCGGTCGGAACCAGAGGGGTGGGCTTTTCGCCGCCCGCGTTATCGGTGTGCTCACTCAATTGGCTTCAACTCCGATTCTCTGTGGCGCTGCCTCTTTGCCCAAATGGTTTCAAGAGAAAACATGCCCACAACTTCTGTGGATAACTGCGAGGATATGTTTTGCCCAGCACTGTTTTTCCGTTGTTTTCAGCGGGGTTCATTTGTTTGCCTGTTTTTTAGGCGCTTATGCAAGGCTTTGATTTCAAACGAAAGAATTATTAAGTTTTTGTAAAGGCATGAAAACATTGCAAAAAACGCTTGTTCAATTCATGCCGCAGCACCGCAGTGCACAAGTTGCCGTAGGGTCCCCCGATTTGATGAATGGAGCGTCAACCAGATCAGCGCCATATAGCCGAGTTCAGCCCGCCAGAACTGCCAGGATATAGACGACGTACAGGACCGACAGAACGATGCCCCAGCCCCGGCCCATATGCCATTTCAGGAACACGAACGGCGCCAGCAAAAGCGACGCCGCCAGCATCACCCACAGGTC
>DFBF01000055.1:0-3641 GCA_002367285.1 Rhodobacteraceae bacterium UBA3087 | reverse complement strand
TTGCCCATCGCCACCTCGGCCTGGTTGCGCAGGGCGGCCATGACCGTGGTTGCCAGTTCCGGCAGCGACGTGCCCAGCGCGACCAGGGTCAGGCCGATCACGGTTTCCGACACGCCATATTGACGCGCGATATTGGTCGACGCATCGACCAACAGGTCCGCGCCCAAAGGCAAGCCGATCAGGCCCAGCGCCAGGAACAGGCCGACTTTCCACCAAGGCATGTCAGGGTCGGCGCCTTCGACATCCTCGTCTTCTTCGGTCTCATCCTCCAACCCGGCGGCCACGGCGCGCCGGTGGTGAATGGCCTGACGAAACGCGGAACTCAGCACCAGGCCCAATGCGGCCAACAGCGCCAGCCCCTGCACCCAAGTGATGATGCCCCCCAGAGCCAGCACGACGAACAACACCGTTGCCGCCAGCATTTGCAGATAGGATTTGCGCGTATCACAATCGCCGGTCGACAGACCTGCCAACAGGGCCGGCGCCCCCAGAACCAACAGGATATTGGCCGTGTTGGACCCGACAACATTGCCCATGGCCAGACCCGGAACATGGTCATGAATGGCCTGCACGGCGATCAACAGCTCAGGCGCCGAGGTGCCAAACGCAACGATGGTCAGCGAGACGATCAAGGCCGGAACACCCAGACGCAGCGACAGGTTCACCGCGCCCCGCACCAGAGAATCGCCCGAAAGCAGAAGGATCACCAAGCCCAGGCCCGCATAGATCAAATCCAAATCTCAGCCCTTCCGTGAGCAGTCGCAGGGGGATTTCCCGATCCGAAATTTACCGCAGCGGGGACATTTCATTGCGTCGATACGATCCTTGCCCGGATAGCGCAAGCGCCCGAACATCGCCAGCACGGACATGAAGACCAGGAACAGAGCGATGACCTTGAAAATCATGTCACAGCCCAAACCGCGCGAACTGTGCGCGGTCCTCTAGGGCGGTCATGGCATCCTGTGCCAGCGTCACGCCAAAACGTGACATCAGCCCGCGTTTCTGGTCGTAAATGCGGAACCGCACCTTGTCGCCAAAACGCGCCTTCATCACCGGCACCAGATGGCCGACACCATCGGCCAGCCCCGTGTCGACAGCGCTCTGCCCGACCCAGATGTCGCCGGTGAACAGGTCTTCGCCCTCAGGCAGCTTGCCCGCACGACGCTCGGATACATGACGGGTGAAATTCTTGTGGATCTCTTCCTGAAGCGCCTTCAGGCGTTTCACATCGGCGGGTTTTTCCGGCTGGAACGGGTCCATCATCGACTTCGACTTGCCCGCTGTATGCACGCGCCGTTCAACGCCCAACTTCTCCATCGCACCGGTGAAGCCAAAGCTTGCGGAAATCACGCCAATGGACCCGATAATCGAGTTTTCGTCCGCAATGATCTCATCCGCAGCGCAGGCCAGCCAGTATCCGCCCGAGGCCGCGACGTCTTCGACAAAGGCCACAACAGGTACGTCCTTTTCCGCGGCCAGACGGCGAATGCGGGCCGCGATCAGGCTGGATTGCACAGGGCTGCCGCCGGGGGAATTGATGACCAGGGCAACCGCCGCAGGTTTGCCTTTGCGAAAGGCCCGTTCGATCAACGGCGCAAGCCCCGCGTCGTTCAATTGCCCACGTGCCCCGGTGGCGATCGTACCCGACAGGCGGATAACGGCCACCGTGGGCGCAGATTTCAAGAATGGGATCCAGCGTTTCATGCGCTCAGAGATAGAACGCCCCCGCGCCGGGAACAAGGGCACGGGGGCAATGAGTTACCGCTTGTGACGCAAAGTTCAGCTTCGGATCTTGTACCCGGTGCGGAAAATCCACGCGATGGCCGCCAGACAGGCGATCGTAAAGCCGCCAATCGCCAGCAGCGACCAGCCCACAGCAACGTCCGCGGTGCCAAAAAAGCTCCAGCGGAACCCCGAGACCAGATAGACCACCGGGTTGAACAGCGTCACGTTCTGCCAGAACGGCGGCAGCATCGAGATCGAGTAAAAGCTGCCCCCCAGAAACACCAGCGGCGTGATGACCAACAGAGGCACCAGTTGCAGCTGTTCAAAGTTCCCCGCCCAGATGCCGATGATGAAGCCCATCAGCGCGAAACTGACACAGGTCAGCACCAAAAACGCCATCATCCAGACCGGATGCAGGATCGAGATATCGACAAAGAAGAACGACGTCGCCAGGATGATCAGCCCGATCATGAACGCCTTGGTCGCCGCTGCGCCGACATAGCCGATGACGATTTCAAGGAAATTCACCGGGGCCGACAGCAGTTCATAGACTGAACCGATGAATTTCGGGAAATAGATGCCGAACGACGCATTGGTGATGCTTTGAGTGATGACCGTCAGCATGATCAGGCCAGGCACGATGAAGGCGCCATAGCTGACCCCGTCAACCTGATCAATCCGCGACCCGATAGCGGCGCCAAAGACGATGAAATACAGCGATGTGGACAGGACGGGCGAAACGATGCTCTGCGCCAGAGTTCGGAAAGTACGGGCCATTTCAAAGCGATAGATGGCGGTTATGGCGTGCCAATTCATGCCGCGTCCTCCTTGGATGTATCGGCGGGGGTATCGGCGACAAGGTCGACAAAGATGTCTTCCAATGAGCTTTGCGAGGTGTGCAGGTCGCTCATGTGCAACCCGGCGGCGGACAGATCGGCCAGCAATTGAGTGATGCCCGTGCGATCCGCATTGGTGTCATAATGATAGGTCAGCCCGCCGCTCTCATTCACCTCCAATGGATAGCGCGACAGCGCGTCCGGCACAGCATCGACGGGCGTGGACAGGTCAATGTCCAACCGTTTCTGCCCCATGCGACGCATCAGGGTGACCTTGTCTTCAACCAACAGGATTTCGCCCTTGTTGATCACGCCAATCCGGTCGGCGATCGCCTCGGCTTCTTCGATATAATGGGTGGTCAGAATGATCGTGACACCCGCCTGGCGCAGGGTCTCGACGATCTCCCACATATCCTTGCGCAGCTCGACATCCACACCGGCGGTGGGTTCGTCCAGGAACAGGATACGCGGGTCATGCGACAGCGCTTTGGCGATCAGCACACGGCGCTTCATGCCGCCCGACAGGGTCCGGATACGGGCATCTTTCTTGTCCCACAGGGACAGCTGGCGCAGGATGGCCTCGATTGCGGCCGGGTCACGCGGCTTGCCAAACAACCCGCGCGAAAACTGCACCGTGCTCAGGACGGTCTCGAACGGCTCCAACGCGACCTCCTGCGGCACCAGCCCGATCAGGCTGCGTGCGGCGCGATAGTCGGTCAGGCTGTCATGGCCGCCAACGGAAATCGTGCCCGTCGAGGGGTTGGAAATGCCACAAATGATGGAAATCAGCGTGGTTTTTCCGGCCCCGTTCGGGCCAAGAAGGGCAAGGATCTCGCCCTCATTGATGTCCAGATTGACCCCTCTGAGCGCCTCATAGCCGCCCTCATAGGTCTTGGTCAGGTCCTGAATGGATAGGATCGTGGGCATGACTGTGCCTCCTGTTCGCGAAGCCGTGCAAGTTAGCGCAACCAGCGGCAGGGGCAAGGGGGATGCGCTGGCATGCTGACAAAGCCTGGCAGGACGAAAGGGATCGACCTGTTGCGCAAGGATGCAACAGGCGCTGACCGCTTTTCGCCTTGG
>DFBF01000126.1 GCA_002367285.1 Rhodobacteraceae bacterium UBA3087 | reverse complement strand
CGCGTTCTCAACCCCGCTTAGCAGCCTGTGTAAAACGTCCCTGGACATGGTCATTGTTGTCATGCTCCTTCAGCTTGGAAGCTGGGGCAAATTACGCAGACACAGAGGGTCGGACGCTCCCTACCGAGTGAGCGTCGGGCAGGGGGCGGGCCGCAATGTCCGCGACCCCCTCTAACGCCTTTGACAGCATCTCATGATACGCCTCGCGCGCCACCTCTACTCCGCCCAAACTGGCCAGGTGGTCGGTCAGGAACTGTGTGTCGAACAGGGTAAAGCCGCAGGCCGATAGGTGGGTTACCGCGTAGGCCAGCACAATTTTCGAAGCATCCCGCCGCCGCGAGAACATGCTCTCACCGAAAAACGCCCGCCCCAGGCTGACGCCATAGACACCGCCAACCAGCGCGTCGCCCTCCCACAACTCAAATGAATGGGCAAAGCCAGCCGCGTGCAGTTGTCCATACAGGTCAAAGATCGTGTCGTTGATCCAGGTTTCGTCACGCGCAGCACAGCCCTGAACCACACCGGTGAAATCGCGGTTCAGCGTGACGGAAAAGGGCTGTTGGCGGATGCGTTTACGCAGACTGCGTGACAGGTGAAACCCGTCCAGTGGCAGTACGCCGCGCGCTTCGGGGTCGACCCAGAACACATGCGGATCATCGCGGCCCTCGGCCATGGGAAACACCCCCATGGCATAGGCGCGCAACAACAGATCGGCGGTCAATTCGGGGTCGGGGTGGGCCAACGGCCCTTACCCCATATTCTTATCCAACCAGCGTTCCAGCCAGTGGATATCATAGTCACCCGTGTGGATGTCCGGTTCTTCCAACAGAGCGTTGAACAGCGGAATGGTGGTATCCACACCATCGACAATCAGCTCGCCCAAGGCGCGATTCAGCCGGGCCAAGGCCTCGGGCCGGTCACGCCCTGTGACGATCAGCTTGCCAATCAGTGAATCGTAATAGGGCGGGATCGAATAGCCATCATACAGCGCCGAATCCATCCGCACACCCAACCCGCCAGGGGCGTGATACTGGGTGATCTTGCCGGGGCAGGGCGAAAAATTCGGCAGCTTTTCAGCGTTGATCCGGATTTCGATCGAATGGCCGCTCACCTCAAGGTCGTCCTGGGTAAAGGACATCGGCAACCCTTCGGCGACACGGATCTGTTCGCGCACCAGATCGACGCCGAAAACGGCCTCGGTCACCGGATGCTCGACCTGCAAGCGGGTGTTCATTTCGATGAAATAGAATTCGCCATCCTCGTACAGGAATTCAATCGTGCCCGCGCCGATATAGTCGATGCCCGCGACCGCGTCGGAACAGACCTTGCCAATCTGGGCGCGCAGTTCAGGGGTAATGCAGGGGCCGGGGGCTTCCTCGAATACCTTCTGGTGACGGCGTTGCAGCGAACAGTCGCGTTCGCCCAGGTGCACCGCAGTGCCTTTGCCATCGCCAAACACCTGCACCTCGATATGGCGCGGTTTGCCCAGATATTTCTCAATATAAACTTCGTCATTGCCGAAGTTGACCTTGCCCTCAGACCGGGCCGTTTTAAAGGCCATTTCCAGATCATCAGCGGTTTCGGCCAGCTTCATGCCCTTGCCTCCACCGCCGGCCGTGGCCTTGATGATCACGGGGAAACCCATCTCGTCGGCGACCTTGCGGGCGTCTTCCAATGTGGGAACGCCGCCGTCCGAGCCCGGCACGCAGGGAACGCCCAGCTTTTTCATCGTGTCCTTGGCGGTGATCTTGTCGCCCATCATGCGAATGTGGGCCGCGGTCGGGCCGATGAAGGTGATCTCGTGATCCTCCAACGCCTGCACGAAATTGGCGTTTTCGGACAGGAAGCCATAGCCGGGGTGAACCGCCTGAGCGCCGGTAATTTCACAGGCGGCGATGATGGCGGGCACGGACAAATAGCTGTCGGTGCTTGACGGCGGGCCGATGCAGACGCTTTCGTCGGCCATCCGCACATGCATGGCATCGACATCGGCGGTGGAATGCACCGCGACCGTCTTGATGCCCATTTCGCGTGCCGCGCGGATGACGCGCAGGGCGATCTCTCCACGGTTGGCAATCAGGATTTTCTCGAACATGGGCCTGGCCTTATTCGATGATCATCAAGGGCGCGCCGAATTCGACGGGTGCGCCATCTTCGACCAGAATGCGTTTCACCGTGCCACCATGGGGGGCGGGGATCTGGTTCATGGTCTTCATGGCCTCGACGATCAACAGGGTCTGACCCTCTTCGACCTTGTCGCCAACCTTGACGAAGGCGGGCGTGCCAGGTTCGGCCTGCAAATATGCAGTGCCCACCATCGGTGAGGGCACGACGCCCGGGTGCGCTGCGGGGTCTTCGCTGGCGGTCGCAGCCGGGGCAGCTGCGGCCGGAGCGGCGGCAACGGGGACAGCCGCCATAGGCGCTGCGGCCACCTGGGTCACCACCTCTTTGGCGCGGCTGACCCGCACATTCAGCGAGTCATTCTCTCCATAGTCGCGCATGACCTCCAGTTCGGTCAGGTCATTTTCCTGAAGCAATTCAGCCAGCGCCTGGATGAAAGCCACATCGTTTTCGTGCGATTTCTTTGTCATGCCGTCCTCGACCTATGTCTGCCCATGTCTTCGCCGGGCTGTGAAAGCTTTATGCCTTATAGGCCGGGCGGAAAGGGGAGAAAAGCTCCAGTTGCGGCAATTTTTCATTCCAGGTGACCAAAGGTCAGGTCAAAGCGGCTGTCGCGGGCTGATCATAGGGCTGATCCAGCTGGTTTACCCCGACCCGTTCCGCTGGTTCCTGGGCCTTTACCTCTTGCGGAGGCGGCGCTTCGGACCGGGTTCGGGCAGCCTGCGCCGTCATTCCGTCCTGGCCCGCGCTGTCGCGGGGCTTGACCATTTCCGCGTCCCGGTCGTGGTTACGGGTCGCTTCCATCCGCGCCAAAGTGGCCCGCAGATCGCTTTCCGCCTCCAGAGGGGTGACCTCGAAGGTTGGTGGCGGTCCTTTGTGGACGTCCGGGTCCCGGCGCGCATCGCGCTGGTCGCGCGCGACTTCGGCTGCATCATTGCGTTTCGCTGTATTCGTGTCTGTCCGCGCATTGTCCGAGGACCGACTTTCGTCGATCACTGCGACCTCTGGCGGTGCCCGCATGGGGGCTTGGGCCGCAAGGCTTGCCTGCCCACCACCCGGTGTCATTCCCGAGATATCCATATCCCGTGCTCCTGTTCCAACAAGAGCCCCCACAATCAGGTACACTATACCCCCAGGGTTAGCGCCTTGTTAACACCAAGGAAAATCGGAACTTGTGGTTAATCGCATCTCTAGCTGGGGAACTTAGGTCGGGGTCAGGGCAGCGCGGAAAAGGTGTTGCAGGAACGTGGAGGCGTCGCCAAAATGGGCATTGCCCACGGGCACCAGAATACTGCGTACCTGCACGTCGAAATCGGCATAGTGCTGTGTTGTCGACCAAATCGAAAAGATCAGGTGATAGGGGTCCAGCGGCGCCAACTGCCCGGCATCCGCCCAGCCTTGGATCACCGCGGCCTTGTCATCCACCAGGGATTTCAAAGGGCCCTGGATCTGGTCCAGAATACGCGGCGCGCCCTGCACGATCTCGTTGGCAAACAGGCGGCTTTCGCGCGGCAAATCGCGCGCCATGTCCAACTTGCGCAGGACATAGGCGATGATTTCCTCAACCGGCTCCCCATCGGCCTTCAGTGCCTCCAGTGGCTCCAACCAGTTTTCCATCAACCCGGACAGCAATGCAGCATGGATCGCTTCTTTGGACGGGAAGTAATACAGAAGGTTTGGCTTCGACAGCCCGGCCGCCTGGGCGATCTGATCCAGCGTGGCCCCCCGAAATCCGTACCGTGAGAAGACTTCCAACGCCGCCTCCAGAATCGTTGTTCGATTGCGTTCCTGAATCCGCGTTCGCGGGCGCGCGTTGGCCATACCGTTCCTCCACCTCAAGGAGGTTCAATTTGCAGGGTTTTCACCTGAAATTCAACCGATGCTTACAGCGGCATACTGGAAAACTTTGCCACGAGTTCGGGCAGTTTGCGTGCCCCGAACTTTTCCAACAGTCGGGCGCGGTGGGCCTCGACCGTACGATGGGACAGATCCAACGCCAGACCGATTTCCTTTGATGTCATGCCCTGGCAGGTCATGATCGCCACATCGCGTTCGCGTGGGGTCAGCGCGACCATCGGGCGTTCCGCGCTGAGGTCCACAAAGCTCCAGATACTGCGTTTGAACGGATCTTCGGGGGTCAGGCTCTGGCCTCGCACGCGGCACCAGAACAGCTCTCTGTCCAGACGGCGCATGATGCGTTCGTCCTCGTATCGACCCGTCTCGCGCATGGCCTCAATCCCTTGTTCGGCCACGCGTTCATAGTCCCGCACCGATGGGTACAGCCGCGCCAG
>DFBF01000017.1 GCA_002367285.1 Rhodobacteraceae bacterium UBA3087 | reverse complement strand
GGCCTGCTGGACGCCCGCGGCCTTCAGGTTTTCCAGGATCATGTGGGCGAAGTCGTCGGTGCCTTCGCGTTCCGCCTGACGCTTGCCCTCGGCGGCCTCGTGCAGGTCGATCAGCTCGTCGTTCCAATCCACGGCGAGGGTGCGGTGGGGCGACAGGCTTTCTACCGTGAATGGTCCGGCAACCCGGGTTTTTGAATTGTCGGGATAGGGTTTGTCGTAAAGATACTCGAAATCCGCTTTGGCGGCGATCGAGGCATCAATCTCTTGCTGGCGGGCGATGCGCGCCTCCCAGAATTGGGTTAGTGCATCTTCGGCCCCAGACGGCCAGGGGGTGATCGGATTTGCGGGCAATGTGTCCACGGTAAAGCTGCTGCCGCGCAGCTTGTTCAAGTCTGCCAAGGCGTTTTCGGCCAAGGCTGGCTTTGTTTTGGCCATCGCGGTTGCGGTGGTATGCAGGCTTTGCTGTTTGGCTGGCCATGGCGTGCCGGGCGTGCGCGGAACTTCCCATTCCATGAAACCGTTCGCCGGGGCGGGTTCGCCAGAAGGGAGCGTGACCTCTCCAGTGGCGGTGAAATCGAGCATCTTGCCTGCGCGGCCGCCGGATGAGACAGCGAAGTATTCGGTATGTCCTTTCAGGGCTGCGTTCAATGCGGCGCGGGCCTCTTCGACGGCGGGTTGCATCTTGTCCCAGATCACGTCGATTTCGGCGTTGGTGGTCACGTCACGGAGCATGATGTGCGGTACGCGGTCATAGACAAAGCCTTGACGTATACTTCCGTATGTCGAAGCAGTTTTAGGTGGAATGCGGGTGATGTCAGCCTCTTTTTGCTGTCCCTCGGCGCTGTCGGCCAGCAGGTAATAGGGATAGCGTGCGCCCATCAGTCGGGAGCGGGCAAGAGCAACAGCGACACGAGAGGTGTCGATGGTAATCCAGCGCCGCCCCCATTGCTCTGCCGCATAGGCGGTAGTGCCAGAGCCGCAGGTAGGATCGAGCACCAGATCGCCGGGATCAGTCGTCATTAAAATGCATCGTCCGACAACTTTGTCCGCTGTTTGGACGACATAGATTTTTCCAGAAACTTTTGTATCATCCCAAAAATTGGCAATCGAAGTAGCTGGAAAATCCATGAGATAGCGCCGGAAGCGAATGGTTTTGTCGCCTTTGCGAACGCGATTTGCTCTTACCAATCGAGCAAGCCCAGCTGAGTTAGTTTTCCAATTATTCCTGAAGAACTTATCTCCTTCAAACGGACACTCGAAAGTTGTAGCTGCGCTTGAACTATCACTGTTGAGCGAGGTCAGCTGGAAGAAGCGGCCACCGTTTGCCTCAAGCTCAATTAACTTGGGAATGCTGTCTTTTTCGCCTTTTTCTAGGCCCCGCACGTCAAATGGAGCAACTTCCACTTGGTCGTACCGCTTGCCGGTGCCTTCTCCTTCGCCTACGGACTTTGTCTCATAAAGCGAGCGATATTTAGTCCTATCGCGGTTTTTGCCGTACCAAACGATAATATCAAAGACGTTGTCCAGATAGGCGGCACCGACGCCTCCTGTTTTCTTTACCAAAATCTCGGAAATGAAATTCTCGTCACCAAACACCTCATCCATCAGCGCCCGCACGCGGTGGACGTTCTCATCGCCGATCTGCACGAAGATGCTACCGCTCTCGTGCAATAAATCCCGCGCCACGGTCAGCCGGTCGCGCAGGTAGGTCAGGTAGGAATGGATGCCATCCTTCCAGGTGTCGCGGAAGGCGCGGACCTGTTCGGGTTCGCGCGTCACATGGCCCTTGGCACCGTCCTTCACATCGCGGCTTGTGGTGGACCACTGGAAGTTGGAGTTGAACTTGATGCCATAGGGTGGGTCAAAATAGATGCACTGCACCTGACCACGCAGCCCCTCACGCTCTGCCAGTGACGCCATCACCGACAGGCTGTCGCCCGAGATCATCCGGTTCGACCAGTGCTGATCGTGCTGGTAGAACTCGGTCGCGGCCTCGGCATCGGTCAGACCGTTGAAATCGGCGAACATGTCGAACTGCGGGGCCCCACCGTTTTCAGCGGCGGTGGCATCGGCCCGTGCTTTCGTCTGGCGCTTCAGATCGTCGATGATCGCCTTGGGGTGGACCTTTTCCTGAATATACAGCGGCGGGGCCTGCACGATCAGATCAGACCAATCCGCCATATCCTTGCCGCGCCAGACCAACTGCGGATCCAGATCCTTGTTGCGCCGCTCATAAGCCAGCTGGATCGGCGTCTTGTCCTGCTCGCGCATGATGCTCTCGAACTCCGCCGTCGGGATGTTCTTGCGCGTGGCGTCATGGGTGAGGGTTTCGACCTCGATGGGTTTCTTGACCATGGGTCAGGTATCCTTCTTCAGCGAGACCAGCTTGTGCGGAACTTCCAGCCGTTTGGCCAATTCGTTCAGATAGCCAGGCAGTTTCTGCTCAGTCACTAAAATCGCCGTGATATGAGCGTCATCGCGAGGGTCCATCGCGCGCATCACTGCGCGATACTTTACGCATTGGTAAATGCCGCGAGTTATGTCAGCCTCGTTTGAGTCCTTCGACTTTACCTCCAAGCCGATCGTGCGTTCTGCCGCATAGTAGACAACGTCTACGCGGTCGCCTGAAAGCAGGTCGACTTCAGTTTCCGAGCGGGTGACCATCAGTTTGGGGAAAACAGCAGTTGGGTTAGCTTGCACCCATAGGCGCAGGGCCTTGTGGTTGGGTCCTTCCCCGCCGCGCCCCCTTGGAATGCCATCCTTCTCGGTACCACCCGTTGGATTCGACGCTGACATGTCGCTGGCATCTGGCTTATAGGGCTTTCCATAGACTTTCCGATAGACCTCAGGCCAATCTGAAAATGCATAAACTTCCTCGGCCGCAGCCTCGAAATATTTGCGCCAGACATCCGGTTTGTCATCCCGAAACTTTTCTCTCGCGAGTTTCGGTTTGCCGAAGTGGGTGGCCATGAACCCACCCGCGCCAGTGCTCGGCATATGATCGTTTTGCAAAACCAGCAGCGTGTTCAAAAGGGGCGCATCGGGAAACTTGGCATGGATATTATGCATGATTTGACCTGCACAGTATCCTAGGCGCGTTGCCCTGCCGATGCTTGAAAATCCCACCTGCCTCTCGAGGCGCAGCATGGCTTCGCCGTAGATAAGGTCAGCTCGGTTCATTGCAGCCTCAACAAGCCATTTAGCCAGAACTGGCTCTGCATGCTTGTCAAAGTTTTCATTGGTTGGCTTAATTAGCTGGCCTGTCACTTTACGAGATCTCCTCGACGTTGAAGTTGTCGATCAGCTTGGAGAACTCCGCTTCCATCTCGTAAACCGCAGTGAATTCGGCAAAGGCCCAGCGCCCAAATTTTTCGAGATTATTGACGCCGGGCACCCAATAGCTGCGCATGGTGTTGGCCTTGTCCTTGGCATCCTCGCCACGGTAGCCCTTGACCTCGACGATCAGGTTGAGCGGGTCAGTTTGGCCTTCCGCTGTGACGTGGCCGTCATCAACCTGCACGATGAAGTCGGGAATATATTTGTGCGGGGTCGCGCCCGTCAGGTAAGGCACCTCCAGCCCGAGCCCCTGGTTCTTGACGTAGGACAGCACCTTGGGGTGAGCTTCGGCGACACGCGCGAATTCGGCCTCCCACTCGCTGTCGCAGACCACCCAGTTGACGTGGGATTTATCGGGGCGAGTCTCCCAGCGTAGTTCTTTGGAGGTGGTGAAGTTGACGAAGGCGGTGGTTCCGGTGGGGTTGTAGGCATCGAGGATCGCCTTGACCGGACGCTCACCGTGCAGGGTTTCTGTGATGGCGGCCTTGATCCGCTCGGCCGCCATGTCGGCGATTTCCTTGTAGACCAGTTGGGCCGGATAAGTGCCGCCGGTGCATTTCAGGTAGCCACCGTCGAGCCATTGGCGGGTGATGCGCTTGATCTGGCCAAACAGGTGCAGCTTGGGTTCTTCGCCCGGGTCGCGGTATTTTGTATAAAGCAGGTGCCGCGCTAGGTGGAACAGAATGGTGGACGAACGCATGTCCTCCAGATGCTCAAGTGTCAGGTCGATCCCTTCACCGATGATGCCCTGATTGGTGGTGCTGGATGGGCCCAGAAGTTGCGGCGTCAGTTCCAGCACATGGTCGGGACCGAAATTCGCTTCCAGCCGTTCATCGGGCAATTCGACCCGGTAGCCTTCGACACGGGGGAAGGTGATTTCCAGCGCGTCGCGCTCGGGCCTTACGGCATGGACGCGGACGGTTTCGCGCGGCTTGACCGGAGGCGACACGACAGGTTTCGCGGCGAAGTCGAAGGGAATGCCAAGGACGTCGGCATATTCGACGTTGAAGAGGCCTTCGTCGTTCAACTCGTAAGACTGGCGACGCAATGCGCGACCAACGACCTGTTCGCACAGAAGCTGTGTGCCAAACGCGCGCACGCCCAGCACATGAGTGACTGTGTTGGCATCCCAGCCTTCGGTCAGCATCGAAACGGACACAACACAGCGGATCTGTTCGCCGAGCTTGCCCTTCTTGCCGACGGTGTTCATCACCTCACGCAGAAGGGTAGATTCGTCGACTTTATCGCCAGCAGTGATGTCTCCAGTGCGCTCGACCATTTCCCGCTTGAATTGGTCGATTTCTACGGCGGCCATTTCGCGGAAATCCTTGTCCAGCGCCTCGCCGGATTCGAGTTGTGCAGAGTCGATCAGTATCGTGTTCGGGCGCGGCATCCGGTTCCCGAAATCGTCATAATTCCGGAACAGAGGGAGGCGGCCGTTTTCCAGCGTGGTTTCGGTGCCATCATCGCTGACCCGGTCGAAACCGGAGATGTATTTGTAGATCAGTTGTGATGTCGCCGTGTTGTTGCAGACAACGATGAACACTGGCGGGACGCCGATCCCCTCTTCCTGCCAAAGCTGGAAGGTTTTCTCGTAGTGACCGTAGAGAGCCTCCAGCGCGGTCAACAACTCGACAGGCAAGCTGAACGGATCGAGCGCCTTGCCTGCGGCGCGCCCCTTCTTTGGGAGCTTCTTGCCGATGTGTTCCCAAAGATTGCGGAACTTTGGCGTGTCGCCACCGGGGATATTGTCGGCCACCGGCACGCGCGGCAGTTTCACGATGCCGCATTCGATGGCATCCATCAG
>DFBF01000121.1:7648-11459 GCA_002367285.1 Rhodobacteraceae bacterium UBA3087 | reverse complement strand
TGATGGCCGGGGGCGTGGTGCCAATCCTGGGGTTGGACGAGGCGATTTTGGCCGCCGAGGCCGCTGCGATGGTAGGGGCTTTGGCGCAGATGCCCATTTGTTTGCCGGGGGATACGCGAGAGGCGCAGATGGTGTCCGAGGCGGTTGCGAGGGCTGCCTTTGCGGCACAGGGATTGGATGTTCCAACGGCAATATCAGGCTCTAATCCAGGGAATTTGCAAATGGCCTTGGCTTTCGTCTGGGGCTGAAAGGCGAAGGCATTGCCCATAAAGCTGAGGCCGGCGCGGTTGCCTTGGGGCTGACAAGCCCCCCAGAAGTGCTGGCCGCCGCAGCGAAAATGCCCACCGACAGGTTTCTGGTTGAAAAGATGATCACCGGTGGCGTTGCTGAACTGTTGGTCGGGGTGACCCAAGACCCGGCACATGGGTTTGTCTTGACTCTGGCCGCGGGCGGCACCTTGACCGAGCTGCTGCAAGACAGTGTTTCCCTGCTGATTCCAGCCAGCCGTGACAGCGTATTGCAGGCTCTAACCCGTCTAAAAATGCACCAAGTTTTGACTGGATACCGGGGCGCCGATGCCGCCGACATCCCGGCCACCCTGGCGGCCGTGGACGTAATCCAGGCCTATGTGCTTGCCAATGCCACCTGCGTTGAAGACGTTGAAGTGAACCCGCTGATCTGCGCCCCCACCCGCGCGGTGGCCGCAGATGCGTTGATCCGAGAGGCCTCGCATGACTGACCCCATCAAGACCCGCATTTTGGAAATGACCCTGGATCGGCCCAAGGCGAATGCCATTGATCTGGCCACCAGCCGTATCATGGGCAAGGTGTTTGCCGATTTCCGCAATGACCCGGATTTGCGTGTGGCAATCATCACCGGCGGCGGATGGTGATGACGTTGATGGCGACTATGGCGTTGGCGGCTTTGGCGGGTTGCAGGAATTGCGCGACCTGAACAAGCCGGTGATTGCCGCCGTGAATGGCGTTGCCTGTGGTGGCGGGCTGGAGCTGGCCCTGTCCGCCGACATGATCCTGGCCGCAGATCACGCGACGTTTGCCTTGCCGAAAATCCGTTCGGGCACCGTGGCGGATGCAGCCAGCGTCAAGCTGCCCGACGCATTCCGTACCATATCGCGATGGAGCTGTTGTTGACGGGTTGCTGGTTTGATGCGGACGAGGCGCACCGCTGGGGGCTGGTGAATGAAATCGTGCCTGGCGCGGATCTGATGACCCGGGCCTGGGATCTGGCGCAGGTATTGGCCAGCGGCCCGCCGTTGGTCTATGCGGCGACCAAGGACATCGTGCGCGATGTCGAGGACGCGAAATTTCAGGATGCGATGAACCGGATCACCAAACGCCAATAGCGCGCGGTCGATGTGCTGTATGCCAACGAGGATCAGATGGAAGGGGTGCGTGCCTTTGCTGAAAAGCGTGATCCCGTCTGGCAGGGCAAGTAGCGCTGGAAGTCCGCGCTTTGGGCTGAAATAGTGCCACATATGAAACGGATTTTGATCTTTGGCTTTGGCTATTCGGCCCGTGCGCTGGCGGATGTTCTGCGTGCGGATGGTTGGGAGGTGCGCGGCACCACGCGTAGCGGTGGCGATGATGCAATTCAGTGGCCCGGCACCGACATGGCGCCGCATCTGGATTGGGCCGATCATCTGTTGATCTCAATCGCGCCGAACGTCGAAGGTGATCCAGTTTTGAATGCCCTGCGGGATCAGATCGCAGCAACGGCGTTTGATTGGGTCGGATACCTGTCGACCACCGGCGTTTATGGTGACCATCAGGGCGGTTGGGTTGACGAGGACACGCCGCTGAACCCGGCCACCACGCGCGGCCATCAAAGGGTTGCGGCCGAAGCGGCCTGGCAGGGCCTGGACCTGCCGCTGCATATCTTTCGACTGGCCGGGATCTATGGTCCGGGGCGCGGGCCTTTTGCCAAGGTGCGCGCGGGCACGGCACGCCGGATCATCAAGGAAAACCAGGTGTTTTCACGCATCCACGTGGATGACATTGCCCAAACAGTTGCCGCGTCGATTGCGCGACCTGACCCCGGCGCGATCTATAACGTCTGTGATGATGAAGCCGCGCCGCCCGAAGATGTTCTGAGCTTTGCCGCCGACCTTCTGGGCCTGCCTCTGCCTCCGGATGAGAAATACGCCACCGCCGACATGTCACCCATGGCGCGCAGTTTTTATGCCGAGAGCAAGCGCGTGCGCAACGACCGGATCAAGCGGGATCTGGGGGTGCAGTTGCGCTTCCCGACCTATCGAGCCGGGCTGCGCGATCTGTTGACGGCCGAGGATTAGCCGTCCGAAGGCACCGAGGAGCCGCTGGCCACTGCAACGCCAAGGGCGATCAACAGCATGATCGGGACAAGGATACCGTGGCTGGAGCTGGCGGATGCTTCTTCGATGATGACTGTCGGTTCAACAATCGGATCAGTCAGAGCACCGGCAAAAGCCGAGGTTGCGGTCAGAGTAAGAGCACCTGCAAGGATAAGGTTTTTCATTTTTTACTGCCTTTGTTTGTTTAACTGAGGCGCTTATGTCTGGATCGTATGTCTGTCCAGATTTCAGCCAAGTCAGGCGGAGTATTTGTCTGATACTGTTGCGCGACCGCGTCAGGCGCGGCGGTTTTCCAACTTGGCGACCCCCAGAACGTCCAAAACCTTCGCCTCGATATCCGCCGCGTTCAGCTTGGCGTCCGCATACATGGCATCAGGGCTGGCGTGGTCGATGAACGTGTCAGGCAGGGTCATCGAGCGGAACTTCAACCCGTTGTCGAACACGCCTTCGTTGGCCAGCAGTTGCGCGACATGGCTGCCGAACCCGCCAATCGCGCCTTCTTCGATGGTGATCAGCGCTTCATGATCCGCCGCCAGGGTCAGGATCATGTCGCGGTCCAGCGGCTTGGCGAAACGTGCGTCGGCAATTGTGGGGGTGATGCCTTTGGCGGCCAGGCTGTCGGCGGCCTTTTCGACCTCGGACAGGCGGGTGCCAAAGGACAGGATCGCGACGCGTGCGCCTGCCTGGATCATCCGGCCTTTGCCGATTTCCAGCACTTCGCCACGGTCCGGCAGGTCCACGCCCACGCCTTCGCCGCGCGGGTATCGGAACGCCGATGGGCGGTCGTTGATGGAATGCGCGGTGGCGACCATATGCATCAGCTCGGCCTCGTCCGCCGCAGCCATGACCACCATGTCGGGCAGGTTGGCCATGAATGTGATGTCAAAACTGCCCGCATGTGTCGCGCCATCGGCGCCGACCAGACCGGCGCGATCAATGGCAAAACGGACCGGCAGGCGTTGCACGGCCACGTCATGCACAACCTGATCATAGCCGCGTTGCAGGAACGTCGAATACATGGCGCAAAACGGTTTCATGCCGCCTGCGGCCAGCGCGGCCGCGAAGGTCACACCGTGTTGTTCGGCAATGCCCACGTCAAACGTGCGCGACGGGTATCGGTCCAACATCTGGCCCAGCCCGGTGCCATCGGGCATGGCGGCGGTGACGGCGCAGACCTTGTCGTCCTCGGTGGCCAGATCGACCAGCGCCTTGCCGAATACGGAGGTATAGCTGGGCGCGTTTGACGGGGATTTGTGCTGTTTGCCGGTGGGCACATCGAACCGCGCGGTGGCGTGGCCCCGGTCATTCGCGCTTTCGGCGGGGTGGTATCCCTTGCCCTTCTTGGTGATCACGTGGATCAGCATCGGACCCGTGGCGCGATCATGCACGGTGCGCAGGACCGACAACAGTTGCTCCATGTCGTGGCCATCAATCGGCCCGACATAGGAAAAGCCCAGTTC
>DFBF01000121.1:0-7564 GCA_002367285.1 Rhodobacteraceae bacterium UBA3087 | reverse complement strand
GCATAAAGACGCGACAGATAAGACGACAGCGCGCCAGTCGGCGGTGCAATCGACATGTCATTGTCGTTCAGGATGACGAACAGGCGTTTGCCCAGGTGGCCCGCGTTGTTCATCGCCTCGAATGCCATGCCTGCCGACATCGACCCATCGCCGATCACCGCAATCGCGTCGCCAATGCCGTGTTCCGGCGCGCCGCCCAGATCGCGCGCAACGGCAAAGCCCAAAGCGGCCGAAATCGAGGTCGAGCTGTGCCCGGCGCCGAACGGATCAAACGGGCTTTCGCTGCGTTTGGTAAAGCCGGACAACCCGGTCGCCTGACGCAAGGTGCGGATGCGGTCGCGCCGCCCGGTCAGGATCTTGTGCGGGTAACATTGGTGACCCACGTCCCAGATCAACCGGTCGCGCGGCGTGTCGAAAATCGCATGCAGCGCGACGGTCAGCTCGACGACCCCCAGCCCCGCGCCCAGGTGCCCGCCAGTTTCCGACACGGCGGAAATCGTTTCGGCCCGTACCTCGTGGGCCAGCTGTTCCAACTCGGGATCAGACAGCGCCTTCATGTCGGCGGGAACCGTTACGCGGTCCAGGATCGGGGTGGCGGGTCGGTCGGACATGCGTCCTCCAAGGGCTATTTGTCTCGGGAAATAACGAACTCGGCCGCTTCCCGCAAGGTATCGGCAGCCTGACCATAGGGGGCCAAAGCGTCACAGGCATCGTCCACCAGGGCGCGTGCGCGGCTTTTCGCGCCCGTAAGCCCCAGCAGCGACACAAAGGTCGCCTTGCCAGCGTCGGCGTCTTTGCCCACCGCCTTGCCGGTGGTGGCCGCATCGCCTTCGACATCCAGGATGTCATCAGCGATCTGAAACGCCAGCCCCAGCGCGGTCGCATATGTGCGCATCGGGGCTGTGTCAGCACCTGCCAGCATCGCGCCCGCCTCGGCGCTCCAGCGGATCAGGGCGCCGGTTTTACCTGCTTGCAGCTCGGTGATTTCGGGCAGGGTCAGGGGGTGGTCGGCGGTTTCGGCGGCAATGTCCAAGGCTTGGCCATGCACCATGCCCTCTTGCCCAGCCGCGCGCGCCAAGGACGCGGCCAATGCCACGCGCGCGTCGCCCACCGCGTCATTGGTGATCAGCTCAAACGCCAAGGATTGCAGCGCGTCGCCAACCAGAACGGCGGTAGCGTCGTCCCATTTTACATGCACGGTCGGCAGGCCGCGGCGCAGGTCATCATCGTCCATGCAGGGCAGGTCGTCATGCACCAGGCTATAGGCATGGATCGCCTCAATCGCGGCGGCGGGCCAGATCGACACGCTGTCTTCCACACCGTGCAAACGCGCGCATTCCATCACCAGAAAGGCGCGCAATCCCTTGCCGCCCCCGGTCGCATATCGCATCGCCGCATCCAGCGCACCATCGGCATGGATCGCCCCATGCAGACAGGCCCGCGCGGCGTCGGAGGTCTGGGTCAGTCGCTGGGTGAACATTACATGCCTTCGACAGGCGTGGTGCCGGTGGGGGTGCCGCTTGCGTCCAACGTGATCGCGGCGACCTTTTCTTCGGCTTCCTTCAGCGTCTTTTCGCACCGTGCCTTCAGGGCCGCGCCGCGTTCATACAGCTTGATCGAATCTTCCAGCGCAACATCGCCGCGCTCCAGCTGCCCCACGACGCCTTCCAGCTCGCGCATCGCTTCTTCGAAACTCATCTCTTCCACAGGCTTGCCGCTCATTCGCCGCGCTCCATCATGACGTCCACGTAAGCTTCGACACTGTCCGCCAAAGCCTCCAGATCATAGCCCCCTTCCAGCGAGGAAACCACCCGCCCGTCGCAGCATTCATCCGCCAAATCGCAAATCCGGTGCGCCAGCCAGGAAAAGTCCAGCGTGTCCCAATGAAGACCCGCCAGCGGGTCGCGCGAATGGGCGTCAAACCCGGCGGACACAAGGATCAGATCGGGGTCGTAATCCCGCAGGGCCGGAAACACCTCGTGATCATAGGCCTCGCGCATGACCTCGCCGCCGGTGCCTTCTTCCAGCGGGATATTCAGGATCTGCCCGAACGCGCCTTTCTGGTGCCGCCCACCGCTGCCCGGAAACAGCGGCATTTGATGGCTGGACGCGAATTTCACCCGGCTTTCGTGCCACAACACATCCTGCGTGCCATTGCCGTGGTGCACGTCGAAATCAATCACCGCAACGCGCATCAGATCGTGTGCGTCGGCGGCATGGATCGCGGCAATCGCCACGGTGGAAAACAAACAGAACCCCATCGGTTTCGCCTTTTCGGCGTGGTGACCGGGCGGGCGGCAGGCGACGAATGCGTTCTGCGCGTCGCCTGCCATCACCGTATCGACGGCGGCAACGCAGCCCCCGACGGCGCGGCGCGCGGCCTCGAATGATCCGGGCGACATTGACGTGTCGCCATCCAGCTGGGTCAATCCCGTGGTCGGGCAGGCGGCTTCGATCCGGTCATAATAGACCTTGGAATGACCTTTGCGGATTTGTTCCAGCGTGCCCAGGGGTGCCTTGTGTCGTTGCAAGGCGTTAAAGGCCGGCGCGGCCAAGGCGGCCTCGATGGCCTGCAATCGTGCCACCTGTTCGGGGTGGCCGGCGGGGGTCAGGTGGTTCTGGCAGGCGGGGTGGGTAAACAGGGCTGTTGTCATGCGCGAACGGTATGGGAATACTGAACCAACAACAAATGATTGAGATCAACATGCGTTTTCTTATTCTTCTTGCCTTCGCGGCAAGCCCTGTCATTGCGCAGGATTATCGCACTGAAATCATCGCTGACCTGAATGGAGATGGCATGCCCGACCGGGCCGAACTGGTCGAAATCCCCAAGGGCGGTGACGCCACGCTGAACATCTATGACGGCGGCACGCGCCTGGTGGTCAACGCACCTGCGCTGGTCTGGGTCGGCGGCGCGGGGCAGCAGCCGGAACTGACGATCACCGACCACGGCTCGCTACAGGTCCACGCGATGAACATCTCTATCGGCCGCAACAAATGGCACGAGGTTCTGACCATCGCCTTTCGCCAGGGCCAGTACAAAGTCGCTGGCTATACCTATTCCTGGTACGACGGGCTGAATATGGACGATCAGGGCGAATGCGATGTGAACCTGTTGACCGGCAAGGGTATCCTGTCGTTGGGTATGGATTGGACCAAATCCAGCTTCACTACCAAGACCCGCGCCATGCCGGTGCAGGAATGGCCGCGCGAGGTGCTGAAGGACTGTCGGATCGGTCGGAACTGACTGCCATTTCCTCTTGCCAGAAATATCCCGGGGTCCGGGGCTGGCCCCGGCCCTGCGCCATCTGATTACTCTGCCAGCTTACTCTGGCGCCAGCATGTATCCCGCACCCCGTACGGTTTGCAGATACCGTGGCTGTTTCGGGTCTGCCTCGATCTTTTTGCGCAAACGGGTGATCTGAACGTCCACCGCACGTTCCTGAGCGTTGCCACCGTCCTGCGGGCCACCACGGCCCAGCTTTTCAACCAGATCGCCGCGCGTGACGGGTTCACCGGGCGTCGCGGCAAAGATCTTCATCAACTGGTTTTCCGTGGCCGTCAGCCGGACCAGATCCTCGCCCTGCCACAGTTCGCCCCGTTCCACGTCATATCGTGCGGGGCCCAGTTGCAGCAGCTTGGGCGCCAGATCGGCAACCACTTGCGGCACGCGACGCAGGATCGCATTAATGCGCAGCAACAGTTCCTTGGGTTCAAACGGTTTGGCCAGATAATCGTCTGCCCCGGCCTCAAGCCCGGCAATACGATCTTCGGTTTCGCCCTTGGCGGTCAGCAACAGGATCGGCGTAGCGATTTTCTGGCGCAGGGCCCGGGTCAGGCTGATCCCGTCTTCGCCCGGCATCATCACGTCCATGACGATCAGGTCAAATTCCAGCCCGTCCAACAGGCGCCTTGCGTGCGCCGCGTCGCGCGCTGATGACACCCAGAACCCGTTGCGGATCAGAAATTTCTGCAACAGCCCGCGAATGCGTTCATCGTCATCGACGATCAACAGGTGGGTCTCGGTTGCATCACTCATGTCCTGCGTCCTTGATCCGGTTGAAATAGCGGCGCAGTTCGGGGTCCATCATGGCCTCCAGCACCGCACGGAACCCTTGTACCGCTTCTGGCCCAGCTTCGCGATAAGCTGCGCGCATCCGTTCGCGTTGCGCGTCCGACAGGGCACGTTCCAGCGTCTCGCCAGTCTCGGTCAGGTGCAAGTTCCGTTCACGTTTGTCGCGCGTACCGACACGGCTTTCCACCAGCCCGTCTTCGATCAGCGTGCGCAACACGCGGTTCAGGCTCTGCTTTGTGACGCCCAGAATGTTTAACAGATTGTTGACCGTGGTGCCGGGGCTACGCGAGATGAAATGCACCGCGCGGTGATGGGCGCGCCCATAGCCCTGTTCATCCAGAATGCGATCAGGATCGGCGGTGAAACCACGATAGGCAAAGAACATCGTCTCGATGCCTTTTCGCAGCTGCTCGTCCGTCAGGAACAAAAGCTCCTGTCCCCCAGGGGCACGCCCGTCATTCATCCGCTTTCCGATCACGTTTCATGTTTCAACTTTGGATTTTATGTCAGGCTTGTTGACTTTCCAAGAATCAATTGGTAGCGATTTGCAGTTTTTGCGCAATATTGTGTCTGATACGGACCTGGTCGGCGCAATAAATGCAAAACTGACCGCATGGTCAAGTACAGAAAGGAACGGACCCATGAGCGGATTTGATGATCGCGACGGTAAAATCTGGATGGATGGCAAGCTGGTCGAATGGCGCGATGCCAAGGTCCATGTCCTGACGCACGCCCTGCATTATGCATCTTCCGTGTTCGAAGGCGAACGCTGCTATGACGGCAAAATCTTTCTGTCGCGCAAGCACTCCGAACGCCTGTTGAAGTCGGGCGAGCTGATCGACATGGAAATCCCCTGGACCGTCGACCAGATCGAAGAGGCCAAGCGCGCCGTGCTGGACGCCAACGGGCTGACCAACGCCTATGTGCGCCCGATCGCGTGGCGTGGGGTCGGTGAAGACATGGGGGTCGCGTCCGCGCGCAACCCGGTTCGTCTGGCCGTGGCCGCGTGGGAATGGGGCAACTATTACGGTGACGCCAAGATGAAAGGCGCCAAGCTGGACATCGCCAAGTGGAAGCGCCCGTCGCCCGAAACCATCCCGACCGCCGCCAAGGCTGCTGGCTTGTATATGATCTGCACCATCTCGAAACACGCGGCCGAGGCCAAGGGCTGTTCCGACGCCATGTTCCTGGATTATCGCGGCTATGTCGCCGAGGCGACCGGGGCGAACATCTTCTTCGTCAAAGGCGGTGAAGTGCACACGCCGCTGCCCGACGCGATCCTGAATGGCCTGACCCGTCAGACCGTTATCGGCATGCTGAACGACCGCGGTATAACCGTGCACGAACGCCACATCATGCCCGATGAACTGGCCGATTTCGAACAATGCTGGCTGACTGGGTCAGCCGCCGAAGTCACCCCCGTGGGCCAGATCGGCGACTATATGTTCGAGGTCGGCGCGCTGTGCCGCGAAATGTCTGAGGCTTACGAAAAACTGGTCCGTGCCTAGGGCGATTTCCCTGGCGCGTTAACCACACCTGAACCTTGCGGCCCTATCCTTGGCCTGTAGCTGAGGATAGGAACCCCGCAATGGTTGCCGCACAACGCAATGTTATGCACCTGATGATGGTCATCGCTTTGGTGACGCTGCCGACTGCAGTGGCGCTGACCTATTATATTTGGTCAAACGACCCGACCACGCGCCCGCTGGGCATCACACAGCAAAGCCTGGATGCGTTTGAACGTAACGGGCGCCCGGCGTTCGAAATCGTGGCTCATATCTCCTATGATCCGCGGTATTCCCAGGGCATGGATCGCGCCGAACTGGCCCGCAGTTTCACCAATGTGTTCCGTTCGAAGGGGGTGCATATGCGGGTGGCTTTTACCGATACCGGTGGGGCGGGCACCTGGGTGACCTATCAGATCGGTCCATCCACCATCGGGCCTTACGCGCTGTCCGATGCCTCGGAAGGGGTCAGTGCGGCGGTCGAAGCCTATCGCATGACCGTACCAACCCCGGCCGAGTAGGCGGCAAAAGGAAAGGATCGACCCTTGTGGACCGACCCTTCCGTCTTTCGTTCATCTTTCAAAGGGCTTAGCACGTGCCGGGCAGAATATGCTCGGACGGACGCGGCGTGGTTGCCGTTTCCGCGGGCAGGCTGGGAACCGTCACGGCCGGAACCGGCCCGGTCAGGCTGCCCAAGAAAGCCACGATCTGGCCGGTTTCAGTGTCCGACAGTTCTTCACCCAACTGGCTTTCGACCATGATCTGCACGGCGACTTTCAGGTCCCAAACCTTGCCCGAATGGAAATCGGGCGCGGTTTCGGTGATGTTGCGCAGGGGAGACGCCCGGAAGACATATTCGTCATCTGCGGTTTCAGTCACGGCAAAGCGGCCCTTGTCGCCTTCGGGCAGAATATCACCGCCGGGCTTTTCGATCAGGCCGAACGGGTAATAGCCATGGCCACCGACGTTCACGCCCGAATGGCAGCTGACGCAACCCTTGTCGATGAACAGCCCCAGATCTGCCAGCTGTTCCGCATCCAGCGCGGCGTCATCGCCGTTCAGCCAGGCATCAAACGGTGCCGGGGTCAGCAGGGTCGCCTCAAAGGCTTCGATTGCTTTGGCCATTTCGACCCCAGCCTGGATCGGGCCTTTGGCTTGATCCGCCAGGTCGGCGGCGCGGCCATCCCAGAATTGCGCTTCGTTCAGAACCGCGTTCAGGACCGTCGGCGAATTGCGTGGCCCTTTTTGCCACCCGTGACCGATCGACGTTTCCAAGTTGTCATCGCCCCCGGTGGTCAGGTTGTGGCAGGAATTACAGCTGAACACGCCCGAGGCGGACAGGCGGGGATCGAAGAACAGCATCTTGCCCAGTTCGATCTTGGTCGGAGTGATCGGGTTTCCCGCCACCGCTGGCACGGTCGAAGGCAGGGCCTTGAACAGATCCAACGCATCGTCGCGCATGTCATCGGCCAGGGCCGGCGCGGCCAAGGCGGTAGAAATCATCAGAGTAGAGATAATGTGCCTCATAGCAGCCGCCTGTTATTTGGAAGCATTCTAATTATCGCCCAGCTCAGCTTTGATTTAGAACAAGTCTAGAAACCTGATCCAGATCAACTCCGACCCGATGATGCAGATCATTTTGGCTGTTTCTCCAACTGGGCAAGGGCCCAGCGGGCCGCATCTGCCAGAACGGGGTCGGGATCAAGGGTCAGAGGCCCTGCAAATTCTGCAAGGCTGATCTGCCCTGAGTTGCCAATGGCATACATGACGTTGCGCAAAAACCTGTTCCGGCCCAACCGTTTCACCGGGCTGCCAGAGAATCGTGCGCGAAAGGCCGCATCGTCCAGGCCCGCGAAGTCCGCCAGCGGTGGGGTCAAAAGGTCCTCGCGCGCAGTGTATCGCAGCTCGTGAGCCTCGACGGCGAATTTGTTCCACGGGCAGGCGGACAGGCAGTCGTCGCAGCCATAGATGTGGTTGCCCAGCA
>DFBF01000046.1 GCA_002367285.1 Rhodobacteraceae bacterium UBA3087 | reverse complement strand
CCCGCCCGAGTTGCCCCGGTTGATGGCGGCGTCGGTCTGGATATAGTCGTCATAGGTGCCGGACAATTCACGATTGCGGGCCGAAATGATCCCGGCCGACACCGAGAACCCTTGCCCCAGCGGATTGCCCATCGCCATGACCCAATCCCCCACACGCATGATATCGCTGTCACCAAACGGCACATAATGCAGCGGATCATCGCTTTCGACCTTCAACAGGGCGATGTCGGTGTTGGGATCGGTGCCGATCACGACAGCAGGCAGTTCGCCGCCGCCATTGAAGAACTCGATCAAGATCTCATCGGCGCCTTCGATTACGTGGTTGTTGGTGACGATATAGCCGTCTTCGGAAACCACGAACCCTGAGCCCAGCGCTTGGCTGCGGCGCTGGCGGCGTTCGCCATTGCCGTTGCCTTCGCCGTCACGGTCCAGGAAATCACGGAAGAAATCTTCGAACGGCGATCCTTCGGGCACCATCGGTTGCGGGCCTGTCTGCTGCGCAACCAGGGTCGAGGTGGTGATGTTCACCACCGCCGGGCTGATCTGTTCGGCCAGGTCGGCAAAGCTATCGGGGGCGCCCCGTGCTTTGGCCTGCATGGCGGACGCCATGATCAGGGCCATGCCCATCATCAGGGCCATCAGCGCCTGAACGCCCTGGCGGGTATAAAGGGGGATGGAAAGTGCCTGCGGTTTCACTCCGGTCTCCTTCGACTGTGTTCTTGCGGGGAAATCGCCCCGAATGATTGACAGTTTCTAGATAGGAACGATTGCGTGCAACGCAAACTTTGCACTATGCGCGTTCACCGCTTTGTGAAACTCGTTGAATTTGACTGGTCTGCGCAATTATCCGCCGCCAGACAGCCAAATCAGCACCGCACCGATGGCCAGTCCGGCCAGACCAATCAAACGGCGCTGGTCGCGCGACAGGGCATTCATTGCCGCGACAAGCTCATCCAAACGCGAAGGGACCAGTGCGAACACCAAAGCGTTTCGATCAATTGCCGAACAGGCTTTTGGTCGAAACGCCTGGAGCAGACAGAATGCGGAAGGGTGTTTCCCGCTCAAACCGAAATCAGTTTGAGCGGGAAACGCTTGTGCCCCTCGATGATCAATACCAGACCGAGGTCCAGAAGGATCACTTGCATCATTGGTCCGCCTTACTGACCGGAGTCCGACTTGAGATAGTCGAAGAATTCGCTGTCCGGCGTGATAACCATGGTCGAATTTCCACCTTGAAGCGCGGCTTCATAAGCCGACAAGGACCGATAGAAGGCGAAGAATTCAGGATCGCGCCCGAACGCATCGGCAAACACCGCGTTGCGGCGCGCGTCAGCTTCACCGCGGATGATCTCGGCCTGTTTTTGCGCCTCGGAGGTGGTTTCAATCACCGTCCGGTCCGCTTGGGCGCGAAGACGCTGGGCGGCCTCGTTACCACGGGCGATTTCATCGGCTGCTTCACGTTCCCGTTCAGCGCGCATCCGTTCGAATGTGGCCTTCAGGTTCTGTTCCGGCAGGTCAGCACGTTTGATGCGCACGTCGATGATTTCGACGCCCAGGTTGCTGGCCTGTATGCGGGCCTGATCGCGGATCTGGTTCATCAGCGCGACACGGTCGGCGGACAGAACCGCCCCCGAATCCACACCACCCAGAACTTCGCGCAGTTCCGCATTCAGGATGCGTTCCAGACGCGACCGCGCCCCGGTGATCGAGCTTGCGCCAACCGCCCGGCGGAACTGTTTCGCATCCACGATACGCCAGCGGGCAAACGCGTCGACCACCAGACGGCGGTCATCGGCGGGCGTGACTTCCAGCGGCTGAGTGTCCAGCGCCAGAATTCGGTCGTCGTATTTGACGATTTCGTGCAGCACCGGAATTTTGAAATACAGGCCGGGATCCGAGATCTCGAGCTGCACTTCACCAAACCACAGACGCAGCGCTTTTTCGCGTTCGTCAACGATATAGACGGAATTCACCAGGGCCACGACGGCCAGAACCAGGATCCCGATAAGAGCTTGTGAGCGACGCATCAGTTGTTCCCTCCCGTGCTACCAGAGCGCAATTCGTTCAGCGGCAGATAGGGTACAACCCCACTGGAGCCACCGGCACCTTCGTCGATGATGATCTTTTCAACACCCGACAGAACACGTTCCATCGTTTCCAGATACAGGCGCTTGCGCGTCACGTCCTGGGCCTTGGCGTATTCGTCATAGACGGCGATGAAACGCGCGGCTTCACCTTCGGCCTGGTTGACGACCTGGGCGCGATAGCCTTCGGCCTGTTCCAGCAACTGGGCGGCTTCACCACGGGCGGCTGCGACCACCTGGTTTGCATACAAGTCGGCCTGTTTTTGCAACGTATCGCGCGTCTGTTCAGCGGCCTGCACCTGACGGAAGCTGTCGATGACTTCGCGCGGCGGATCGGCCCGGTCAAAGTTTACACGCACGATGTTCACGCCACTTTCATAGCTGTCCAAGGTCGCCTGGATCAGTTCCTGAAGCTCAACCGCAATAACGCCACGGTCGCGGTTCAGGATCGGTGCCAGGTTCGAGCGCGCGATGATCTCGCGCATCGCCGCCTCGGACACAGCGCGGATCGTGTCGCGCGGGTCGGCCAGGTTGAACACGAAATGTTCGATGTTGGTGATGTTCCAGACAACCTGAAAATCGATGTCGACGATATTCTCGTCGCCCGTCAACATCAGGCCTTCGTCCAGCCCAGCACCGATATCTTCGATGATTTCGCGCGTGACCGGCAGGATTTCCTTGGTAACAATCGGCCAGGGGGCAAAGTTCAGACCCTCCTGCCCCACGCCGTAGCGTTCACCAAACAGCAGTTCGACGGATTGTTCGGACGTATCGACGCGATAGAAACTGGCAAAGACCCAGATTGCCACCGCAGCCAACAGCACCAGCACGATCGAGCCCTTGCCAAAGCGGGGCAGACCGCCGCCACCTTGGCCGCCACCGCCGCCATTGCGACGGCCCGCGTCACCACGCCCGCCCATCAGCACGCGCAGTTGCTCCTGGCCCTTTTTCATCAGCTCGTCGATCTCGGGGATCTGCGGGCCGTCCTCGCCGGGGCGCTTGCCGCCCCCGCCCTTTTGTGGGCCACCAGACCCGTTGTTGCCGCGGTCTCCACCGCCGCCCCATGGGCCGCCATTATCACTGGCCATATGGTCCTGTCCTTCCTCAAAACGTGCGGGTATGCCGTGAAAATGGCCCCGCAGGTGACATTATTCAACCCGAACGGGTCGGGTTCTTCATCAATACGATTTCTTCGGACATGGTCGGGTGTACCGCCACGGTCCGGTCGAAGTCATCTTTCGTTGCGCCCATCTTGACCGCCACGGCGGCCAGTTGGATCATTTCGCCCGCGCCATCGGCGACGATATGCACGCCCAGCACTTTTTGCGTCTTCTGGCTGACCACCAGCTTATACAGTACGCGTTCGTCCACACCGATAAAGCTTTTCTGCATCGGGCGGAAGGCGGCGCAATAGACATCCACGGGCTCTTGCGCGCGGGCCTCTTCCTCGCTCATCCCCACGGTGCCATATTCCGGCTGGGTGAACACGGCGCTGGCGACATCTTCATGGTCCGGTTTGGTCGGGTTGCCCTTGAACACGGTTTCAACAAAGGCCGCGCCTTCGCGGATCGCCACAGGGGTCAGGTTGATGCGGTTGGTCACGTCCCCCACGGCAAAGATCGACGGCACGTTGGTTTGCGAGAAGTCATCGACGACCACCTCGCCCCACCGGCCCAGTTCGACACCAGCGTCTTCCAGCCCCAGACCCATGGTGTTGGCGGTGCGGCCCGTTGCAAACAGCACCTGGTCGAACATTTCTTCGCGCCCGTCCGTGCCCTTGACCCAAATGCGCCCGTCCCGTTTCTCCATGCGTTCGACCTCTAGGCCGACATGCAGGTCAACGCCGCGATCAGCGATATGTTCGGACAGAAAGCCGCGCACTTCGTCATCAAAGCCACGCAGGATTTGCGCGCCGCGATACCATTGCGCCACATGGGCGCCCAGACCGTTGAAAATACAGGAAAATTCACAGGCAATATAGCCGCCGCCGACAATCAGGATACGGTCGGGGAACTGTTCCAGATTGAACACTTCATTCGAGGTAATACCCAGTTCGGCCCCCGGTGTTTCTGGCGTGAACGGATGGCCGCCGGTAGCGACCAGAATGTGCTTGGCGGTGAAGACTTCACCGGTCGACAATTCGACCGTGTGCGGATCTTTCACCGTGGCGCGCGCATCAAAGATGTCGGCCCCGGCCCCGCCCAGGTTCTTGCGATAGATGCCCTCCAGGCGATCCAGTTCGGCGTGCAGCATCGGGCGGAAACGGTCCCAGTGGAACGTCCCGGCCTGATAATCCCACCCATAGGCGCGCGCCGCATCGGCGGCCGGGCCATAGCCCGAGGCGAACACCATCAGCTTTTTCGGCACACAGCCCCGGATGACACAGGTCCCCCCCATGCGGAATTCTTCGGCCAGACCGACCTTGGCCCCGGTTTCAGCGGCAACGCGGCCGGCGCGGACACCGCCCGACCCACCGCCGATGACGAAAAGATCAAAATCAAATGCCATGTTGGCCCTCAGATATCTGCAAAGAGGTTCGTGGTATCGACGAATTCGATCCGGTCTTCCTCGTGTGTGCCTTCGTTGATGTCGGTGACCTCGACCCGGCCATCGCCGTGACCAATCACCACGACATCGCAGATATCAATGAACAAGCCATTTTCAACCACCCCGGGGATTTGATTCAACACCAGCGACAGTTGCCGCGGGTTGCCGATGCGTTGCAGGTGCAGGTCAACAATGTGGTTGCCTTCGTCGGTCACGAACGGCGCGTCGCCGTTCATGCGCAGCGTGCTTTTCTGGCCCAGAACGTCCATCGACACCAGCATTTCTTCGACCAGCGCCTTGGTGGTCTGCCAGCCAAACGGGATGACTTCGACCGGCAGCGGGAAGGCCCCCAGGCTTTCAACCTGCTTTGAGGGGTCCGCGATAACGATCATTTGATCCGATGCGGTCGCAACGATCTTTTCCTGAAGGTGGGCGCCACCGCCCCCCTTGATCAGGCACAGGTCGGGGTCGAATTCATCCGTGCCGTCAATGGTCAGGTCCAGCCAGCGGGCTTCGTCCAGCGTAACAACATTGATGCCGACTTCGCGCGCCAGAACGGCGGTGCGGGCAGAGGTGGGCACGCCGGTGATCTTCAGGCCTTCGTCGCGGATCAGTTCGCCCAAACAGCGAACCATCCAGGCGGCAGTGGACCCCGTACCAAGGCCAACGCGCATGCCGTCTTCGACGAACTCAACCGCCCGTTTGGCGGCAACGAATTTGGCAGTATCAATGGGTGACAATTCCCCAGACATGGCAGCGACTCCCCGTATGTGCCCCTTATGTGCCCGGCGGTTATAGGAAAGAAGCGCGCCGGGGGCGAGGGGGCGGTGGATTTTTTCAGCTAATCCGGTGAAAATTCTTTGAACG
>DFBF01000037.1:4119-5564 GCA_002367285.1 Rhodobacteraceae bacterium UBA3087 | reverse complement strand
TGGAGGAAACATTACAACACCAAGCGACCACACAGTGCATTGGGCTACCGCCCACCAGCGCCTGAAGCCATCATCCCGATGGACCAAAGGCCGATCATGCATTAACTTTCAATCTGGACCACTCAAGTGGGGCTGCTCAATAGAAAACGCCCCACCAGACTATTGGCAGGGCGATCCATTTTCAACATTTACCGCACAGGCTGGGCCTTTGGGCGCCCTTTTTATTTGCCCAGATAGTCGCGCAAGGCATCCGGCGGGTTGTCGAAGATTTCACCTGTGGGCACTGGCGGTTGCGCCACACCATCGGCCACCAACACCACCTGATCGGCAATCACGCGGGCGTCTTCGGGGGCGTGTGTGACCATCAACAGCGTGGCGTGCGTCTCAGTCACCAGTTCGCCCAGCAGCGCCAGCATTTCGCCCTTCAGCGCCGGTCCCAGCGCCCCGAATGGCTCGTCCAGCAACAACAGCGGCCGGTCGCGCAGCAACACGCGGGCCAGGGCGATGCGGGCGATTTGACCACCGGACAACTGTGCCGGCTTACGATCGCTCAACCCATCCAGCCCGACACGGGCAAGCGCGCCAGTCACGCGATCCCGCTCGGCCCCGGACAGACGCAGGTTCGCCCGCAGCCCCAGCGCGACATTTTCAAACGCGGTCATGTGCGGGAACAGGTTGTTGTCCTGAAACACCATGCTGATGGGGCGATTTGACGGCATTGTGGGCATCTCGGCCCCGTCCCACAGTACGCGTCCCGACGACAGGGGCACGAACCCGGCGATGGCAGACAACAGCGTGGATTTCCCCGCCCCGGACGGGCCCAGAACGGCCACCCGCGCGCCTTTCGGCACCGACAGATCGGCGGACAGGCGGAAATCGTCCATTACGATCCGGGCCTTTTCAAGCGTCAGCATCTACACGCCCCCCTTTGTCAAACAGCCAGAACATTGCCAGCGACAGGGCCAGCAGAAGCAGCGCGGCGCTTGCGGCATCACCCATCCGATACGCGCCCATCAAGCGGTACAGTTGCAGGGGCAGGGTCGCAACCTCAGGGTCGGCGAACATGGCAATGACGCCCAGATCGCCCATGGATAATGCCCCGGCCAGACCCGCAGCAAACCCCAATGGGCGGCGCAGACGGGGCAGCCACAACAGCCGCAGACGCGCCATGCCGTGCAGGCCCATCTGGTCGGCTAAGGGACCAAAATGTGTCTCTATTCCTGCCAAAGCTGGCACAAGGATGCGCAACGCGAACGGCAGCGACATGGCGGCATTGACTAGGGCTGTGACGGGCAAAGCCAACGCGAACGGGTCAGCGATTGGAAAGATCACGATGAACAAGCCGGTGCCGATCACCAAGGGCGAGGCCGCGATGGTTAGATACCCGACCCCTTCGACCATGCGCGATCCGCGCCGAACCGCCAGCGCGGCAATGGGCAAGGCCA
>DFBF01000037.1:0-4065 GCA_002367285.1 Rhodobacteraceae bacterium UBA3087 | reverse complement strand
ACGATCATCGCCAGCGGCAGGATCAGAAACGCCGCCGCCACTGTGATGCAGATCACGTCTTGCACCACCAGCCACCCGCCGCTGTCCCAGCGGGTCACCGCCCGGTCCAGCCCCGCACCCATGCCGCCGGGCATGGCGACGCGAAAGGCGACCAGGGCAGCGCCCGCGCCCATGGCGAACTGAACCAGCGCCAGCAACGCGGCTTTGCCCAGATCGAAATCAAACCGGAACGCTTGATAGATCGCCAGTTCAACGGTTGTGGCGCGTGGACCACCGCCAAGGGCAAGCGCGACGGCAAAGGACGTCAGGCAGATCAGAAAAATCACCAGAAAGGCGCCCGGCACGACCTCGCGCAGCATGGGGCGTTCCAGGGCGCGGGCGATGTCGCCGGGTTTGAACCCCAGGGACGCCGCCAGACGAAAGCGCTCGGCGGGAATGGACAGCCAGCCTTGCAGGATCAAACGTGTCGCCAGGGGCAGATTAAAGAACACATGCGCGATGATGACCCCATGCAGGCCATAGATGTGAACAGGCTCTAATCCAGCCCACATCAGGGATTGCGACACAATCCCATTGCGCCCAAACACCGCCAACAGGCCCAGAACGGCGACGATGACGGGCAGGATGAAAGGCGCGCCCAACAGGGTGACAAGCGCGCCGCGGCCGGGGAAATTGCGCCGGGCCAGGGCGCGCGCCACCGGGATGGCCAGGATCACGCTGATCACCCCCGACAGGGTGGCCTGCCACAGAGTGAATCGGATCGCGGCCCAGTCAGCGGGACCAAATCCGCCGGTATTCTCGGCGCGCAGGCCGACGGAAATCAACGTGCCCAGTGTCAGGCACGCGACCACCGCCAGCGCAAGCGCGCCGAAAACGGTGGTGCGGGTTATTTCGACGCGGCGGCCAGCCATTCGTCCAGCGCGATATCGCGCGCAGCTTCGGCTTGATCCGCCGGGTATACCAGAGCCGTTTCAGGCTGGATTAGGGTCGAAAACCCATCCGGAAGCCCGCCCGCAGGCATCATCGCCGGGTACATCCAGTTGGTGGTCGGGATGATGTCGGCGAACTTTTCTGACGCGACAAAGGCCAGGAACTGATCAGCCAGCGCGGGCACGTCGGTGCCTGCCAGTTTGCCCGCAACTTCGATCTGCATGTAATGCCCATCAGCGAAGGCGGCGGCGGATTTGGTCGCGTCTTCTTCGGCGATCAGGTGATAGGCGGGTGACGTGGTATAGGACAGGACCATGTCGGCTTCGCCCTCCAGGAACATGCCATAGGCCTCAGACCAGCCCTTGGTGACGGTCACAATCTGGTCGTTCAGATCGGCCCAGGCCTGTGGCGCATCATCGCCATAGACCTGTTTCACCCACAACAAAAGCCCCAGACCGGGGGTTGAGCTGCGCGGGTCCTGGATCACGATCGACAGGTCGCTGGCGGCCAGTTCGGCAAAGGATTTGGGCGGGTTAGAGACCTTTGTGTTGTCATAGACAAAGGCGAAATACCCCCAGTCATAGGGCAGGAAGGTCGCGTCAGACCACGCAACCGGCAGGTCCCAGGTCGCGGTGACGCCGTGCGGCGCGAACATCCCCGTGGCTTCGGCCGCGGCGGTCAGGTTGGTGTCGAGGCCCAGCACAACGTCCGCGTCGGTGCGCACACCTTCGAGTTTTAGGCGCGACAGCAACGCGGCGCCATCGCCAACGCCGACAAGGTTCAACTCGCAGCCGCATTCGGCCTCGAACGCTTCCTTGACCGCGGGACCGGGGCCCCAATCGGAAACGAAACTGTCATAGGTATAGACGGTAAGTGTGTCTGCGTGTGCTGCCGTGGCCAAAAATGCGCCTGCGACAAATGAAAGGGTCTTCATGGTCATCCTCCATATGCGCCGGACGGTGTTCGGGTAGGATGATCCGACCTTCCCTCCGCCGGTCTTAACCGGTTCAGGTTCAACGGGTTCGCATCATGCATCTCAGCTTGGTCGCCCAAGCGCCCCGAGGTGCCCCGTGTCTGACGATTTCCGCGCCCGAACGCAAGACCCTTGACGAAAGGGCGCTTTGGCGCAATGTGAACGCTAACATCCGGAGGAACGCCATGTCTCAGACATCTCATTCGCCCGTTCGCGGGTTGGGCTTTGCTTTTGCCAGCTTTGCGCTGTTTGCCACGCATGATGTGGGGATCAAGGCATTGGGCATGACTTATTCAGTGTTTCAGATCATCTTTTTCGCCATGCTGTTCGCCTTTGTGCCGATGGCGGTGATGATGCTGGCGGATCGGCAGGTGGACAATTTTCGCCCGCGCCACCCGTGGCTGATCCTGCTGCGGGCTGTGATGTCACTGGTGGCGATGTCTTCGGCGTTCTATGCGTTCACGGTTCTGCCGCTGGCCGAGGTCTATGCGCTTTTGTTTGCCACGCCTCTTCTGATCACCGCCTTTTCGTCTCTAATGCTGGGGGAAACGGTGCGATTGCAACGCTGGGCGGCTGTCATTGTCGGGTTGGTGGGTGTCATGGTCGTGCTGCGGCCGGGCATGACACAGCTGACCCTTGGCCACGCTGCGGCGCTGACGGCAGCCTTCGGGTCGGCCTTTGCGTCGATCATCGTGCGCCGGATCGGAGGCGAGGAACGCACCGCCGTCATGATCTTGTATCCGATGCTGTCGTCCATCCTGGTGATGGGGATGATCCTGCCCTTTGTCTATGTGCCGATGCAGTTGGGCGATATGGGCATGGTCGCCAGTGTCGGGTTGCTGTCGGTGTTTGCGCAACTGTGCATCATCACCGCATATCGCGCCGCGCCGGCAGCTGTGGTCGCGCCGGTGCAATATTCGCAAATCCTGTGGGCAACCGCGTTCGGTGCCTTGTTTTTCGACGAATTCCCTGACCGCATGGTGGCGCTTGGCGCGGCGATCATCATCGCTTCGGGCATCTTTGTTGTCTGGCGCGAAAGCCGGTCGAACGTGTCGGACCGCAACCCGGTTCTGCGCAACCCCAACCCGCGTTTTGACGCGGGGCCCTCGCCGAAACCGAAACACCGCCGCCCAAGCTGACTTTTCAACCGCGTCCCGACCCGCTATCACGCGAGGGAAGGAGCACCACCATGTCGATGAACAGCTTTGGCCACCTTTTCCGCGTTACCACCTGGGGCGAAAGCCACGGGCCCGCTTTGGGTGCCACCGTCGATGGGTGCCCACCCGGTGTGGCGCTGACACCTGAGATGTTGCAGGTCTGGCTGGACCGTCGCAAGCCGGGCCAGAACAAATACACGACCCAGCGGCGCGAGGCCGATGAGGTCAAGATCCTGTCCGGCATGTTCGAAGGCCAGACCACCGGCACGCCGATCCAGTTGATGATCGAAAACACCGATCAGCGGTCCAAGGATTACGGCGATATCGCCGAGAAATTTCGCCCGGGCCACGCCGACATTACCTATTGGCAGAAATATGGCATCCGCGATCCGCGTGGGGGCGGGCGGTCGTCGGCACGTGAAACCGCGGCCCGTGTTGCCGCCGGGGGGGTCGCGCGCGAGGCGTTGAAGCAGCTTGCGCCTGGGATCGAGATCAGGGGCTATATGACCCAGATCGGCCCGCATGGCATCGACCGCAATCGCATGGATTGGGATGAAATCGAGCGCAATCCGTTCTGGGTGCCCGACGCAACAGCGGCGCAAGAATGGGCGACCTATCTGGATGGCATTCGCAAGTCCGGCAGCTCTGTCGGCGCGATTTGTGAAGTCGTCGTGCGTGGTGCCCCCGCCGGGTTGGGCGCGCCAATTTANNGCCAAGTTAGACACTGATTTGGCCGCGGCGATGATGTCGATCAACGCCGTAAAGGGCGTTGAGATCGGCGAAGGTATGGCAGCGGCCATGCTGACCGGCGAAGCCAATGCGGATGAGATCACCATGGGCCCCGATGGCCCTGTGTTCAGCTCGAACCACGCGGGCGGTATTTTGGGCGGGATTTCCACTGGGCAGGACATCGTCGTGCGCTTTGCGGTCAAGCCGACCAGTTCCATCCTGACGCCACGCCAGACGATCACGAAATCGGGCGAGCCCGCGCAAATCATCACCAAA
>DFBF01000052.1 GCA_002367285.1 Rhodobacteraceae bacterium UBA3087 | reverse complement strand
AAGGCCCAAGGGCGGGCGGGAGCGCGTCGGTTTCTTGGGAATGTACAGGACGCCGCGCATAACGCACGTACGATCCAGCGTTTCTATTCAGATCAGGCGGGTCAAGGCAGCCCAGAAGATGAACAGTGATTGCAGCCGTCCTTGGCGGTGTGCGCCGGATTGCCAGACGCGACGGACTGCGCCCAAGCGCCCCTGTAGGTTACGGTCCGCAAGGGTCGTGGCCTGGTGTCGGTGCCGTTCCGTCAACAGATTTTCATGTTGTGTCAGGGCGGCCAGGTTCTGGTTGATCCAGTCGCGGTATTCCGCGTTGCGCACCATGCGCAGGCGCCGCAGCTTGCCCTTGAAAGACCGGTTCGTTCCCAGGGAATTGCTGTTGTGTTGGCGATACAGCACGCTGGGGCGGTCATCAAACACCAGACGCGCATCGGCCCCGGACAGCAGCAGGTACAGCCACCAGTCATGGTACGGCACCTGGGTGTCCGCCCCGGCGTTTCGCGCCAAAGCCATCGCAGCGGGGTTCATGGCCAGGGTATTGCCGGCCATCACGTTCTGCACCAAGGCGTTGCCAAAGGATGGCGCGCGGGTCACTGGGCGCGAGGTTCCAATCGGGGTCAGGCCCGCGTCCACCAACCGGGTACGGCTGCCGTACAATACGGGTTTGTCTTCTGCGCTGCCCCGTGCGGCTTTCTGGATCTCGCGCACAGCGCGGCTCAATCGGTCCGGCAGCCAAATATCGTCCTGATCGGACATGGCCACATATCCCACCGGCATGGCGCTTTGGCATAACAGCGACAGATAATTCGCCGCCAGCCCGCGCCCGGGCCCCTGAAACAGATGGATGTTGCGTTCTGGATGGTCGTCCCGGAACCGTTCAAGGATCGTCACGGTGTCGTCATGCGAGTGGTCATCGCTGACCCATAACGACCAGTCGTCATGGTCCTGTGCCAGAAAAGAGGCCAGTTGTTCCTGCAAAAAGGCCGCCCCATTATGGGTGCACAACAGGATCATCACATGCGCGGACGCCTTCGCAAGGGGCGTTTTGGCAGAGGCATCGAACAGGGTTTGCATGTTCATCGGCTTATCCGTTCACGATATCACGGTGGTAGCGGCCCAGGAAAATCAGGCCAAAGAACAAACACACGAGCGCGAAGCCGAAACAGTAGGTCAAGGATACATAGTCCGGTTCATAGTTTGAGTAAATGCCGCGCCGCATCTGACCAACGATATGGACCAGAGGGTTGAACCAAAGGTAGTCCTGGTATGGTTGAGAAATGGTTTCGAAGTTGAAGAAAATGCACGAGATGATGAACATCGGGCGGTTGAGAATGACCCAGATCCGCCCCCAGGCGGGCAGCCGCCAATTCAAGTAACAATTCAGGGTGCCGACCCCTAGCGCCAGAAGAATAGCCATGGCAAAGGCGCTCATCATCACCGGGATGTCCAGAAATACATTTATGTCATACCAGACGATGATCCCGGTCACGATAATGACAAACACCATGGCCTGGGTCAGTGCATTCAGAAAAATACGCGCCAGGATCGCATCCATGAAGGTCACGCCGGGATAGAACAGCAGCGGTTTTGAAAACCCCAGTGAGCGCCCGGTTTTGACCTGCAATTCATTATACAGCGAAAACGGTAACACGCCCGAGGCATAGAACAGCGCGAAATTATCGCCCAGCGTTGGCGCGCGTAAGGCCGCTGAAAACACGAGGGTCAACAGGATAATGCCGCCAATCGGTTCCGCCAGCGCCCAGAAATAGCCCGCCACATTGCGCCCATAGGTCGACGACATTTCGCGCAGCATCAGCGCCAAAATGGTGCGGCCCGTTTTCAGGGGCAGGGCTGTCAGGCGTGAGTTTGCTTGCATGCTGCTCGTGGGGTCCCGCTGCGAACTGGTATTCGTTTCTGGCCTCTGCTAGGTCTTTCTTCAGGTCATCTATTAGGCAACCCTTTTGGTTAAAAACATGGATAACGCAAAGACGCCCGCGAGGAAAGAGACAGACGGCGCTGGTGGCGGTGGCAAAGCCGTACCGAAACCGCAGTCTGTCCCCGTTGCAGGGCGTGCCCGCATGCATCGTCGTCACCGCGGGTTGCTGCGGGGGCTTTATCTCGGCGTCTGCTTTCCGTTGCTGATGGCCTGGGCCTATCTCTATTTCGTAGCACAGGATCAATATGCTTCGACCATGGGCTTCACCGTGCGCAGCGAAGAGGCCGCATCGCCGGTCGAACTGTTGGGTGGCATCACCGGCATTGGCGGATCCTCCAGCGGATCGGACACGGATGTGTTGTTCGAATTCATCCGCAGCCAACGTCTGGTGCGGGCGGTTGATGACCGGATGGACCTGCGTGCGGTTTATGCGTCGCCCGGCGACCCCCTGTTCGGGGTCGCGCCAGAGGCCTCGATCGAAGACCTGCTGAAATACTGGAACCGGATGGTAAAGGTGTTTTATGACAGCAGTTCGGGGTTGATTGAGCTACGCATCCAGGCCTTCACACCTGAACAGGCTCAGGCCATCGGGCAAGTGATCTTTGATGAAAGCTCGAACCTGATCAATAACATGTCTGCCATCGCCCGCGAGGACGCGATGCGGTACGCGGCCAATGAGTTGGAACTTGCGGTTGTACGTTTGCGTCTGGCGCGTCAGGCCGTGGCCGAATTCCGCCTGCGCACCCAGATTCTGGACCCCGAGGCCGATATTCTGGGTCGCATGGGGCTGTTGAACAGTCTGCAAGAACAGTTGGCTTCAGCGCAGATCGACCTGGATATTCTGAACCAGACCACGTCCTCCAATGATCCGCGCGTCGAACGGGCCGTGCGCCGGGTGCAGGTGATCGAAACCCGGATCAGCGAAGAACGCGCCCGGTTTTCAAAGGCCGACAGTGATGCAACCGAGGCCTATGCGACCCTGGTTGGGGAATACGAAAGCCTGGCGGTGGACCGCCAATTCGCCGAAACGACCTATTTGGGCGCGCTGGCTGCGTTTGATGCGGCTCGGGCCGAAGCCCTGCGCAAGTCGCGCTATTTGGCCGCCTATGTCGAACCCACCCTGGCCGAAACGGCACAGTACCCACAGCGCCTGGTGATCCTGGGCACGCTGGCTGCCTTCCTGTTCGGCATCTGGGCGACGCTGACGATGGTCTATTACAGCGTGCGCGATCGGCGCTAGGCGATGGAGGGGCCGCGATGATCGAGCTGATCGACCTGTGGAAAACCTATCGCCTTCGCGGCCGGGAAACCCATGTGGCGCGCGGGCTGAATGCGCGGTTTGAAACCGGGCGGTCCGTGGCCCTGTTGGGGCGCAATGGGGCCGGGAAATCCAGCCTGCTGCGGATGATTGCCGGCACCATGGACCCGGACCACGGGCAGATCGTTTCGGATGGCTCGATCTCATGGCCCGTGGGGTTTTCAGGCAGCTTTCACGGCGACCTGACGGGGGCGCAGAACACGACCTTTATCGCCCGTGTCTATGGTGTCGACACCACCGAACTGCGTGAAATCGTGGCGGATTTCGCAGAGCTGGGCCAGCATTTCCACCAACCGGTGCGGACCTATTCTTCGGGTATGAAAAGCCGTTTGGCTTTTGGTGTGTCGATGGGGATCAAATTCGATACCTATCTGGTGGATGAGGTGACCGCGGTCGGCGACGCGTCGTTTCGGCGCAAAAGCGAGGAGCTGTTTCAGGCCCGGATGCGA
>DFBF01000297.1:314-3963 GCA_002367285.1 Rhodobacteraceae bacterium UBA3087 | reverse complement strand
AATAGGCCAGCGGTGTTGCTTTCAGGGTGACGGGGCCAAGGGCTTCATCATGTCGCCAGACGGTGTTGAGATCGCTGGCCCTGATCTCCTCGATCAGGCCACGCTTCAACATGCTTTTGAGGCTGTTGCCGACGGGGCCGCCCTTGATGTTGGCGCTGACGGGAAAGATGAGACTGTCTTTCCGCGCGCAGGCCGCGCTCAGAATTATTCTCTGGGTGTTGGTAAGTTGGATCAGGGACATGGGGTCATTCTCCAGTGGTATGCGGTACGATCGTCGCGCCGCTTCTATGCCCCTGAACCGCACAACAATGGCGCGGTTGGGATGGGAGAGTGAACCGGGTTGTTCGGCGCACTCAACTTCGCTCTGAACTGGATGTTCATCAACAGTAAGCGGAGCAATCATAGTGCTTTATCCAACGGGAAATGATTGTAAATGCAGGGGATGAGCGAACGCGCCTATGCGGCCCATGCCGGTCTGTCACGAGGCGCTATCCAGAAGGCCAAGGTGGCCGGGCGGTTGGTGCTCTATGCCGATGGCTCCATCGATCAGGGTGCCTCGGACGCAATGCGGGCTCAGACTACAGACCCGTCAAAGCAGCGCGCCCCTGCGCGCAAACCCATGAAGCCCGTCACAGACGCCGCGCTCTCCGCTGTCGGTGAAACCCTGCGCGAACAGGGATTGCAGGCACCGGTGACGGGCGGAAACACCACGTTCCTGCAGGCCAAGACCGCCAACGAGGTGCTGAAAGCACAGGAACGTCGGCTGAAGCTGCAAAAGATGAAAGGCGAACTGATCGATCGGGCCCGCGCCACGACACTGGTGTTTCGCCTGGCCCGCGAAGAACGTGATGCCTGGATCAACTGGCCCGCCCGCGCGGCCGCGCTGATGGCAGCAGAATTGTCGACAGCCCTATCGGTTGGCGGACGTGACATAACTCTGGAGACCAGCCTGATGCAAAAGACCCTTGAGACCCATGTCCGTGCCCAGCTGGAAGAACTCGGTGGGCATGTCCGGTTCGATCTCAAGTGAGGCGGTGCCGGAGATTGAGGATTTTGAAGGAGACAAGGACCTGCTCAGGGTCTGGGCCGAGGGGCTGTTACCCGACGCAGACCTGACGGTATCAGAGTGGGCCGACCAATACCGCATGCTGGCCTCGCGCGCTTCGGCGGAACCAGGCCGTTACCGCACCGGCCGTACGCCCTATATGCGCGAAATCATGGACGCGCTGTCGCCAAATCACGCCGCCCAACGGATCGTGTTCATGAAGGCAGCCCAGGTTGGCGCGACGGAAGCGGGCAATAACATGATTGGGTTCGTGATTGCCCACGCCCCTGGGCCAATGCTGGCGGTGCAGCCGACGGTGGAACTGGCCAAGCGGAACTCGCGGCAACGGATCGATCCGCTGATCGAGGAAAGCGTCGTGCTCAAGGACAAGGTCAAACCCTCCCGGTCGCGCGATGCGGGCAATACGATGCTGTCCAAGGAATTTGCCGGAGGCATTCTGATCATGACCGGGGCGAACTCGGCGGTGGGGCTGCGGTCCACACCGGCGCGTTACATCTTTCTGGATGAGGTCGATGCCTATCCGGCCTCCGCTGACGCGGAAGGTGATCCGGTGTCGTTGGCCGAGGCACGATCACTGACATTCGCGCATCGGCGCAAGGTGTTTCTGGTCTCAACTCCAACAGTGAAGGGGGTCAGTCGCATCGAACGGGAATTTGAAGCCTCGGACCAGCGGCGGTATTTCGTGGCGTGCCCGCATTGCGGGGAACAACAATGGCTGAAGTTCGAGCGGCTGCGCTGGGACAAGGGGCAGCCTGAAACGGCGGCCTACCATTGCGAGGCCTGCGAGCAACCGATCGCGGAACATCACAAGACGGCAATGCTGGAAGCCGGTGTTTGGCGGGCCACAGCAGATGGGGCGGATCCGACCACGGTTGGGTATCACCTGTCCGCGCTCTATTCGCCGGTGGGCTGGCTCAGCTGGGAGCGGATTGCACGCAGCTGGGAAGCAGCACAGGGGTCGGACGATGCCATCCGCGCCTTCAAGAATACGATCCTTGGCGAGACCTGGGTGGAATCTGGCGAAGCCCCGGACTGGCAGCGGCTGCTGGACCGCAAGGAAGAGTGGCAGCCGGGCAGCGTGCCTGCGGATGCCCTGTTCCTGACGGCCGGGGCTGATGTGCAGAAAGACCGGATCGAGGTGGATGTCTGGGCCTGGGGCCGTGGGCTGGAAAGCTGGCTCATCGATCACATCGTCATTGAAGGCGGCCCGGGTTCTGAGGTTTGCTGGAACGGGTTGACCGAATTGCTGGGTCGAACATGGCAACATGCCAATGGCACCCAGATGACAATCGCGCGGCTCGCGATCGACACCGGTTATGAAACCCCGGCGGTTTACGGTTGGGCCCGTAAGGTCGGATTTGGGCAGGTGGCACCAGTCAAGGGTGTTGAAGGGTTCAACCGGGCCAGCCCGGTGTCGGGGCCAACCTTTGTCGATGCCACCATCGCAGGCAAACGCCTGCGCCGGGGCGCACGGCTCTGGACCGTGGCGGTTTCGACTTTCAAGTCCGAAACCTACCGTTTTCTACGGCTGGAGCGCCCGACACCCGAGGAATTGGCGGATGGATCAAGGTTTCCGCCGGGAACCTTGCATCTGCCTGGCTGGATCGACAGCGAATGGCTGAAACAGCTGGTGGCCGAGCAGCTGGTGACGGTGCGCAACAAGCGCGGGTTCTCCCGGCTGGAATGGCAGAAACTACGCGAACGCAACGAGGCGCTGGATTGCCGGGTTTACGCCCGGGCAGCGGCGTGGATTCTCGGGGCCGATCGCTGGTCAGAAGCGCAATGGCAGGAACTGGAGCGGCAGGTTGCAGCACTGGTTGATGAGGATGCGGCGCAGGGTGTTGCGGCGGGGCGTCCCACTCGGCCCGTGCGCCAACGGCGTTCTGTGCGCTCGAATTACATGGGGTGAGAAACAACCGTGGCCAGGGTCAATGCAGGCAACACTTCTTGAACTTCTTGCCGCTGCCGCAAGGACAGGGGTCGTTGCGTCCAACTTGGGCTACCGGATGCATGAACGTCTCGGTCCAGGGAGCCACGCGGAGATCGTTACTGACCCTGCGCGTCTTCTGATTGACGAAGAACGCATCAGAATAACAATGCCATTTCGACAATTCGTCGACGGCATCAGTGATGAGGGATTTTCGATAACGGCGGTTTGCGGGAACACCGTCTGCCTCGCGCGTGGACTGCAGATCGTCGAGGAAATGGCCGAAATCGCAGTAGTCCTTGGGGATCAACCCCTTGTCGAAAACCGTGCGCACATCTTCGGACATGTCTTCGAGCCCGAGATCGGCAATGGAGTCCATCCAACTGGTCAGTACGTCGGAAGATACCTCGGGGCAGCGGCTGTGAAACGTCCGGAAGTAGTCTTCGATCGTCGCGCGGTGGACCGGATGCAGTTGCGCGATCAGCACAAGGGCGCTCATCAGGGAACTGCGGGAAAATTCATCGGCTTTGGGGTCCTCGATAGCTTCAAACAGAGGCCGCAGGTCGCCGTCGAATGTCCCGGCCATGACGCGAAAGCTAGTCTCTGTGACCGCGTCGCCCAGGAGGTAATCAAGGGTCCGGGTTGGTTGGCGCAGC
>DFBF01000297.1:0-219 GCA_002367285.1 Rhodobacteraceae bacterium UBA3087 | reverse complement strand
GTGAAAGACCGGAATGAGGGCTATCACCTCATCGTCCTTCATGGCGGAAATCGGTTGGGTACAAAGGCGGCTGATGAGATCGACAAAGATCGGAACCATGGTTTCGCGGTCAGCGCCTGCGGCAACCATGGCCGCCTTGGGGAAAATGTCATCGCGCGCGAGATCGCTCATGATTTCGGAGGGTGTCATGGGTTGGCTTTCGTTGAGTCGCTTTTCGCG
>DFBF01000124.1 GCA_002367285.1 Rhodobacteraceae bacterium UBA3087 | reverse complement strand
CGCTTGCGGCCAGGCAAAGCGCCCCTACCAGTGCCCGATATTTTCCATGCTGGCCCACGGCTCCAACGGCTCCTTGCGTTCCCCGGCTTGCAACAGTTCGACCGACACATTGTCAGGTGACCGCACGAATGCCATCCAACCATCGCGCGGTGGACGGTTGATGGTGATGCCATTGTTCTGCAGATGCTGGCACATGGCATAAATGTCTTCGACCTCATAGGCTAGATGCCCGAAATGGCGGCTGTCCGACGGCAGTCCCTCATCCCCATCCCAATTGTATGTCAGTTCAACCGGGCAGTCTGGTTGACCGGGAGGGGCCATGAAAACAAGGGAAAACCTCCCCTGCTCATAGTCGCTGTGCCGGATCTTCTCGAGCCCCAACAGCTCAAAAAACCGAATGGCCGCGTCCAGGTCTTTTACCCGGATCATGGTGTGCAGATACTTGATGTCCACCGTCTGTCTCCCACTGATTTGACCACACCCTAGCAGAGCGGGCCGCAGACGAAAGCGTTAGAAGTCCGAGACAAAGCCCAGCGACAAATTCGTTCGATCCGAGCTGTAGAGCTCAATATTCGACCTGGTTGTGCTGTGTTCAAGAGTGACGGTTGGTGAAAAGCCGAATTGCGACAGGTCCGGGAACCGCGCCTGCACCTGCCCGCTCAGCATGGTGTCGTGGCGTCCATTTGCGCGGTAATACGAGACGTCATAGTCGCGCTGCCCCAGCTCTATGCCCAAAGACACATACGCACCAAAAAGCGGCTGGCCCCTCAACCAGGTCGCACCGACCCGCGCCTCGCGATATTTGCGGGTTGCGTCATTTGAAAAGGCGTTGCGCAAGTCCAAGCCCAGGTCCCAGGCGTTCCCGGCCTTGGTTGGACGAAACAGGGACGCCGTCGCCTCGGCGACCCATTCCGTGTCACGCGCGCCGCCCGCATCATTGGGCGCATCCAGTTGAAAATCCAAACGGGTTGCCAGCTTGATTCGGGCCCTATTCTGCAAAGGCAGCGCCAGCGTCATGCCAAGGCTGGCAAAATCGGACAGGTGATCCCCGCCGTACCAATTGCGGCCCAGTTTGCCTGTGAAGGTCATCTTTTGGCCGGGCTTGGCCAGTTTGCGCTCGTGCAGAACCGTCATTGCCGTACTGGTGTAATCGTAGTCGCCCGATGCAACCGCACCATCCACCGCCGTGCGGGATGCCGCCGACAACCAGCTTTCGCGCGTATAGCCCTCGACCCCAATCCACGTCCGTGTCTTTGCGCTTTCTGCCAAGCGATAAGACAATTTTCCCGAACTGTAGGCCTGAAACCCGGATAGGGCCTGGGCACTAGGGGACAGCTCGAACGGCAGGCCGAACAGGGTCAGCTGATCCTCGGCGCTTCCGCCGTTGATATTCGAGGACGGGGTGGCACCAAAGCTCAGCTCCATCCGCCAGGGATTGCGTGCTTTTACATAGCCAAAGTCGCGCCGTAGAAGGGCAATTTGTTGTGGTGTATCAGCATATTGCGCGGCGCGGCGCAGCCAGACCTGGGCAGGTGTCCGTTTCCCGTCAGACGATAGCGCCTGCGCCATTATGACGGCTGATGTGAACTTTTGCCGCGCGTCTTGCGCCAGGGTCCAGGCATGATCCGCCGCCGTGCGCGCCGCGTCCGGTCTGCCGATGTCACGCAGGGCGCGTGATCGGATCAGCCACAGTTGAAACGTCTCGTGACCCTGCGCCAACAGCGCGTCCGTCAGCGCCAAGGCGGCATGGGGGCGCTGCTGTGCCACCGCGCGCCCGGCCACTTGTATCATCTGTTCGGGGGTCAGTGCCAATCCGGTCGCCCCGACAGGCACGATGGCGGCCAGTGCAAGTACCGCCGCCGTCGCAAGTCTGATAAGGGTTTTCCGCATCAGCCGCTCAACGATAGAGGATGAAACCACCGGTTTCGCGGACCGTTACGCCATCCCAGCGTTTATCGTCTGCGGTCACCACGATGACCCCGGCGACTTCCATGTCCGCGCCTTCGCCGGACAGAACCGCATAGTAATTGCCGCTTTCGAACCCTTCCAACGCCCCGTCGGGGTTGTAATAGTTTGACGTGATTTCGCCGGTCATTTCACCAGCGCTGTTGCCCACACCCGGGCCAACGGTGAACACCAGCGTCGGCAAGGCGGTGACACCCAGTGCGGTGGTCACGCTTGCCGTGATGTCATTTCCATTGATGTCCAGGATTCTGCGGTTTGTGACCTGGCCCCGCACGCCGTCACCGTCGTTGAAATCTTCAAAGTCGATGGCCATTGCCATGTCGCCGGTGACATATTCCAGTCCACCACGCGCACCAAAATCACGCAAGCCAGCATAGTCACCCGCAAACACGGCCTGCCCCGAGGCGGGCAGGGTCACACCTTGGCGTCGCTGATACATGAAGCCACCAAAGCCATAGTCCACATAGGCCCCTGTGCGCACAATGGCGAATTCTGTAATCGGGTCGCCATCCGACGTCAGGTTGCGGCTCTGGCCAAAGATTGCTTTGTGCGGAAATTGGTTGATCGGTACACCAGTGACGCTGTCTTGATAAACGGCCAGGTTTTCATAGACCCGGAACGGACCCAGCGTGGAGACAACGTCGTCCTGCTGGTAAACATTGTCCGCATCAAACGCCAAGTTGTCGACGTGGAAGGTGTTGGCATCAGGGTCATAGGTGATCGACTGGGCATACCCATTGCCGTTGCCGTCCTGTTCTTCATATCTCTGAACGGCACTGCGTGCGGTCGCCCCTTCGGTGCCAGGCGGAAGCTCAAGTTCGACTTCGTCCGTCGGGTCACTTGTCAAAGGGTTGGTTTCGTTGCCGCATGCAACCACGCCGAGGGTGATCAGCCCGATGCCGATAAAGCGTTTCATGTTGTCCTGCCTCGTGTGTTTTGTTTTGTGCAATCAATCCATTGCGGGCCGTTCTTGTCAACATTTCAAGGCTGGGCGGGCCATTTTGTCCTCAGGTGTGGTTCTTTGGCCCCTACGCCATATGGCGGTCTTGGCGGCGGTTTTTCCCAGATATAGTAGTCAGTGGGCGTATTCCTGACTTGGCGCTGTGGCACGGGGCGGCTAAGACTGAGGGGCAACAGGCGGGTTTCACGGGGGGATACAGGTGCAGCAATACCACGACGCGTTGAGGGTCATTCTTGACAATGGTGAGGTCTCGACCGACCGCACCGGGACGGGCACTATGTCCTGGTTCGGGCTGCAAAGCCGTTATCGGATGGCCGACGGATTTCCCTTGGTCACGACGAAAAAGCTGCACCTGCGGTCGATCATGCACGAGCTGTTGTGGTTCCTGTCGGGCGACACGAATATCGGCTATCTGAAAGACAACGGTGTTTCAATCTGGGACGAATGGGCCGACGAAAACGGCGATCTGGGTCCGGTTTACGGCCACCAGTGGCGCCATTTCCCCAAACTTGACGCCGATGGGCGGGTGGGCGAGGTCGACCAGATCGCCGAACTGGTTGAAAACATCAAGACCACGCCCGACAGCCGCCGGTTGATCGTTTCCGCCTGGAACCCGGCCGATGTGCCTGCCATGGCGCTGCCGCCGTGCCATACGATGTGGCAAGTCCGCGTGCTGAACGGCAAGCTGCATTTGCAACTGTATCAACGATCCGCTGACATGTTTCTGGGCGTGCCGTTCAACATCGCATCTTACGCGATGCTGCTGCATATGCTGGCCCATGTGACGGGGTACGAGCCGGGTGACTTCGTGCATTCGATCGGCGACGCCCATATCTATTCCAACCATATGGAGCAGGTGCAGACCCAACTGGCGCGCGCACCCAAGCCGCTGCCTCAAATACGCATCACGCGTCAGGTCAGTTCCATTTTTGATTTCAAATACGAGGATTTCGAGATTACCGGCTATGATCCAGATCCGGGCATCCGCGCCCCGGTGGCGGTGTAGCCATGATCACGCTTATCGCTGCGCGCGACCGCAATGGCGCCATTGGCAAGGACAATGACATTCCCTGGCATGCCCCCGAAGACCTGGCGTTTTTCAAACGTGAGACCCTGGGCGGGGCGATCATCATGGGGCGCAATACCTGGGACAGCCTGCCGTTCAAGCCGTTGAAAAACCGCCTGAACCTGGTGGTGTCCACGCGTGGGGTCGCTGCCGAACATGTGTTCAATTCGCTGGACGGGGCCATCGCGGCGGCGCAGGATCACGGTTATGCGCGCCTGTATGGCATCGGCGGCGCCCGCGTCTATCACGACCTTCTGCCCAGGGCGGACCGGTTGCTGATCACCGAAGTCGACCTGGCCGTCGAAGGCGCCGACACGTTCTTTCCCACCTTTTCACCAAATGACTGGACTGTTGCCAGCCGAATGGTGCTGCGTGACAGTGATCCGCACTGCGAGTTGGTGGAATACCTGCGGACATAAAAAAACCGCGGAGCCTGAGCTCCGCGGTTTCCGTCATCCCCAAAAGGGACGAAACCTTAGTCGATCAGCGACAGTGCGCCAGCCGACTGACGGCCGTCACGGCCGGCTTCCAGCTCGAATTCGACTTTCTGGTTGTCGGCCAGGCCGGTCAGGCCAGCGCGCTCAACGGCAGAAATGTGAACGAAGACGTCTTTGCCGCCGTCGTCGGGTGCGATGAAGCCGAAGCCTTTAGTGGTGTTGAACCATTTTACGGTGCCAGTGGCCATATCCGTATTCTCCTTTAAACGTCGCCCACACAGTGTGGCGACCTGGTAGCGCAGTGGTGTATCGAACCGACTGCTAGCAAGAGAAGGCGGAGGATAGATCTGTCGTACCCGGATGACATGGGGTGTTGCCGCGTGAATTGCAAGCCTTTTCGTGTTTGCGCTCGCCCTCGGCTGAAATCTTCCTGAACATACAGGATGGAATGCGGTGGGAAATAAACGTCTTCTTGGGTCGCATCGCTGCCGGTGCAGATGCGGGTGCGCACACGGGCTCAATTTGCGGCACGTTCGCTGACACGGCCTCTGAATTTCATCGGCCGATCGCTTCTGCCAGGCAGGTCGCGCGGCATGTTCAGGTGGAAAATATAATCGTAACGGGTGTTAGTAACATGAAGGTCGTTCGGCATCCCATCATCCTTACAACTGATGAAAGGCACGGGCTTAGGGGCTTTTGACGCCGGGGGAAGTAGGGGTTTCACGCCCCCCGCGGCCCTGTCAGGTCGCGGGGGGCGTGATGGTGCGCTTAGTCCAGCAGCTTCAGATCGCCAGCGGATTGACGACCATCGCGGCCTTCAATCATTTCGAATTCGATCTTGGCATTGTCTGCCAGGCCGGTCAGCCCGGCGCGTTCCACGGCCGAGATGTGGACAAAAATGTCGTTGCCCCCACCGTCGGGTGCAATGAAGCCAAAGCCTTTGGTGGTGTTGAACCATTTTACGGTGCCAGTAGCCATCCGTTTTCTCCTTCGTTAGTCTTGCCACATCATGCGGCAAGGTCGTGCAGCCAGGTCTTGCAGGTCGTCCGGCTGCCCCTTGATAGAAGGAGGCGGAGGTCTGAAAAGCTGATCTCGCGCGCGAAGTTTGGACCGTCTGGACAAAAAATCAAGTTAAACATTTATGACGAGGGATACCGGGATGCGGATCTGGGGACTGAAAAACTGTGATACCTGTCGCAAGGCGATCAAGGAGTTGGGCGCGGCAGGGTGGGAATTCGACGTGGTCGATGTTCGCGCGGACGGGGTGGAATATGCGGATATGCAACGGTTCTTTGATGCGTTTGCTGGGGCGTTGGTGAACAAACGCTCGACCACATGGCGCGGGCTGGATGAGGCCACGCGCAGCGGCGACCCCGTGCAGCTGATGTTGGCCCATCCGAGCTTGATGAAACGCCCGGTGATTGAAGATCAGGGACAATTGACCCTGGGATGGTCAGCAGAAACCCGCGCCCAATGGCTGGACAAGCCCGCCTGACGCCCCCATCTGAGACCAAAGAGCAGGAGGTATAACATGCGCAACGCGGCACTGGTACTGGGCATCATCGCAGGTCTTTGGGGCATGCTGGTGGGGTTTTTCGGCTATGGCTATACCGAATTCATCGCCTGGTTTGGCGAGGTGCCGGACCTGGCCGAACAGGTCGACCACCCCGGGCGCATTCGCGCCTTTGGCCTTGTTGCCCCGATCCTGGCAATCGCGGGCGGCGCCATGGCGCGCTCGGCTTCGCTGTTGGGTGGGCTATTGCTGATCCTGTCCGCCGTGGGCATGTTCTGGGCGTTCGGCTATGGCGTGTTTACCATGTTTCCGATTGCCATGGCGGGCGTGGGTGGCCTGTTGGCGCTGGCCGCTAGGCAGCCAGACGCTTACTGAAAAGGCGATCCAGCGATAAGGGGCCTGCGCCTTTCACCACCAGAACGATCAGGATTGTGATCCAGAACAGGCGCTGGTCCAGGATCAGACCGCCGGAAAACCGGTCAAACCAGGCCCCCAGCGTGCCGTCATGCGCAATCCCGCCGTGGCCGAACAGGTCGGTCAGGCTTTGCACCGCAATGAACCCGATCATGCCGACTGCGGCCAGACGGGTGAACAGCCCGACCAGAAGGGCGACGGGCAACAGGAATTCGGCCCAGGTTCCGGCCAGAGCCACCAAGGTGTGAAAAACGGTCAGATTGTCTGTGTTCCAGCCCGCAGCCTCCATCGCGCCGGGGAAAATTTGGGCATAGGCCCCCAAAGACGGGGAAAACAGCCCGCCGATCCCGTCGCCAACCTTCAATGTTGCCGAGTGCCAGTAATAGACCAGCAGGGTGGCGGCAAAGGTGAAGCGCACCAGCGTCGGCAGGTGCCCGGACAGGCGCCGTTCGATCATTGCGAATACGGAACTATGCAGATTGATCAAGGTGTTCATGTCTTACCCCTCGGGCTTTTCTATCAGGTCTCTGTGGAAGTCGTCGTGATGGCACCACCGGAAATCAGGGCGCCCAGCGTGGTGGTCAGGTCGAAATTTGCGGCCTTGGCCGTGGCCAGGCCCAGGGCCGCACCAAACCCGTCGCCCTTTTGCAGGGCATCGATGAAGTCGGCCCCACCTTCGGACAGGGGCGTCAGAACCGGGTCGAATTCTGGGCGGGTGATCAGCACATCCTGCGCCACCATCTGTGGCTGTGGCCCGTTCGCCATGTTGAACGCCCAGATTGCGT
>DFBF01000091.1 GCA_002367285.1 Rhodobacteraceae bacterium UBA3087 | reverse complement strand
AAGATGAAATCAGTGTGCTTTTCGGGCAGGAAGGACAGGCGCGATTGCGTGCCTTGCATAAACCCCTTGCCGGTCCAGCCGCCCGACCCCAGCGTGATTTTCGACTGTGTGATGTGATACCCCGCGCCCAAGGGATCGCTGGAGGGGTCCAGAAACGTATCAATCCGGCGGTATTGATAATCGTTCAACAGCTGCCAATCGGTGCCCTTGGACAGCAGAACAGCGGCGACCAGACCGATGCCCGCCCCGATCACTGCCAGGAAATAGAACAGGTTCACCCCGGCCAGAAACATGATCACGCCGCCCCCCGCCACCAACAGGATAGAGGTGCCAAGGTCCGGCTGACGTAGCACCAGACCTGTCGGTAGAAGGATCAGCCCGACGGGCAGAAGCACCCACAGAGGGCGCGAAGTCTTGTTCACATCCAGCCAGTCGTAATAGGCCGCCAGCACCATCACCAGCGTGATTTTGGTCAGCTCCGAAGGTTGCAGCCGCATGAAGCCAAGGTCGATCCAACGCTGCGCGCCCATGCCGGTGGCACCGACAAATTCGACCAACACCAGCAACAGCAGAGACCCCGCATAGGCCAGCACCGCCATATTACGCCAGAACCAGATCGGCACCATGGCGACAAAGAACATCAGGCCCATGCCCAGCACGAAACGCTTCATTTGTGGGCCGGCCCAGGGCTCCATCGAGCCACCGGCGACGGAATAGAGCATCATCAGCCCGATGCCGACAATCGTGGTCAGCAGGATGACCAGTACCCAGTTGATATACAGCACCTTGCGCAGCCCGCTGGGCACGTATTTCACGTTATATTCAAGATAACTCATAGCCGCGCCCGCCCTTCGCTGGGGGCTTGGGGCTCGCGCAGTTCAAGGTTGTTTTGCTGTGATCGGATCGTGCCGCGTTGGTTCGCCGGATAGGCCGTGAGCGGCGGCAGGTCGTCATAGTGCGCCTGAAGCAGGATGTCGCGGGCGATGGGGGCTGCGACGGTCGATCCACCGCCGCCATGTTCCACCACGACACTGACCGCGATGCGCGGATTGTCGTGCGGGGCATAGCCGACGAACAGCGCGTGGTCGCGCCGTTCCCAAGGCAGATCGGCGTTGCGTGTCACGCCGCGCGCGCGTTCGGCCTTGGTGATGTTGCGCACCTGGCTGGTGCCGGTCTTGCCAGCCATGCGCAGACCCTCGGCGACGATTTTCGACCGCCCCGCCGTGCCGCGCTGGCCGTTCACGACCTCGTACATGCCACGGCGCACGGCGGTCAGGTTTTCGGGGCTGATGCCCTGAAGCGGCACGTTGCCTTTGATCGGTGTTTCAATGCCGTCAATCGACCGCACCAGGCGCGGTTCAATCGCCGTGCCGGACGCAATGCGCGCGGTCATCACCGCCAGTTGCAGGGGCGAGGCCAACACGAACCCCTGCCCGATCGAGGCGTTCAGGCTGTCGCCCACGACCCATTCGCCCTTGCCGCTGTCCAGCTTCCAGGACTTGGTGGGCATCAATCCGGTGGCAACGCTGGAAATCGGCACATCGTGTTTTTCGCCCAGCCCCAGAATACGGCCCATAGCGGAAATCCGTTCGACCCCGGCCCGTTGCGCCAGTTCGTAATAATAGACGTCGCAGCTTTCGCGCAGGCTTTTGATCAGGTTGGTCTTGCCGTGGCCCGCCCGTTTCCAACAGTGGAATTTGCGGTTGTGCAATTCGGTGTATCCGCGGCAGGTGACGGTTTCTTCGGTATCAATCACCCCGGCTTCCAGCGCGGCCAGCGCGGTCACCATCTTGAAGGTCGATCCCGGCGGGTACAGCCCCGACGCACTTTTGTTATACAAAGGCCGATAGGGGTCTTCGTTCAACGCCTTGTAATCCGCCGTGGAAATCCCGTGCACGAATTTGTTCGGGTCAAACGTCGGGGCGGACCCGATGGCCAGGATGTCGCCCGTCACGGTGTCCATCACCACGGCGGCCGCGCTTTCACCCGCCAGGCGCGCCTGAACATAGTTTTGCAGCGCGTGGTTGATGGTCAGCTGCACGTTTGCACCCGCCTCGCCCTCTTTGCGCGACAGCTCGCGCATGACGCGTCCGGCAGCGTTCTGTTCGACCTGTTTCACGCCCGCTTTGCCGCGCAGGGGGCGTTCCATCTTGGCCTCGACCCCGGTCTTGCCAATCTGGAACCGGGGCTGGCGCAGCAGAGGATCCTGATCGTCGATCCGGGCCAGATCATAATCCGACACCCGCCCGACATAGCCGACGATATGGGCGAAATCGCTGTCCAGCGGATAGATGCGCGACAGGCCGACCTCGGGGCTGACACCGGGCAGCGCGGGGGCGTTCACGGCCACTTTGGCCACCTCTTCCCAGCTGACCCGATCGGCGACGGACACGCGCACGAACGGGCTGCGACGTTGCATTTCCTTCAGCGCATCGGCGGTCTCGCTGGGGTCCAGACGGACCAGACGCGACAGGCGGTTGATGACCTCGGCCGGGTCACCCACACCTTCGCGCGCCATGACGATGCGATAGTTTTGTTCATTGCCCGCCAGCAGCACGCCCTTGCGATCAAAGATCAGCCCGCGCGCGGGGGGGAGCAATTCGATGCTGATGCGGTTTTCATCCGCCAACATGCGGTATTCGTCGGCCTGGTCGACCTGCATGAAACGCATACGCCCGATCAGCAGCCCGGCAAAGCCCAGCTGAAGCCCGCCCAAGAACAGCCCCCGGCGCGAGATCACGCGCGCACTGCGGTCGGTATCGGCGGGCGACCGTCTCATGCGAGCTGCCTCATGGCGTCGGCCTCGGCGGCGGTGATTTTGCGTACGCCAAACAGGGTGGCCGACAGGAACACAATGGCGGGATAGGCCGCGATGGTGACGATCAGGCGCAGGATCGACAGGCCGAAACTGACCTGATCAACAAAGAACAGCGCCAGCACCATACGGTCGGCCAGCATCATCATGGCCAGCACGCCGGCGACCATGGCCCATTCGATGGCAAAGG
>DFBF01000015.1:6928-7161 GCA_002367285.1 Rhodobacteraceae bacterium UBA3087 | reverse complement strand
CTGGCCCACACTCCCGACGGTGTGTTCCTGTCCAACGGCCCTGGCGATCCGGCGGCGACCGGCGCATATGCCGTGCCGATGATCAAATCGATCCTGGCCGCTGACCTGCCGATCTTCGGCATCTGCCTTGGCCACCAGATGCTGGCCCTTGCCCTGGGGGCCAAGACCGTGAAAATGAACCACGGCCACCACGGCGCGAACCACCCGGTCAAGGATATCGAAACCGGCAAGGT
>DFBF01000015.1:0-6849 GCA_002367285.1 Rhodobacteraceae bacterium UBA3087 | reverse complement strand
TCGAACTGTGGCATCCGCATGACCGACCGCCCAGTCTTTTCGGTCCAGTACCACCCCGAGGCCAGCCCCGGCCCGCAGGACAGCTATTACCTGTTCGAACGCTTTGCGCGGGCGATGGGTGATCGGCAATAAATTCGGCATTACGCTAGGTAAGTTAACGGGCTGTTAACCCCCATTGCGGCATGGTCATCGAGCCTTTTGTTGATCCGAGCCGTAATGACCACCCCGAACCTTCGCCTTGTCCAATCGTCCCAAACTTGTCGGCCTGCGCCCAAACGCACGCCGCTGGGGCAGGTTTTGCGCCAAATGGGCGCCCTGTCCGAGGATGACCTGGCCATGGCCGTCGCGCTACAACACCGCGAGGAAGCCCGATTCGGCGATATCCTGTTGGCGAACGGCTTTGTCACTGCCACCGATCTCTATGCGGCTCTGGCCTCGCAATACAACACCTCGACGGCGGACCTGAAGGCCGACCCGCCCGATGTGCGCCTGATCGACCGTCTGGGCGCGGATTTCTGCATCCGTCATGCTGTCGTGCCGTGGAAACGTGTCGGCGGGGCCACCGTCCTGATCTGCTCGCGCCCCGATGAATTCGAAACTCTGACCCAGTTCATGCCGGATGATTTCGGCCGTCTACATCTGGCTATCGCGCCCGAGGACGACATTCAGGCCGCCCTTATCGCCGCGCGCCACCGCTCTCTGGCCAAACGCGCCGAAACGCGGGTGGCAGAACATGAAAGCTGCCGCAGCTGGAAACGCGGCCCCGTCGGGCGCATCGGGATTGCCATACTGATCGCCATCGTCGCGCTGTTTCTGACCAGCCCTGTTGCGGGATTTGGCCTGTTGACCGCCTGGGCCGTCACGACGTTGGTGTTGAACTCCACGGTCAAGGCAGCGGCGGCCATCGCCTTTTTCCGCACGCGCAAACAGGCTGAAAATGTTGAATTCCTGTCCACACGGCGCAAGGCGCACAAGCTGCCGATCGTGTCGATCATGGTGCCCCTGTTCAAGGAAACCCAGATCGCCGGGCGGCTGGTGAAACGCCTGTCGGCGATCTCATATCCGCGCGAATTGCTGGATATTTGTCTGGTGGTCGAAGAAGACGACACACTGACCCAACAGACCCTGGCAAATTGTGAACTGCCGCGCTGGATGCGTCAGGTCACCGTGCCGCGCGGGGCCGTGAAAACCAAACCGCGCGCGTTAAACTTTGCGTTGGATTTCTGCCGTGGCTCTGTCATCGGGGTCTATGACGCCGAGGACGCGCCAGACCCCGACCAGATCCACAAGGTGGTAAAACGCTTTGCTGAACGGGGCCAGGACGTGGCCTGTCTGCAAGGTGTTCTGGACTTTTATAATGCCCGCACCAACTGGTTAAGCCGTTGTTTTACCGTCGAATACGCCACTTGGTTCCGCATCATTCTGCCTGGGTTGGAGCGGCTTGGTTTTGCCGTGCCGCTTGGTGGCACCACGTTGTTTTTCCGCCGCAACGCATTGGAAAAACTGGGCGGATGGGATGCCCACAACGTGACCGAAGACGCCGATCTGGGCATCCGTTTGGCCCGCCATGGCTATCGTACCGAACTGATCCACACCGTGACGCAGGAAGAAGCCAACTGCCGTGTTTGGCCCTGGGTCAAGCAACGTTCACGCTGGATCAAAGGCTATGCAATGACTTGGGGCGTGGCCATGCGCGCGCCGCGTGCGTTGCTGCGCGAATTGGGCTGGTGGAAATTCATTGGCGTGCAAATCCTGTTTCTGGGCACGCTGTCACAATTCATCCTGGCACCGGTTCTGTGGTCGTTTTGGGCCATGCCGCTGGGCCTGCCCCATCCACTGTTGAACGCCATGCCAATCGAAATGTTCTATCTGTTGGGCACCGTTTTCTTGGCTTCGGAGGTTCTGACCATCACCGTTGGTGTGCTGGCCGTCTCCGGCGAAGATCACCGCTGGCTGCGTTGGTGGGTGCCGACGCTGCACCTGTATTTCCCGCTGGCCTCACTGGCCGCAATGAAGGGGTTCGTAGAAATCCTGTACAAGCCGTTTTATTGGGACAAGACCGTGCACGGCGTGTTTGATGGTCACGACCACGATCCCGAAGACACAGTCGCTACTCCGCTCCAGAATCCAGCTTAAGCCGCGTTTCAAACGCCTGACTGATATGGATTTTGAGAGCTGTTGCCGCGGCCTCGCCGTCACGCGCCTCGATGCCCTTCACAATCGCATCGTGTTCTGCAATGGCCGTCGCCGACCGCCCTTCGACAGCCAATGACGTTGTCGCCAGCAACGCCATGGTTCGATGCACCATATCCAGTTGTTGCACCAGGTATCGGTTGTGCGAGGCCAGGTGCAGCTGCTTGTGAAACCGTCGGTTCGTGCGGGCCAGGGCTTCCGGCTTGTCCAGTCGACCTCGGTCTTCCTCGACCATGTTACGCAGTACCTTGATTTCCTCAGGCGCCGCATGTTGCGCCGCCAGCCGTGCGGCCAGCCCTTCCAGCTCGGCCCGTACCGCATAAAGCTCGGCCAACTGGTTGTGGTTCAACGATGCAACAATCAACGATCGCCCGTCACGCGCCAACAGGCTCTGGGTTTCCAGCCGCTGCAACGCCTCGCGAATGGGTGTGCGCGACACGCCGAACCGGTCCGCCAGCTCGCTTTCGACCAAACGGTCACCGGGCTTGTAAACCCCCACGTCGATGGCATCCAGAATCAGCTCATAGGCGTCTTTCTGACCGTTTCTGCTTTCGGACACGGCGCTCTCCCCTTGCATTCAAACGACTATGCATTCCCCAGCCAGACAATCAAGCGCCAGAGCCTTCGAATTCGGCGCATTGTAAAATGGTCGCAGCGGCGATAGCGTCCGGCGCATGGTCGCTGACGCTTTCTCTCATGTTTCATCCTGGGTTTTTGACCTGGACAACACCCTGTATCCACCCGAAGCACGGCTGTTTGACCAGATCGAGGTCAAGATGACTGCCTGGGTCGTCGAGGCCCTGGGCGTGACCGCGCCCGAAGCCGACCGGCTGCGCAGGAAATACTGGGCTGAATATGGCACGACCCTGGCCGGGCTGATGCGCGAACACGGGGTCGATCCGGGGCCATATTTGACCCATGTGCACGACATTGACCTGTCCCATATGGACAAAGACGCCGAGCTGCGCGGCCATATCGCCAACCTCCCCGGGCGGCGGGTCGTCTATACAAACGGCTCGCGTCCCTATGCGGAACGGGTGCTGGAGGCGCGCGGATTGAACGGGCTGTTTGATGCGATCTATGGTGTAGAACACGCCGATTTCCGCCCGAAACCGGAACGCGCGGCATTTGAAATGGTGTTTGACACCGATGGGTTGGACCCCACCGTCGCAGCCATGTTCGAAGACGACGCCCGCAATCTGGCCGCGCCGCACGCGATGGGCATGCGCACGGTGCATGTGGCCCCCAACGCCACCCCCGCCGATCACATCCACCACCACACCAATGACCTGACGGGCTTTCTGTCGCAGTTGACGCAGACGGCCTTTCCCCGCCGCCGCAACACCCCTAGGTAATCCCCATGCAGACACATCGCGTTGATATCTTCATTTCTGGTGGCGGCATCGCCGGTCAGGTCGCAGCCTGTGTCTTTGCCACGCAGGGCTTCACAGTGCTGATGGCCGACCCGGTTCCCCCGGTGACTGTGGCCGACATGGATGGCTCGGACCTGCGATCAACCGCCTTTTTGAAACCGGCACGTGAGCTGTTTGACAGGTGTGGATTGTGGCCGGTTCTGGCGCCGCACGCCAAACCGCTGGACAGCCTGCAAGTGATCGACACCACTGGCTGGCCCCCGGTTGAACGCGACCGACGCGTGTTTCGCGCCAGCGACATGGGCGATGACCCCTTTGGCTGGAACCTGATGAACTGGGTCGTGCGGCGCGAACTGTGGACCCATCTGCAAGGGCAGGATCGGATCACCGCGCTGTATGGCGCGGGGTTCAAATCCATCGTGCAGCGCACCGGTGAAATCATCGTCAGCCTAACCAATGGCGACCAGGTCCGCGCGCGTATGGGCGTGGCGGCAGACGGCAAGTTTTCACCCCTGCGCGAGGCCGTGGGGATCGACGTTTCAACCACCCGATATGGCCAGAAATCGCTGGCCTTCACCGTGACGCATGACGCGCCACACGACAATATTTCAACCGAGATCTATAACGAAGGCGGGCCCTTCACCATCGTGCCGCTGCCCGACCTGGATGGACGCCATGCTTCGGCCATCGTGTGGATGAACCTGGGCGCGCGCGCGGTCGAACTGATGGACATGCCCGTGCCCGCATTCGAAGACGTAATGCAGAATCGGTCCGTCAACCTGTTGGGACGGATGCGGCTGGAGGGGCGGCGGTCGATTTGGCCGATCATCACCCAGACCGCCGATCATCTGGTGTCAGGGCGGGTTGCCGTGATGGCCGAGGCCGCCCATGCCCTTCCCCCGATCGGGGCGCAGGGGTTGAACACATCGCTGAACGACCTGGCGGTTCTGGCCGATCTGGCGGGTAAATCACCCGATGATCTGGGAGGGGTTAAGATGATGCAAGCCTATGAAAAAACACGCAAACCGGACATCGCAGCGCGGGCACGTGTGATTGATGTGTTCAACCGCGTGGCCCGATCTGGCGAGACCCCGTTGCAGGCACTGCGACTGGCCGGCCTCAAGGCCGTGCATGACATGCCCCCCCTGCGCAAAGGTGTGATGCGGGCCGGCTTGGGCCCCCGTTAAACCTTCGTTACCAATTCAGACCTAGTTTGCGGCATCCGGACGCAGAGTTCACATTCCACATTCCCTTTCGCGAATGCATGAGGGATACACCGCGTTGCAACGACCGCGAACCCAAGGAGCCGCGCAAATGACCCTCGAACAGACCCCTGAAGAAAAAGCCGCCGAAGCCCGCGACGAAAAAATCACTTTCGCCATTTTTGGGTTGGTCGTCGTCGCCCTGATTGTTGGTTTCCTGACCATGGGCGTGACCGGCGTCGGGCTGGTTGCCACGGCCACCGTGCCAGTGATCTATCTGCTAATGATCCTTGCCGCTGGCGGCAAGGGCTGACGGGCTGGGCGCGCCACATCTGGCGCGCCACATTTGCTTACAGGGCTTTGTCCAGAACGGCCTCGAGCCGGGCCAGGCTGGCATCGACATCATAAAGCTTGTCCAACCCGAACAGGCCCAGACGGAAGGCGGAATAGTCATCGCCTTCGTCACACATCAGCGGCACACCGGCGGCGATCTGCACGCCCTCGGCGGCAAAGGGTTTGCCCATTTTGACATCCGCGTCGTCAGTATAGGACACGACCACGCCGGGGGCGCCAAAGCCATCGGCAGCAACCGATTTCACACCGCGTGCGGCCAGTGCGGCGCGGACGCGATTGCCTTGGTCCCACTGTGCATCACGTAGTTTTTCAAAGCCGTATTCGCGGGTTTCCAGCATCGTGTCGCGAAACACACGCAGCGCGTCGGTCGGCATGGTCGCGTGATAGGCGTGCCCGCCGGCCTCATAGGCCTCCATGATCGCCAACCATTTGCCCAGATCGACCGCGAAACTGGTCGACACGGCCGCCTTGGCCATATCGCGCGCGGTTTCGTTCATCATGACCAGCCCGGCCGAGGGCTGCGCCGACCAGCCCTTTTGCGGCGCGGAAATCAGAACGTCCACACCAGTGGCTTTCATGTCAACCCAGGCGCAGCCTGAGGCGATACAATCCAGCACAAAGATGCCGCCGACTGCGTGCACAGCGTCGGCCACGGATTTCAGGTAGCCATCGGGCAGGATCATGCCGCTGGCGGTTTCGACATGGGGGGCAAAGACGACGTCGGGGCGTTCCTCGGCAATGCGCGCGACCACTTCGTCGATCGGGGCGGGCGCAAACCCGGCCTGGCGGTCATTGCCGACACGGCGGGCCTTTAGCACGGTTTCCTCTGACGGGATCGACCCCATTTCGAATATCTGCGACCAGCGGAATGAGAAGAAACCGTTGCGGATCACCATCACGCGTTTGCCGGTGGCGAACTGGCGCGCGACGGCCTCCATCGCATAGGTGCCACCGCCGGGCACCAGGGCCACGGCGTCCGCAGCGTAAACCTCGCGCAGGACTTCGGAAATGTCGCGCATCACCTTTTGGAACGCGGCGGACATGTGGTTCAGCGACCGGTCGGTGAATACCACCGAGTATTCAAGCATCCCATCCGGGTCGATATCAGGCAGCAGTGCGGGCATCGTCTTCTCCTTGTTCGTTGCGCCAAGAGTGGCGCAAATGGGCGCAAGGGGAAAGGGTCAAAGCGGCCCGGGGCGGCGTTCCTCGCTGAGCAGCACGTTGGCTTCGACATCACCCACGCCGGGCAATGTCATGATGCGGCGGCGCAGCACGCGTTCAAAATCCGACAGGTCGCGCGCGACCACACGCAGGCGGTAATCATACATGCCCAACACGTGTTGCACCGTCTGCACCTCGGGGATCGCCGTGACGGCGCGTTCGAAATCCTCAAGGCTGACACGGCCCTTGGTGGCCAGCTTCACGCCCAGAAAAACTGTGACACCGAACCCCAGCGCCTCGCGATCCAGGTCGATACGGCGCCCCATGAGAATGCCTGTCTCCTGCAATCGTTTCACCCGACGCCAGGCGGCAGGTTGCGACAGGCCAAATCGACGGCCCAGTTCACCGGCGCTCAGCGTGGCATCCTGCGACAGTGCGCGCAGGAAATTGCGGTCGGTGTCATCCAGCGTCATAGCGGCAGGGCCTCGTCCGTCTTGATCGTCGCCACATGCGCCAGGCTTTCGATATCCGCGATGTGCGGTAGGGTCAGGATGCGGGCGCGATAG
>DFBF01000012.1:4741-5125 GCA_002367285.1 Rhodobacteraceae bacterium UBA3087 | reverse complement strand
GTTGCAGCTCTATGACCACGGCGCCGCTCTGGCCAAGAAGGGCGCGAGCTGTGCAGGGATCGACATTCATGACGTCCGCCGCGTGGCCGAGGAAATGGGATTTCCCCACTATGTGCTGGATTACGAGAACATCTTTCAGGACGCGGTGATCGAAGAATTCGCTGATTCGTATTTGGGGGGGGCGACGCCTGTGCCCTGCATTCGCTGCAACGAGCGGGTGAAATTCAAAGACCTGATGAACACCGCGCGCGATCTTGGGGCCGATTGCATGGCCACCGGACATTATATCCAGCGCGTGATTGGTGAGCTAGGGCCCGAACTGCACAGCGCCGCCGACGCCACCCGCGATCAAAGCTATTTCCTGTTTTCGACCACTCCGTCGCA
>DFBF01000012.1:3749-4621 GCA_002367285.1 Rhodobacteraceae bacterium UBA3087 | reverse complement strand
TTGCGCCCAGGTGCAGCTGAACCCGGAGAGATCGTGCATGCCGATGGGCGGGTCCTGGGCACGCACCATGGCGTGATCCACTATACAATCGGTCAGCGGCGCGGGCTGGGGATCGGCGGGCTGGCGGATCCGCTCTATGTTGTGCGCCTGGACGTCGACAGCAAACGGGTCATTGTTGGGCCAAAGGATATGCTGTCCACGCGCACCATTCCTGTACGCGAGATCAACTGGTTGGGGGACGAGCCGTTTGACTCGCGCCCCGAATGGCAACTGTCGGTCCGGGTGCGGTCAACCCGTCCACCGCGCGAAGCGATCGTGCGCCCGCTGTCCGCGACCGAGGCCGAGGTCGAGTTGTTGACCCCCGAAGAAGGGGTCAGCCCGGGTCAGGCCTGCGTGTTCTATGCGCCGGATGGGCTGCGTGTGTTTGGCGGTGGCTGGATCTGGCGCGGCGCCTGAACGGGGCCCCTTTGTCAGGCACAACCGCCGGAGCGCTTGCGCTCCGGCCACCGCCCCGCAGGTGAAAATTATGTGAATAATTTTACGTTCGGGGGCGCGCTGCGCGCGAAGGTCGAATTTTCGGATGAAAATTCGGATCAGGCGATTGCGGCCAGTACGGCGCGCGCGGCCCGCAGACCCGGTGCTTCGCCGTCGCGGCCCAGACGCATCATCGTCAGCTGCATGGCGTCATGCTGCGCTTTGGGGTGATCCAGAAGCGCAACAAGCGCAGGCGCGATCTTTTCCGGCACACAGTCCTGCCCCAGGAACTCGGGCACCACACGGCTTTCGCTGACCAGGTTCACCAGAGTGACCGTGTCAATCTTGATCATGCGCTTCACGATCTGGCGGGTCAGCCAGGTCATGTCATAGGCGAT
>DFBF01000012.1:942-3655 GCA_002367285.1 Rhodobacteraceae bacterium UBA3087 | reverse complement strand
GGGGCGATCAGGATCGGGGCGGCGGGCCAGGTCGATGTGACCTGAGCCACCATATCCGCAACCCCTTGCGCCACCGGCACGGCCACACGGGCGTCAGGGCGCGCCTGAACGACCCGTTTCAGCACGTCGCCAAAGATGTCGCCCAGCCGCCCGACCTCGCCCTTGCGTGATCCTGGCAGGGCCAGCACCAGAGGCGCGTCGCCAATGTCATGTGCCGCGCGGAATGCGGCAATGTCTGTGCCTGAGGCCACAGGTTCCGCCACCACCGGGTGGCCGACGAAATCACAGCCCATGCCGGCGGCCTGCATCAAGGGTGGCTCGAACGGCAACAGGGCCAGCACATGGTCGATGACTTTCGCCATCTTGGTCGCACGCCCCTCGCGCCAGGCCCAGACGGACGGGGCCACATAATGCACGGTGGGGATGTCGCTGGCCGCTTTCACCAAACGCGCCACGCGCAGGCAGAAATCCGGGCTGTCGATGGTGACAATCACATCGGGGGCAAAGGCCAGAGCGGCTTCGGCCACCTCGCGGATACGGCGTTTCAGGTGGAAATACTTGGGCGCGACTTCGACGATGCCCATGATCGACAGTTCGGACATGTCAAACAGGCTGTTCAGCCCCTGCCCTTGCATCGCCGTGCCGCCAACACCGGCAAATTCCACGCCTGGCGACAGCTGTGAAAGCCCCGCCATCAAAGCCCCGCCCAGACGGTCGCCCGAGGGTTCCCCCGCCACCACGAACACCCGCATCAGCGCGCCATCAGGAACAGGTCATGTTCGCGGATCAGATCAAACACCTCCTCCTGCTCCAACACGATGACGCCGCCCGCGGCGATGAACAGCCCGGCCAGCCCGGCATGGGCGACACCAAGGATGGTTTCGGGGCCGATAGTCGGCATATCAACACGCAGGTCCTGACCTTCTTTGCCAGCCTTGATCATCACACCTTTTTCGCCGCGTTTCAGATGGTCCGGCGTGCCCGCAACATAGCGCAGCATGGCATCCGTGCCCTGGATCGTTTCAATGCCAAGGCACTGCCCGCCGGCGACCACACAGGCCTGGGCCACGTCCACAGGCCCCAGCGCGATCAGGATATCGGCGGCGCGCACGGCATCGGCGCGTTCCTGTTTCGTCGGATTGCGGCCGACCAACAGATGCGGATGTACCAACAGCGATGGCGCGACCTCATGCGCGCCACGCACCGGAAAGCCTTCGGTTTCGAAAATCTCGATGATCACGCGCAGCAGGCCGTCGTCACCGCCGCCCATGGCTTTCATGACCTTGGGCATCAGTTTCGCGGTCTTGATGTCAAAGCGCAGCGGGTTCAGGCTGGGGCGCGTCATGGCACCGGCAAAGACCACCTCACTGACGCCGTGGTCGCGCAGGCCCTTGAACAGCGCGCCCAGCTTTTCGAAACTGGCTTGCAGGTGCAGCTGGCCCTTGGGCACATCGACGTCAATACCGTCAAACGTGACAAACAGCGCCGTGTTATCCGCCGCCGCGATTTCCCGCGGCAACTGGCCGAGACCGGCAAGGATGGCCAGACGCGGTTCCATCAACTGGGGGTCAGAAAGCCGCGATCACTGTCGCCCAGGATGAACGCCACCATCTCGCGGACATAGTCGCTGTCGGCTTCTTCGCTCAGGCGTTGGGCGCGTTCCTGGAACGACCCTTCGCCCTGTTTCAGCATCAGGAAGGCGGCGCGCATGGCGGTGATATCGGCCCGGTCCACGCCGCGCCGTTTCAACCCGACCAGGTTCAAGCCGTCGAGTTCCCCGCGCGGCCCCTGAACCAACGCATGGGGCACGACATCCGAGGTCACCATGGACAACGCACCAATGATGGCGCCACGCCCGATGCGCACGAATTGGTGGATGCCGGACAGACCGCCAATGATCACCTGATCGGCGATCTGGCAATGGCCGGCGACGGCCACGTTATTGACCAGAATGACGTGGTTGCCGATTTGACAATCATGCGCCACGTGACAGCCGGCCATGAACAAGCCGTCATCGCCAATCTTGGTCACACCTCCACCGCCAGCGGTTCCCGGGTTCATCGTCACATGTTCACGAATGCGATTGCGCGCGCCGATCTCCAGCCGCGTGGCTTCGCCGCCGAATTTCAGGTCCTGCGGGATTTCCCCAATCACCGCAAAGGGGAACACGATCGTGTCCTCCCCAATCGTGGTGTCGCCGGTGATCACCACATGGCTTTTCAGCTCGACCCCAGACGCCAGACGGACCTTGGGGCCAACCAGCGTGAAAGGGCCGATCTTGCAATCGGGGCCGATGACCGCGCCCTCTTCGATGATGGCACTGGCATGCACTTGCGCGCTGGGATCAATACCGCCGGGATCAATACCCATGGATCAGGCCCCCTGAAGGTCCAGCATGGCGGTGAAATCGGCCTCGCAGGCGACCTCATCCCCGACTTTCGCCGTGCCCGAGAACTTCCAGATCTTGGACCCGGACCGGTTCACGGTGATGAACAGCTCCAACATGTCACCCGGAACCACCTTGCGGCGGAACTTGGCCTTTTCGATGCCCATGAAATAGACCAGAGCGTCCTTTTCAACGATGTCCAGGCTGATGGACGCCATGACGGCGGCGGCCTGGGCCATGGCTTCGATGATCGTCACGCCGGGCATGATCGGGGTGCCGGGAAAGTGACCCTGAAAATGGGGCTCGTTCATCGTCACCATCTTGATG
>DFBF01000012.1:510-890 GCA_002367285.1 Rhodobacteraceae bacterium UBA3087 | reverse complement strand
TCTGGTCCTTGTTCTGTGTCCTGACCTGACTAACAAGTCACCGAAGGCGAGACAATGGTCATCGCGGACCTTGGCCGAACCTTGGGGGTCACTGGTCTGAGGGGACGGGCTGAGCAGGCATGGGAACCACGGGGGGGGCCGCAGGTGTGCTTTCGGTGGGACCCTCGTCACCACGGCCCAGGACTTCGTCGATCCGTGCAATCGCCAGGTCGGTGATATCTATGTTGCGTGTGGTCAGAACGATAACGCGCCGGTCCAGAATGACAATCGCCCCCAGTTCGCGCACCAATTGCCCCAGGATCGGGCCGACCAGATCAAAGAACGCCAACTGTTCGCGTTCCATCCGGCGCAGGAAATCCTGTTCGGTTGCAGCACTTTGT
>DFBF01000012.1:0-475 GCA_002367285.1 Rhodobacteraceae bacterium UBA3087 | reverse complement strand
TGGACCTTGGCGTCAAAGGCGTTGGCCAGGGTGCGAAAGGCTTCGGGCGTCAGGCTGTCGCGCTGCGCGGTCAGCGCCTGTTCTTCGCGTTGCAGATCCGTTTCGATCTTGCGCGTCTCCGCCGCCAGACGGGCGCGTTCCTGCTCCAGTTGTGCCTGCACGCGCTTGCCGAATTGGCTGTCGGTAAACAGGCTCTCGCGATCCACTGTTACAACCTGCGACACGGATTGCGTGGCGACAGGCCCCAGGGCCTGTGCCACAGCCGCAGTCACACCCAGGCACANNGGCGGCCCCAAGCACAGCACCGACACATGCGGCGCGCAACGGACGCACGCGGCGCGCCCTGTTGGCCTTAGAACTGGGTTTCAATGGTGAATTCGAAGGAGTTTTCCTTGTCATAATCTTCTTTCGACAGCGCACGGGTAAAGTTGAAGCGCAACGGACCCATCGGAGTTGTCCAGAAGATCGACGCGCC
>DFBF01000125.1 GCA_002367285.1 Rhodobacteraceae bacterium UBA3087 | reverse complement strand
CCCTTGGGGCCACCCAACTTGTGGGCAGACACCATCGCCATGGTCGCGCCGGACCAGTTGAACGCAAAAGGGATTTTTCCAAACGCTTGCGTTGCGTCACACAGAAACAGCCCCTCAGGCAGATCGGGAATAATGCCGGTTTCGCTGTTGGCGGCCTGCAAGGCAGATCCCGCCGCGTCTTTGATGGCCACCTGCCCCCCAGAATCCGTCAGCAATCGCGCCTCGCACCAGGATGCAACCGCGTCATGTTCAACCCCGCCACAGGCGATGCCCCTGCCCGCCAGGGCCAGCGCTGCCGCCTCGGTTGCCGAGGATGTAAAAACCACATCGGCCCCCTCTGCGCCAAACGCTTGGGCCACCTGGCCACGGGCGCGTTCAATCAAGCCCTTGGCCGCCCGCCCCTCGGCATGGACCGAGGACGGATTGCCCACCACATCCATGGCGTCAATCATCGCCGCGCGCGCCTCAGGGCGCAGCGGCGTGGTCGCATTCCAATCCAAATAGCTTCGGCTCACGGCCTATTTCCTCTTGCCAAAAATATCCTCGCCGAAGGCAAGAAATCACCGCACAGCGGCTTATTCGTCATCCACAACGTGAAACAGCGTTGGTACGGCGGGACAGGGTGTCAGCTCATTTTGCACCACATCCGACAGGCGTGTCTGATGCAGAAAGACATAGACATGCGCCGACAATCCTTCCCACAACCGGTTGGTCATGCTCTGGGCACGCGACCCCGACACCCCGCCGGACGCCCCGGCCCCGGTGTGCATGGCCGAAACGGTTTCATCCACCGCGCCCAGCACATCCGCGACACGAATATCCGAGGGCAGTTTGGCCAACCGATAACCGCCCCCAGGCCCACGCGCACTTTCCACCAACCCCGCGCGGCGCAGCTTTACAAACAGCTGCTCCAGATAGGGTAATGAAATATCTTGGCGTTTGGACAATTCCGTCAGCGACAGCAACGCGCCATCCTTTTGCAAGGCCAGATCGGCCAGCGCCACCATGGCATAACGCCCCTTGGTCGACAGCTTCATGCGTCTTCTCCTGTATAAACCCGGCATAAACATTGACGAACGGAGCCCTTGCAATTAGGTCATGACAGACCCGCAAGCCCCGGTCTCTGCACCGGAATTTGCGACCGTATTATGGTGCCCGACAAAACGCGTCAAGAAATCGGGTCCGACAGGAGAGATCGAAACACGATGCCCGAAGTCATTTTCCCCGGTCCCGAGGGCCGTCTTGAAGGCCGCTATCACCCGCAAAAGGAAAAGGATGCGCCGATCGCGATCGTGCTGCACCCCCATCCGCAGTTCGGCGGGACCATGAACAACAAGGTGGTCTATAACCTGCACTATGCGTTCTACAACATGGGCTTTACCGTGTTGCGGTTTAACTTCCGTGGCGTGGGCCGTTCGCAGGGCGAATACGATCAGGGCTTGGGCGAATTGTCCGATGCGGCCTCGGCGCTGGATTACCTCCAGTCGATGAACCAGAACGCGAAACATTGCTGGGTCGCGGGCTTTTCCTTTGGGGCCTGGATCGGCATGCAGCTGTTGATGCGCCGCCCGGAAATCACCGGGTTCATTTCCGTGTCGCCGCCGGCAAACATGTATGATTTCAGCTTCCTGGCCCCCTGCCCGGCGTCTGGCCTGATCATCAACGGTACCGCTGACCGTGTGGCCCCGCCCGCCGACACGCACGCGCTGGTCGACAAGTTGCATGAACAAAAGGGTATCACCATTACCCATACCGAAGTCGAAGGCTCGGGCCACTTCTTTGAAGAACCGCACATGGATACGATGATCACCAGCGTCGACGAATACGTGCGCCGCCGCCTGACCGAAAACACGCGCTGAGGCTGCCATGGACCTGCTGGAACAAGTCGCCGACGCGCTGGCCAAGGACGCGTTGGAAGCCGAACGCATCACGGGCGATGAAGACATCATCAAACAGGTGATGAAATCGGTCGGCTCCTCCTCGACCACGCTTGAGGAAGCCTTCATGACCGCTGTGCGCATTCGCCGCGCCGAAATGCGGGGGCGGGCCTTGCTGGAAGATCTGGTGCGGGTTGCCCAAAAGCAAAATGGCTGACCGCCTGACCCGCCAACTGTGCTTTCTGACCGAAGCGGACCGATTGAAGACCATCACGCGCTCAAACGTGTTGATGGACGGTTCGCGACCCGAAAACTCGGCGGAACACAGCTGGCATCTGGCGCTTTGGGCCTTGGTCTTTGCGCATAGTACGCCCGGCGTGGACATCACGCGGATCTTGGTCATGTGCCTGCTGCATGATCTGGTCGAAATCGACGCGGGCGACCATCCAATCCATCTGGACCATGACGCCGATCTTGTCGCGGCGCGCGAACAGGTCGCCGCCGACCGGTTGTTCGGCCTGCTGCCCGATGATCAACGCGACAGGTTTCGCGCGATCTGGGAGGAATTCGACGCCGCCCAAACCACCGACGCCGCCTATGCCAAGCGGATTGATTATCTTCAGCCAATCTTTCAGGTGCTGCTGGCGACCAATGCCCCGGCGGAGCACTTTGACATTGTGCGCGACAACCTCAGCACCGGACGCGCTGCACCGCTGGCCGACAGCTGGCCCGAAATGCACGCGCTGGCCAGCCGAATGTTGACCGCTCCCGTCAGCCCGCCCCCGGAAATGACCTTTCTGGCCGAGGCAGACCGGCTGAAATCCGTTCTGCGCGCCACGCCGATCCTGTCTGACCCCCGACGCGAAAACTCGGCGGAACACAGCTGGCATCTGATGCTGTTTGCACTGGTGCTGGATGAACATGCGACCGCGCCCATCGACCTGGGCCGCGTGCTGCAAATGCTGTTGCTGCATGACATCGTGGAAATCGACGCGGGCGACCTGCCCATTCACGCCGGCGGTGACACTGGTGATATGGCCGCCAAGGAACAGGCCGCCGCAGATCGCCTGTTCGCCCTGTTGCCTGGCGGGCTTGGTACCGCGTTCCAGGCGCTGTGGCAGGAATTTGAAGCCGCCGAAAGCCCTGACGCCGTCTTTGCCAAATCGCTTGATCGGGTTCAGCCGGTGATGGCGAACCTGGCTGATGATGGCGGATCATGGCGCAGCTATAATGTCACGCGCGCGCAGTTGCAGACCCGCGTTGGCGTCAAGGTTCTGCGCGGCGCCCCCGCGGTTTGGGACGCGTTGACCCCGCGCATAAATGCGTGGTTTGACGCCCTGTGACCACGTGATGGATTGCCCTCTGGCCCGGCCAGGTTAATCTGACGACGAAAGGATTCCCGCATGATCACGCGCAACGGCCACATCACAAATTACCTGAAACAGGTCGTATTTGGCGGCAATGACGGCATTGTCACGACCTTTGCCATCGTCGCCGGCTTTGCCGGGGCCGAGGCGCAGGGTGTTGTCGGGCTGGGCGCTTTGGCGGTTTTGATTTTCGGACTGGCCAACCTGACGGCGGACGCGGTGTCCATGGGGTTGGGTGAATTCCTGTCGGGCCGCTCCAATCGCGACCTGTTTCGCGCCCGGCATGCGACCGAAACTGCGCGTATTGCCGCCAACCCGGGCACTGCCGCGCAGCTCATGGCGGATCACCTGCATGCCCAGGGTTTGTCATCGGATATTGCCCGCCACACGGCCGACCACCTGGCCACCAGCCCGACCCTGATGGCGGATCTTGTGCTGCGCTATGATTATGGCATGGAGGCGCCGGACGCCCAGAACCTGCGCGCGCGCGCCGTGATGACGTTTCTGGCGTTCATCACCTTTGGCGCGATCCCGCTGGCCCCTTTCGTGTTGCTGCCTGAGACCGCCGCACGGTTTGGCTGGTCGGTTGCCGCGACCGCCACGGCGTTGACATTGCTGGGGCTGTTGCGGTTCGCGGCGACGGGGGAAAAGGCGCTGCGGTCGGTTGGGGAAACGGTGTTTCTGGGGGGGCTTTGTGCTGTCGTAGCCTATCTGGCCGGGATGTTCGTCGCGGGGCTTGGCTGACATCCATTAGCCGCCGCAGTGTTTGG
>DFBF01000026.1:9767-11594 GCA_002367285.1 Rhodobacteraceae bacterium UBA3087 | reverse complement strand
GGGTTGGCATCAATCTGGTGATGCATGTGCTGACGGGGAATTACAAAAGCGACCAGGTTCATGTGCCGGCTTTGCTGGAAAAGCTGGGGCAATGAACGGTGTATCGATCATCTTTGATCCGGCGTTTTCCTGGCCCATTCTGGCGGGGTTGGCGGTGGCATTGATGGCCGTTCTAGGCTTTGCTGTGTGGCGTGGACTGGCAGGGTGGGCGTTGCGCGCATTGGGGTCTGCGGCGTTGCTAGTGGCCCTGGCTGGGCCATCCCTGCAACAGGAAGATCGCGCGAATCTGGGTGATATCCTGTTGGTTTTGCTGGATGAAAGCGCGTCACAGGACCTGTCGGATCGCGCATCACAATCAACTGATGCCCTGGCGGCCTTGCAAGCCCGCGTGGCCCGTATCGACGGGTTGGAAGTGGAACTGATCCGGCTGGGTGACAGCGACGAGGATCGCGGCACCCTTGTGGGCACAGCGCTGGCCGAAGCCCTGGCAAAACTGCCGCGCGACCGGGTGGCGGGGGCGGTTTTGATCTCGGATGGGCAGGTGCATGACGTTGACGCGATGCCGGATATGCCCGCGCCGCTGCATCTGTTGCTGACGGGGCACGTCAGTGATTGGGATCGCCGGTTGGTGGTCGAAAAAGCGCCTGCCTTCGCCATTCTGGGCGAGGAGCAGATCATCAGCCTGCGCATTATTGATCAAGGCGCGGGGCCTGGCAGGGGCGCGCGCACGACTCTGTCGATCAGCGTCGATGGGGGGACGCCGACCCAGCATGATGTGCCTGTGGGCGAAGAATTGCGTCTGCCCATCACGCTGCGCCATGGTGGCCACAATGTGATCCATTTCACCGTGCCGATGGCGACGGGCGAGCTGACCGATCGCAACAATGCCGCGGTTGTGCAGATCAGCGGTGTGCGCGACCGCCTTCGGGTGCTTTTGGTCAGCGGAGAGCCCAACCCCGGCACCCGCACCTGGCGCAATCTGCTGAAATCTGACGCCAGCGTTGATCTGGTACATTTCACCATCCTGCGCCCGCCCAACAAACAGGACGGCGTGCCGGTCAGTGAACTGTCGCTGATCGCTTTTCCGACCCAGGAGCTGTTCTTGGAAAAGGTTGATGAATTCGACCTGATCATCTTTGATCGTTATAAACTGCGTGGTATTTTGCCGGGGCAATACCTTGAATCTGTTCGCAATTATGTCGAAGGCGGCGGCGCTGTCCTGATCGCGGCGGGCCCGGATTTCGCCAGTGTCGACAGTTTGGCGCGGTCGCCCTTGGGGGACATCCTGCCGGCGCAGCCCACCTCGCGCGTGGTCGAAGAGGCCTTTGCGCCGCAAGTCAGCGATCTGGGCAATCGCCACCCTGTGACCCGTGGTCTGGAGGCCTTCGCGCCGCCTGCGGGCTGGGGCCGCTGGTTGCGTCTGGTCGAGCTGGAGCAGACGGGGGGGCAGGTGGTGATGACCGGCCTGGACGCGCCTTTGCTGGTGCTGGATCGTGTCGGTGACGGGCGCGTGGCGCTGTTGGGATCGGACCATGCCTGGCTGTGGAGCCGGGGATTTGAGGGCGGCGGGCCACAGCTGGAACTGCTGCGCCGTCTGGCCCATTGGATGATGAAGGAACCTGAGCTGGAAGAAGAGGCGCTGGGCGCTGTGGCGCAAGGCATGCGTATGGTCGTCACACGGCGCACGATGGAAGAAGGCATGCGCAGCGTCGACATAACTGGGCCAGATGGCACCGTGATTGCATTGCCTTTGACCCAAGAGGCACCGGGCCTGTATCGCGGCACGTTTGATGCGCCGACGATGGGGCTGTACCGGTTGCAGGATGG
>DFBF01000026.1:7570-9693 GCA_002367285.1 Rhodobacteraceae bacterium UBA3087 | reverse complement strand
TGACGTGCTGCAAACGGCCATCACGCCCACACGCGGCGGGATTGTGGCGTTGGAGGGGCGCGCCCCGGGTCTGCGCGCGGTCCGTGCGGGCCGTGTTGCCGCCGGGCGCGGTTGGATCGGCTATACCCCGCGCGGCGCTTATGTCACCACCGACCTGCGCATTGTGCCGCTTGCGCCTGCCTGGCTGATGCTGCTAATTGCGGCGGGTCTGGCCGTGGCGGCCTGGCTGTGGGAGGGGCGCGGACGGCGTCAGTCCAGCGGCAGCACAAACGTCTGATCGGCCCAGCCATCGCGACTGCACCGGGCGCGGATGTGCAATTCGTGCACACCTGCGGGAACTTTGACGTCCCCCAGAGACCGGGTGAATGGCTGTTCCGCCACATGCGGATGGGCCAGTATGCGCAGGCCCAGTGACGTGCCGTCCGGGGTCAGAACCTCCCACCCATCAGCATAGTGGTCCCAGCCCGTGTCAGGGTGGGACAGGGTCACCGATACGGTGGTGCCATTGATCTGCGCCGCTTCGATCATTGGGAAATCGGCAAGGGCGGGCAGGGGCAACAGGGCAAAGATCAGGGCCTTCATGGCGTGTCCCCTTGCAGCAGAACTGCGCGGGAATGCGACGCGAATTCACGGCGCCACAGTACCATCAGGGTGACGCATATGGCGACGAACAGGCTGATCGGTCCGGCAAACCACGCCAGCGACCCCAGCGCGAAATAGACGGACCGCAAGCCGCGATTGAAGCTGCGCGCGGCGGTGATGTTGATCTCTCCGGCCTGGGCTGCGCGGGGAAATGCGACGGGATCTTCGATGTCGTTCGGGACCGAGGCCATGACCACGGCGCAATAGCCAAACAACCGGTGCGACCAGACGAATGCCAGAAAGGCGTGGGCCAGAAAGCCGATGATCAACAGAATCTTGATCTCCCAAACCAGGGCGGGCGTGTCGGTGGCTGTCAGGTCGGCGGCGACGCCTGACAGCCGGTCGGTGTTGCCCATCAAGGCCAGCCCGCCGCCAATGGCGATCATGCAGGCCGAGGCAAAGAAGCTCGTGCCCTGGCGCAGGTTTGACAGGGTCGAGCTGTCAAAGATCCGGTGCTGGCGGGTGACGAATTGCACCATCCAGTCGCGCCGATATCGCGCCATCAGTTGGGATACGGATGGGCGGCGCGGCGACGGGTTTTCGATCCGCCAGCCGATGGCGAACCAGGCCAGCAGCAACAACGCCACGGCGGTGGCATCAGACGGGGTGAAGGGGGCGAACTGCTCAGAAATTGTCATGCGGCAAGCCTAACGACACTGGTCGGGGCTTGCCAGCCGCATTAATTGGTTATATTTTCTTACCAATTCTGGTGAGGAGCGCGATTCCATGCAAATGCCGACCCCCAATGCCGATATTCTGGCCCGCAAAGGCCGGATTGTTGCCCGGCTTCAGGCCGTTTTGCCCGCAGGTGCCGTGATCCATGAAGAACGCGAGACCAAGGTTTATGAATGCGACGCGTTGACGGCCTATAAATGCCCGCCGCTGTGTGCGGTATTGCCGGAAACCACCGAACAGGTCGCCGCCGCGATGCGGGTGTGTTTCGAAGAAGGCGTGCCCGTTGTGCCACGGGGGGCGGGAACCTCGCTGGCCGGGGGGGCTCTGCCGACGGCGGATTGCGTGATCCTGGGGGTTGCGCGTCTGAATGACGTGATCGAAACCGATTACGACAACCGGATTATCCGGGTGCAGGCAGGGCGCACCAACCTGTCGGTCACCGGCGCGGTCGAGGAAGACGGTTTCTTTTACGCGCCCGACCCGTCATCACAGCTGGCCTGTGCCATTGCGGGCAATATCGCGATGAATTCCGGCGGCGCGCATTGTTTGAAATACGGCGTGACCACGAACAACCTGATGGGCGTGAAAATGGTCATGGCTGATGGTGAAATCATCGACATTGGTGGCGGCCACCTGGATGCGGGCGGGCTGGACTTGTTGGGGCTGATCTGCGGTTCCGAAGGCCAGTTGGGCATTGTCACCGAGGCCACTCTGCGCATCCTGGCCAAGCCCGAAGGCGCGCGCCCGGTATTGGTTGGTTTCGACAGCAACGTGGTCGCGGGCCATTGCGTCAGTGATATCATCAA
>DFBF01000026.1:1298-7540 GCA_002367285.1 Rhodobacteraceae bacterium UBA3087 | reverse complement strand
GGCGCCGGATACCCCGATTGCGAGGCCTTGTTGATCATCGAGGTCGAAGGCTCCGAGGCCGAAATCGAAGACCAGTTGAGCCGGATCATCGCAATTGCCAAGCGCCACAACCCGGTCGAGCTGCGCGAAAGTGGGTCCGAGGAAGAGAGCGCCAAGATCTGGCTGGGCCGCAAATCTGCCTTCGGCGCCATGGGGCGGATCAACGATTACATGTGCTTGGACGGCACCATTCCTGTCTCGGAGCTGCCGCTGGTGCTGCGTCGAATTGCGGAAATGTCCAAGGAATACGGCCTGGATGTGGGCAATGTGTTCCACGCGGGTGATGGCAATATGCACCCTCTGATCCTGTTTGACGCCAACAAGGAAGGCGACTTGGAAAAATGCGAAGCGCTGGGGGCGGATATCCTGCGGCTGTGTGTCGAGGTGGGCGGTTGTCTGACTGGCGAACACGGGGTTGGGGTCGAAAAACGCGACCTGATGGGGGCACAGTATACGCCCGAGGACCTGGAGGTGCAGTTGGCCGTGAAGGATGTGTTCGACCCGAAATGGCTGTTGAACCCGGCCAAGGTTTTCCCGCTTTCCGTCACTGAAGGACGCCGCGCATGACCCCGACAACGGAACAGGAACTGGCCGAAGCGGTTGCCTCGGCGACCGGCCCTTTACGCATTCAGGGCGGCGGCACCCGTGATATCGGCATACCTGCCGACGGTACGGTCCTGTCGACTTCCGGTCTGTCCGGCGTCAGCCTGTACGAGCCCGGCGCGATGACTTTGGTGGTGCAGGCGGGCACGCCGATGGCCGAGATTGACGCGCTGCTGGCCGCCCAAGGCCAGCGTCTGCCGTTTGAGCCGATGGACCACCGGGGCCTGCTGGGCACCACCGGGACGCCAACGATTGGGGGTGTGGTTGCCGCCAACGTGTCCGGTCCCCGCCGCATTCAGGTCGGCGCGGCGCGTGACTTTGCGTTGGGGGTCCGGTTTGTCGACGGCTCTGGGCAGGTTTTGAAAAATGGTGGCCGTGTGATGAAGAACGTCACCGGTTATGACCTGGTCAAACTGATGGCGGGCAGTTGGGGCACATTGGGTGTGCTGTCCCAGGTCAGCCTGAAAGTGGGCGCAATTCCTGAGGTTGAGGCGACTTTGGTGGCGCGCGGACTGGACGCGGCAAACGGGATCGCCGCGCTTTCGGGCGCGTTGGGATCGCCCTTTGATATTACCGGGGCGGCACATCTTGGGCCCGATACCGGCGGGGATGACAGCGAAACCCGGATCCGGTTTGAAGGCCTGGCCGGGGCAGTCGCCTATCGACTGGGGGCAATGGCAGATCGGCTTGGTGGCGATTGGACCGTGGTCGAGGGTGCGGCCAGTTCGACCCTGTGGCAACAGCTGCGGGATGTTGCGCCCTTTGCCGATGCCGACATTGTGTGGCGCCTGTCGGTCACCCCGTCTTCTGGCCCGCTGATATCGGCCATGTTGGCGCAGAACAACCTGTCACATCGCGCCATTTTTGATTGGGGCGGCGGGTTGATCTGGCTGGCACCGGACGCAAACGCCTTGCCGGATGGCGGCGCGAAATTGATCCGCGCGCAGATGGCGGCGCTGGGCGGAGGTCACGCGACCTTGGTGAAAGCACCAGTGACCTTGCGACGGGAGCTTTCAGTTTTCGAACCTGAACCCCCAGCAATCGCGGCACTTACAACCGCATTACGTCACAAATTCGATCCTCGGGGTATTTTGAACCCCGGTCTGATGGGGGCCTGAGATGCAAACGACTTTCACGCCCGAACAGCTGACCGATCCCGGCATTGAACGGGCAAACGAGATCCTGCGGTCCTGTGTGCATTGCGGGTTCTGCACCGCGACTTGCCCGACCTATCAGGTGCTGGGCGATGAGCTGGACAGCCCCCGTGGCCGCATCTATCTGATCAAGGATATGCTGGAGAGCGACCGCCCTGCGGATGCCAAGACCGTGCAGCATGTCGACCGCTGCCTGTCCTGCCTGGCCTGCATGACAACCTGCCCGTCCGGGGTGCATTACATGCATCTGGTGGACCTGGCGCGGGCGCATATCGAAAAGACCTATAAGCGGCCGATCATGGACCGCCTGTTGCGCTGGACCCTGGCGCAGATCATCCCATACCCGGGGCGGTTCCGGCTGGCCCTGTTGGGCGCCAAAATCGGCAAACCTTTTCGAAAACTGATCCCGGACGCGCGCATTCAGGCGATGCTGGCCATGGCGCCCAAGCAGATTCCGGCGCGCAGCCCCAATGACGACGCCCAAGTATTCCCGGCCAAGGGCGCGCGCAAGATGCGGGTCGCGTTGATGACGGGCTGTGCGCAAAAGGCGCTGGATACCGATATCAATGACGCAACCATCCGGCTGTTGACCCGGCTGGGCTGCGAGGTCGTGGTGGCCAAAGGCATGGGCTGTTGCGGCGCGCTGACCCACCACATGGGCAAGGAAAAAGAAAGCCACAGCTCGGCCGCCAACAACATCCGCGTCTGGATGGCGGAAGACCGGGGCGATGGCCTGGACGCGATCGTCATCAACACCTCGGGTTGTGGTACGACCGTCAAGGACTATGGTTTCATGTTGCGCAATGACCCACTGGCGAATGATGCCGCGCGGGTCAGTGAATTGGCAATGGATATCAGCGAGTTGTTGATGAAACTTGAGGTGCCAAGTGGTGCAATGGGGCAACGGGTGGCGTATCATTCGGCCTGTAGCCTACAGCACGGCCAACAGGTGAAAACCCACCCCAAAACCTTGCTGAAACGTGCAGGTTTCGAGGTGGTCGAACCGTCTGATCCGCATCTGTGTTGCGGGTCGGCAGGCACCTATAACCTGATGCAGCCTGAGATCAGTGCGCAGCTAAAAGGTCGCAAAATCAAGACGTTGGAGGCGAAGGCCCCCGAAATCATTGCGGCAGGAAACATTGGCTGCATGGTCCAGATCGGCGGCGGTACGGATGTGCCCGTGGTGCATACGGTTGAATTGCTGGACTGGGCCACAGGTGGGCCCAAGCCGCGCAAGCTGGGCTGATTGCGGCCCCGATTATGGCGGGGGGGCACAATCCCGCCCCATTCTTGCCTCAATTGCTTGCTACGCCCGTCCCGTCAAGGGACTGGAATATGAAAAAACTACTTATATTTCTTGCGGTTGCGATGGGTTTTTCAACTCCTTTGGGGGCGTCCGATCCGTCGGGAACCTCGGCCCTGCGCAGCCTGATGACAGGTGATGACAGCCGTGGTTGGGAGGCCGTTGGCCGCCTGAACATGAGCGGCGAGAGCTTCTGCACCGGGGCGATGATCGCCGATAACCTTGTTCTGACCGCTGGGCATTGCCTGTTCGACAAGGAAACCGGACGGCGTTACGAGCCGGGTGAGATCGAGTTCCTGGCCGGCTGGCGCAATGGCCGCGCCTCGGCTTATCGCGGTGTGCGCCGTGCCATAGTACATCCTGATTTCGACTTTTCCGGCATCAACAAAACCACACGCGTTGCGCATGACCTGGCGTTGCTGGAACTGGATCAGCCGATCCGCACCACCTCTGTCACGCCCTTTGAAACGGACGTGCGCCCGCGCAAAGGGGCCGAGGTCGGCGTAGTGTCCTATGCGCATGACCGGTCCGAAAGCCCGGCTTTGCAGGAAATGTGCCACGTGCTGGCGCGCCAATCCGGCACGCTGGTTTTAAGCTGTGACGTGGATTACGGAAGCTCTGGCGCGCCGATTTTTGTGTATGAAAACGGTAAGGCGCGGATCGTGTCGGTCGTTTCTGCCAAGGCGTTCGTGCGTGATGTTCCCGTTAGCCTGGGCACCAGCCTGGAACGCCCTCTGGCCGATCTGATGGCGATTTTGGAGGAAAGCGATGGGGTGTTTACCCGCGTGACCCCCACCGCACAGCGCATCACCCCACAGGGGAAACGCAGCAACGGTGGCGCGAAATTTCTGCGCCCCTAGGATCGCCAGCGCAGGGCTTGAAAGCCCGAAAATCCACCATACCTCTGTGTCACGGACGCCGCCTGGCGGGTCCGTTTTTATGCCTGTCCCATGTGGGAAGGCGCCAATACAGTCGCTCAAATGGAGGACGCAATGCGTAATTTCGACCTGACCCCCCTGTACCGTGCCACCGTCGGTTTTGACCAGATCGCCGACCTGATGGACCGAGTGCTGACCAATGATGTCAGCCGCGAAAGCTACCCCCCGTATAACATTGAAAAAACCGGCGAAGATGCCTGGCGGATTTCCGTTGCCGTTGCCGGGTTCACCGATGATGAACTGTCGGTTGAGGTAAAGGAAAACGCGCTGTTCGTGACCGCCAAAAAGGCGCCCAGCGACAGCGAAGTCACCTATTTGCACCGTGGCATTGCCACACGTGCATTCGAACGCCGGTTCCATCTGGCCGAACATGTACGTGTCACCGGTGCGGCCCATGCACACGGCATGTTGCACATCGACCTGGCCCGCGAAGTGCCCGAGGCGCTGAAGCCGCGCCGGGTTGAAATCGCCCGCGCCAAGGATGTGAATGCGACGGTGATCGAAGCCTGAGCCACCTTTCGTTTGGAATAGCCGTTTGAAGTATCGGGCGCGTGGGGGAAGCCCCGCGCGCCCATTCGCTTACGCAGGCTGTGCCGTGCGGCTTTCCTGGTTCAACAGATAAAAGCTGGCGGCCAGAATGATTGCCGTACCCAGCCACATGGACCCGGTTGGCGCGAAGCCGAAAGCGGCAAACCCAAGCGCCACGTTCAACGGTAGTTTTAGGTGGTCAAACGGTTGCAGGAACGCCGCATCAGCCATGGAATAGGCCTTGACCAACACGTGCTGCGCGGCTGCCGTCAACAACCCTGCACCGACCACATACCAGATGGCGGATTGCGGCAAGGCAAAGCCCGTGCCCGCCGCCAGGCCAAAATTGATCGGCGTCAGCAGGACCAGCAGGTAGATCGTTACCGTTTCCGGCCCGTCGACACGGGTCAGCCGTTTGGTCACCACAGATGACGCGGCCCAAAAGGCGGCGGCGGCAACTGGCAACAACGCGTACATCTGAAACCGATCTGACCAGGGTTCTAGGATGATGGCCCCACCGACAATGCCCAGAACCACCGCGCCCCAGCGTTGCGTGGTTACGTTTTCACGCAGCACCAGCCCGGCGCCCAGCGTGACGAAAAACGGCGACAGCATGATCAGCGCAATCGCCTGCCAGATCGGCACATGGGCCAGGCCCATGACCCAAAGCTGCACGCCGACCGCCGCCAGCGCGACACGTAACACATGCAAGCCGACCTGGTCCGTGCGCAACACGGCCAGACGGTGGCGGTAAATCCATGGGATATAGAACCCCAAAGCGATGAGATATTGCCAGAAGGTCACCGCGGGTGGCGCGGCCCCGTTCAGCATGGTGGCGGCCTGAATGGCCGTGTTGACCAGTGCGAAAAACGCACCTGCCGCGACCATCAGGCCGGCGGCGATCATAGGTTGGCGAGTCATGGCGTTTGTCCTTTATCCTTACGCACGTGACCCAAGGCAGACAGGACGGACGCCCCCGTTGCCGGGTGCGCCTGACCATTCTCTTTCATCCGGACTTTAACCGTCGGCTCCGGAGTTGCACCGGATCTGCTGGACACTGGGTTTCATGAAACGCAGCCGCTCGCGGGCTCTATCAGAATTCGGAAATCCGGACTCATTTGTTCAAGCTAAGAGTGCTTGAAAAATGGGGCACGTTTCTGGTGATTCCTAATTCTGACTTACCGCCGGTGGGGAATTTCATCCCGCCCTGAGAATGTTGCCGTCCCCGAATGGGGTCGGCACGGGGACGCTATGGGCGCAGAGGGGGGCGGTCAAGCCTTACCGTGCAAGACTTTGGGCAAGGCGCATCAGCTGCACCGCTTCGGTGCGATAACCGTAGGCATCTGCGCCCCGGTTGGCATTGGCCAAGGCGATCAGGTCGCGGTATCCCCAGTCGCCCAGGTATTTTCCGTCACGCAACAGTTGACCAAATCCGGCGATGGCGGCGGAAAAACGTGCGTCTTCGCTGATCGCGGCCATATCCGACAGGATCGGCGTTTCGATCAAGGTGCTGACGTCTTCGCCCGGCGCTTTATAACGCAGTTTGAGAAATCCCAGTTCGCCGCTGCCGGGCGCGTCAACCGGCGGCGCATAACGCAGCGCGTCGCTCATCACTGCGTCCGATCCAACCGGCGTGACCTCGTAAAGCGCCGTCACCGTATGGCCCGCGCCAATTTC
>DFBF01000026.1:0-1205 GCA_002367285.1 Rhodobacteraceae bacterium UBA3087 | reverse complement strand
CCGGGTTGAATTCCACCTGGATTTTCACGTCATCGGCAATCGGGAACAACGCGCCAGTCAGTTGATCCACCAACACTTTTTGCGCCTCGGACAGGGTGTCGATATAGGCCGCCGTGCCGTTGCCGTTCTGCGCCAGCGCCTGCATGGTCGCGTCTTGCAGGTTGCCCCGGCCAAAGCCCAGCACAGACAGGTAAACGCCCGTGTCCCGCTTGTCGGCGATATAGTCTTTCAACGTGTCGGGGTTTGAAATCCCGACGTTGAAATCACCGTCTGTTGCCAGGATCACGCGGGAGACTTCGCCATCCGCGCCCATACCTTCGGCGACCTGATAGGCCTGCTGCAATCCGGCCTGACCCGCGGTTGATCCACCTGCCGATAGACGGTCCAACGCCGCCAGGATCGTGGGGCGCTCCGCAGCCGATGTCGGCTCCAACACCTGACCAGAAGACCCGGCATAGGCGACGATGGACACCTGATCCTCGGGCCGCAATTCGCTCAGCATCAAACGGAACGATTGTTTCAACAGTGGCAGCTTGTTGGGGCTGTCCATCGACCCGGAACTGTCGATCAGGAACACCAGGTTCAGCGGCGGGCGGGCGTCGACTTCGGGCATCTCGCCTTGAATGCCGATATGCACCAGCTGTGTGCCCGCGTTCCAGGGCGTGTCCATCACGGTGACCGTGGGCTGGAACGGATGCGGGCCGTTAGGTGTCGGATAGGCATAGGGAAAATAGTTCACCAGTTCCTCAACCCGCACCGCATCGGGGCTGGGCAGAGACCCGTTCAGAATCGAATTGCGCATGACGGAATAGCTGGCCGTATCCACGTCGATGGAAAACGTGCTGACCGGGTCTTCCTGCGTGATCCTCAGCGGGTTGGGGGCCGCGTTGGCGAAGGCTTCGGTGTTGGGTTGGTGGGCGATGCTGTCATCAAGCGGCATCGAAACGATGGCCCCAACGGGTGCGCGCAAAAGAGGCGCGGGGTCTGGGGCGGCCATAGATTGCGTGGCGCCCGTAGCAAAGTCGGCCTCGGCCATTTCCAGGGCGTCAGGTTCCATTTCCACAACGGGCGCTTCGGCTTTCTCGGTGCGCAGGTCCGGCAGGGGCAGGGGGGCCGGGGCGTTCGGGATGACAACCCAGACGGCGAACCCGACGGCAACAATGGCGGTAGATGCGGCCATTGCGCCGCGCGAGGTGATTGCATTC
>DFBF01000165.1:6815-6962 GCA_002367285.1 Rhodobacteraceae bacterium UBA3087 | reverse complement strand
CGGGTTGGTGATGCAGATCACGAAGGCGTTCGGAGCGTTGGCCTTGATGCCTTCGCCGACCGATTTCATGACCTTCAGGTTGATGCCCAGCAGGTCATCGCGGCTCATGCCCGGCTTGCGGGCCACACCGGCGGTAACGATGCAGAC
>DFBF01000165.1:0-6708 GCA_002367285.1 Rhodobacteraceae bacterium UBA3087 | reverse complement strand
TCGCCCAGTTCTTTCAGTGCTGCGAGGTGTGCAAGGGTGCCGCCGATCATGCCGCTGCCGATTAGGGCGATTTTGGGTCTGGCCATGAGTTCGATCTCCGATCAGTTGAATTTCGCCAGAACGCCTAGTCCGAATGGGTCTTATAAGCAAGGGCGCTGCACTGCGGCGTTAACCTGACCTTGTATCCGTGCCTATTGGGCGATAGCGCTAAAGCGCAAGAAACGCGACGATTTGAGGGAAATATGCCCGAGGTTCTGGACCTGACATTCTTTCTGTTTGCGATCCCGGCGGTGATCTTTGCGGGGGTTTCAAAGGGCGGGTTCGGCTCTGGTGCAGCCTTTGCGGCAACGCCATTGCTGGCGCTGATTCTGGAACCGGGTGCGGCGGTCGGGCTGATGTTGCCCCTGCTCATGCTGATGGATGTGACCGCGCTGAAACCGTATTGGAAGAAATGGGATGGCCCGTCGGCCTGGGCGCTGGTGCTGGGGTCAATCCCGGGCGTGATCCTGGGCGCGCTGGTTTATCGTGCCGTGAACCCCGATGTGTTTCGCGTGCTGATCGGGCTGGTTGCCCTGGGTTTTGTCGCCTTTCAGGGCGCGATCAAACTACAGCTGTATCGCCCGTCTGGGCGGCGTATGTCACGCACAGGCGGGCGCGTGGCCGGGGCGGTCGCCGGGCTGACCAGTTTCATCAGCCACGCGGGTGGCCCCCCTGCCGCCGTTTTCCTGCTGTCGCGCGGGTTGGACAAAACCACCTATCAGGCCACCACTGTGGTCACCTTTTGGGCCATCAACCTCTTTAAATTCATGCCCTATGCATTTCTGGGCATTTTCACATGGCAAACGGCGAAAGCGGATCTATTCCTGATCCCCTTCGCCGTTTTTGGTGTCTGGCTGGGCGTCTGGGCGCATCGGATGTTTTCCGATCGCACCTATTTCGCGCTGACCTATGTGTTGCTGACCGTGACCGGGATCAAACTGATCTTTGACGCGCTGACCTGACCCTGAAATCGTTCAAGGACGGCGGCGGCCTCAGACCGGGTCCCCCAGCATGGCCGGGGTCAGCGCCTCATCCACAGTCTCAAACGCCTGTCCGGCGGCCACAAGGCAGGTCAGCCCCGACGGCAAGGTGACTGTGATCGTCCAGGTGCCGGTTTCCTGGCTCGCGAACACCTCGACCACCTGGTTGTTCGCCGCCAACCCGATCGACTGACGCGTTTCACCATAGTTGTTGGCCAGACGGTCCAGGACCGCAGCGCGTTCGGCACAGTTTTGCGACTGGGCAAACCCCTGCCCCGCCGTGATCAGGATCGCACCAATTCCAAGTCCCAAAGCAAGCATGTGCTGTTTCATGGGTCTTCCCTTTCATATTGGAGGTGTCAGCCGGGCCGTCCGGTTTCCCGGCGACAAACAGCCCCTTCCGTTCCAGGCGCCGAGCCTCTTCCCGTTTCTCAAACGGCGGCCATCCGCGGGCCCTCCCGTCACTCGACATGCACGGAAATCCTGCGGTGTCGGGCGCAAAGAACTGGTTAATGCAGCGTTCGCCAAGACGTGCAGGTTGGTGAACCCGCGAAGTGAGTGGAAAAATTTCTGCGCTGCGGCGATTTTGCTCTTGCGGATTCATGCGCCCCTATGATCATTTGCGCAACAATATTGCTCAGAGGAAGAATCAATGACCCAGACCCTGCGCCCCTACCGCTCCGTGCTGTATATCCCCGGTTCAAAAGACCGTGCCTTGGAAAAAGCGCGCGGGTTGGCCGCCGATGCGATCATTTTCGACCTCGAAGACGCCGTCGCGCCGGATGCAAAAATCGAAGCCCGCGCCATTCTGAAGGCCGAGCTGGACAAGGGCGGATACGGGCCGCGCGCCAAGATCGTACGCATCAACGGCTTTGACACCACATGGGGCAAAGACGATGTCGCCGCCTTCGTGGGCGCCGATATTGATGCGATCCTGATGCCAAAAGTCGACAGCGCCGCGCAACTGGACGAATTGGCCGCGCTGATCCCCGATGTCGATCTGTGGGCCATGATGGAAACCCCGCTTGGCATGTTGAACGCCGCCGAAATCGCCGCGCACCCGCGCCTGAAGGGCTTTGTCATGGGCACCAATGACCTGGCCAAAGAACTGAACACCCGGTTTCGCGCCGACCGCCTGCCAATGATGGGAGGGTTGCACCTGTGCCTTCTGGCCGCAAAAGCCCATGGCGTGACCATCATCGACGGTGTCTATAATGCCTTCAAGGATGACGACGGGCTGAAAGCCGAATGCGATCAGGGCCGCGACATGGGCATGGACGGCAAGACGTTGATCCACCCCGCCCAGTTGGCCGTGGCCAACGCCGCCTTTGCACCATCCGAGGCCGAAATCGACCTGGCCCAGCGTCAGATCGAAGCCTTTGACGCTGCGGGAGCTGCTGGTCAGGGCGTTGCAGTTGTTGATGGTAAAATCGTCGAGAACCTGCATATCGTGACCGCAAAGGCCCTGCTGTCCAAAGCGGAGGCCATTGCAGCTTTGGAGGGCTGACATGACCCTGACACTTATCGGTATCGCGCTCTGGTACGCCGGGCATTTCTGGAAACGCATCTTGCCCGGCGCCCATGAAAGCATGGGACAAAAGGCCAAAGGCCTGTCCGCCCTGATCATCTTTTCCGGGTTGCTGGCGATGATCATCGGCGTGCGCGGCGCGGAGTTCATCCCCGTCTACACGCCCCTGCCCGGCATGGGCCATCTGGTCAACCTGACCATGCTTGTGTCGATCTTTCTGTTCGGCGCGGGCGACGCGTCCGGCGTGACGAAAACGAAAATCCGCCATCCCATGCTGATGGGCATGCTGGTCTGGGCCGCCTCGCACCTGTTGGTGAATGGCGACCTGATCTCGGTTGTTCTGTTCGCATCCCTGGCGATCTGGGCTGTGCTGGAAATCATCGTGATCAACCGCGCAACCGGCCCCTGGCAGCGCCCGGACCGCGGCCCGTTTTCCAAGGACATCAAGCTGGGCGTCGTCACGCTCGTGCTTTATGCCATCATCGCCTTTTTGCACTATTTGCTGGGCTATCACCCTTTCCTGGGGACCTACGGATGAAACTGTATCGCCTGCTGACCGAAGAAGACACATCCGCCTTTTGCCACAAGGTGACCGAGGCGCTGAACAAGGGCTGGGCGCTGCATGGCGACCCCTCTTATGCGTTTGACCAGGTGGCGGGCGTGATGCGCTGCGCCCAGGCGGTCACCAAAAATGCCCCCGGCACCTATACCCCCGACATGAAACTAGGAGCACAGTAATGGCCCCCCAAACCGCCAAGACGAACACCGGTCGCTTTTTCGAAGACTATCGCATTGGCGAGGTGATCACCCACGCCGTGCCGCGCACCGTGTCGGGCGGCGAACGCGCCATGTATCACGCGCTGTATCCGGCGCGCCATGCGCTGTATTCCTCGGATGAATTCGCGCGCGACAGTGGGCTGGAGGGGTCACCCATCGACGATCTGGCCACCTTCCATGTGGTGTTTGGCAAAACCGTGCCGGACGTATCGTTGAACGCGGTCGCTAACCTGGGCTATGGCGAAGGGCGCTGGCTGAAACCGGTTTATCCGGGCGACACGCTGCGGTCGACCAGCCAAGTGATCGGTCTGAAACAGAATTCTAACGGCAAGTCCGGCGTGGTTTGGGTGCGCACCAAGGGGCTGAACCAGCACGGTGATGAGGTGCTGGACTACATCCGCTGGGTCATGGTGAAGAAACGCGATCTGGACGCCGATGCGCCAGACACGCTGATCCCCGAGTTGAAACCGACGCTGGCCGCCAGCGATCTGGTGATCCCTGAGGGGCTGGACTTCGGCCGCTATGATTTCACGCTTGCGGGCGAACGCCACCGCTGGGGCGACTATGAGGTCGGCGAAAAGATCGACCATGTCGATGGTGTCACCGTGGATGAGGCCGAACACATGCTGGCCACGCGCCTGTGGCAGAACACCGCCAAGGTGCATTTTGACGCCACCAACCGCCCCGATGGCAAACAGCTGATCTATGGTGGTCACGTGATTTCCATGGCGCGCGCTCTGTCCTTCAACGGGCTGGCGAACGCGCAGATGATCGTCGGGCTGAATGCGGGGGCGCATGCGAACCCCTGTTTCGCCGGCGACACGATCCGCGCCTGGAGCGAGGTTCTGGACAAGGCGGAAACATCCGCGCCGGGCGTGGGCGCAATCCGCCTGCGACTGGTCGCGGTCAAACATGGCGCACCTGAATTCGCACTGCGTGGGGAAGACGGAAAATACCGCCCCGAGGTCATGCTTGATCTTGACTACTGGGCCCTTATGCCCACCTGATAAGACATGTTTATCAGGTCTTTCATCACGCTCGTTGCCGCTCTTGGTATTGCCCTTCCTGCCCTTGCAAAGGAGGACGGCAATACCTCGACCCCACCGACCGAAGACCTGCCCCCGCCCACCGTCACCTTTGTCCCGGACGAGCCCCAGGTGGCGACGGCAACCCAGCCCGTCGTCAGCCAACGCCAGCGGTTCATCGAAAGCAATGTGATCGAAACACTGTATCACGAACTGGGCCACGCAGTGATCGACATCCTGGAACTGCCCGTGTTCGGGCCCGAGGAATTCGCCGCCGACACCTTCAGCGTCATTCTGATGAACCGTCTGCATGATGAAAACAACGCGATCCGGCTGGCCTATGACGCGGCCGCCGCCTATTCCACCGATGCAGAACGCGACGCGGCGCGCGGTTATGAGCTGGCGGAATGGGATGTGCATGGCACCGGGCGGCAACGCTATTTCAACTTGGTCTGTCTGTTCTATGGCGCAAAGCCCGATGAACGCGAGGATTTGGCACTGGAACTTGGCCTGCCTGAGGCCCGCGCCGCCACCTGCGAGGATGAATTCGAACTGGCCAACCGATCCTGGAGCGGCGTGCTGGACAAGCTGGCGCAAGACGCGCCGGGCACCTCGATCCAAATGGATTGGGTGCTGCGCGAAGACACCCATCTTGTGCAATTCGTGAAAGCCGAGGTCGCCCGGCTGAACAACGCCATAGTGCTGCCCGAGAAACTGGTCGTCTCGGTCATTCCCTGCGGCGAAGTGAACGCCTTTTATGATCCTGGCCCGAAAGAAATCATCTTTTGCACCGAATTTGCCGCCCATCTGGGCCGTTTGGCGGACTGAGGATTTCCGGTCTGCCCTGCTTGCGGGACGGGATACGCCCATGATTGGATGCAAAACACGTTAAGTTCAGCAAACACGCAATCTGTGATCACATTTCGCAGCACTGTGATCACATAAAGGCAAAACCTGCTTTATTAGCGCAAATTCACCGAAAAACCCGACTGTTCTGGCGTGACTCTGCGCCAAAAACCGGTATTCCTTGGGACAAAGTCGAAACAGACAGAGAAGGGGGCTATTATGGCCGACGTGAACCGGGGCAATCGCCCGCTGTCACCCCACCTATCCATCTATCGCATGCCATTGAACGGTATCATGTCGATCACGCACCGGATCACCGGTGTCGGCATGTCGATCACGGCGATGCTGATCGTCTGGTGGTTCCTGGCGGCAGCAACGTCCGAAGAATACTTTGCGACCGCCAACTGGGTCATGACCTCGTGGATCGGCGACATCATTATGTTCGTCTCGCTTCTGGCCATTTGGTACCACTTCTGTTCCGGTGTGCGTCACCTGGTCTGGGATACCGGGTCCGGCCTGGGGCAACGTCGCGTGAAACGGTCCGGCATTGCCGCGCTGATCACCGCCGCAGTCCTGTCTCTTATCACCATCATCCTGGCGTAAGGAGGGTCACATGCCTTTCAAGACCGACCATTCGCGCGTGCACGGCCTGGGCGCAGCCAAGACCGGCACCACGCATTTCTGGGAACAACGCCTCAGCGCCATCGCGCTGGTGGTGCTGACCCCGCTGTTCATCTTCCCCTTCGCCTATAACCTGGGCTCAGGCTATGAAGAGGTGCGCGCGGCCTATTCCCACCCCGTCAACGCGATCATCGCCATTGCCTTCATCCTGACCGCCATCCTGCACCTGTTCCAGGGTCTGCAAGTGGTGATCGAGGATTACGCCCATGGCCGGACCGAACTGGTCCTGATGATCACCATCCGCCTGCTGTGCTCGCTTTTCGCACTGACCGGCGTCTTCGCCATCCTGAAAATCGCGTTTACCGCGTAAGGGGACCGGAACATGACTGCTTACGAATACGAAACCCACGAATATGACGTGGTTGTGGTCGGCGCCGGTGGCGCGGGCCTGCGTGCCACTTTGGGCATGGCCGAACAGGGCCTGCGCACGGCTTGTGTGACTAAGGTTTTCCCGACGCGCTCGCACACGGTTGCCGCGCAGGGTGGCATCGCCGCCTCTCTGTCCAACATGGGCCCTGACCACTGGCAATGGCACATGTATGACACCGTGAAGGGCAGCGATTGGCTGGGCGACACGGATGCGATGGAATACCTGGCCCGCGAAGCGCCCAAGGCGGTTTACGAGCTGGAACACTATGGTGTGCCCTTCTCGCGCACCGAAGAAGGCAAGATTTACCAGCGTCCGTTCGGCGGCCACACCACCGAATTCGGCGAAGGCCCCGCCGTACAGCGCACCTGTGCTGCTGCCGACCGCACCGGCCACGCCATTCTGCACACGCTCTATGGCCAGTCGCTGAAGAACAACGCTGAATTCTACATCGAATATTTCGCC
>DFBF01000192.1 GCA_002367285.1 Rhodobacteraceae bacterium UBA3087 | reverse complement strand
CCTGCTCGGCAACGGAGTTCACCCTCTGGCAGCGGCACATGCGTGGCGCTCTCTCGCAGCTGCCCATGGCCTCGGGCCCGTGGATCTGGCTGCCGACGGACGAGCCGGAGAGCCCAGCGCAAATGACTCTCTTTGAAGGATTGCTCCCATGAGCATGCAGGGACGGATCGGTCGTGCCGGTGGCGCAAAGGTGAAACGCGCGCTGGGCGTGCAGGCAGCGCTGGAATGGGCGTTCCGGGTGGAAAAGGCACAGTTGGAATTGCCCCAACCAAAGGACGTGGTCGAGGAAGGCTTCGGATTTGGCCTGGAGTATGTCCTGATGCAGCGTGCTGCGCTGGGCTGCAAGGTCGACGGCGGCCAGCACAAGATGGGCAGCTACACCCACGCGGATGCAGAGGTGATTGCCGCCACCGTCGCCGCAATGCCCGACAGTCTGGGCGGCATCCGCATGGCAATCCGCGTGGCCGAACTGGCCCGCGCCGGGCTGACGCCCGACTGGATGCCCGGCGTTGTTCCCCGCTGTGTGCCGGTCGAGACGCGGCAAAATCAGCACGGTGTTCGGGCCGTGACGGAAGTTGTGGGCTCCGAACGGGTGCTGACCCGGGGCAAATGGCGGACAGTCGATGTTCTGGCCTGCCCGGTCACCTGGCGGCCGCATCCGGAACAGATCGCCTCCGCACGGCGCGGCTACGAGGATTGGTGGCAGGCGCTCGACTGGGTGCGCGATGGGCTGGTGGCGGGGCAGATGCTGCGAGATGTTGAGGTGACGGCGGCGATGCCGAAGGTGCGGCCATGGCGGTGATTGTAGCAGCGGTCTCTCTGGAAATGGCATCTTGTCAAATGGCACATAATCTATATATGTGTGTCACAGGAGATTTGCCATGCAGTTTGCCACAATCGAACCCACCGCGTCCCGACCGGACCTACCCGCCATCACGGACGAGGAGGCGGCCGCCCTCGCGCGCACCACGGTGAACCTGTTCCGCGCCTGGCAACTCAGCGATATCGAGGCCCGCACCCTGCTGGGCGACATGGCCCAGCGCACATGGGCGCGCTGGAAAGACGGCAGCATCGGCCGGATCGACCGCGATCTGCGGGCGCGCATGGCCATCCTGATGGGGATCCACAAGGGCCTGCGATATCTCTTCAGCGATGCGGCGCGCGGCTACGCGTGGATCCGCAAACCCAATGCCAACCTTGGCGGCCAAAGTGCGCTCGACATCATGATGCGCGGCGAGATCACTGATCTGATCGATCTGCGCAGTTATCTGGACGCCGAGCGCGGCGCATGGTAACAGCGCCGGTGCGTCGCGTGATCTGGCCGCGCAGCGCCCGGATCATCCGCTCGATCTATCCGCCGATTGACCTGTTCGAGGACATCGCTGATCCGGCGGATTGGGAGGCGCTGGCCTCAGCCGAGGCCAAGTTCAACCCACGCATCCGCGACAGCATCGGCGATCTGGCAAAGGTGCCGGTGGCCCGGCGCGTCGCAGGGCCTGGCGCAAGCTGGGCCATGGCCCCCTTCGTCCACTGCTCGCCGTTGCGGCCGGGGCGGTTCACCGATGGGACGTTCGGCCTGTATTACGCGGGCGACAGCACAGAGGTGGCGATAGCCGAAACCATCCATCACCATACGAAAACCATGCTGGCAACAAAGGAAGCTCCCGGCTGGACATCGCAGTTCCGCGAGTTGATCGGGTCTGTCGATGCCGAATTTGACGATGTCACCGGGATGGACGACCTGCTGCACCCGGATGATTATGCCGCCTCTCAGGTCTTCGGTGCCCAGCGCCGCGCGGCGGGCGCCGACGGCATAACTTGGCCCAGCGTCAGGTTTGCGGGCGGCAACTGCATCGCCACATTCTGGCCGGATGTGGTTCCGATCCCCGCACAGGGGGCGCATTTCGCCTACCACTGGAATGGCAGCGCGGTCGATTACGTCAAACAGCTGGATACCGGTGAGATCATGAGCGTGTATTAAAACATGCCTTGAAAGAGTAGGCAAAGCGACGGGAAAACGGACTTGCAGAAATAGCGGTTGGCGTTGAGGCGCTGGCGACTGTGGTGTATCGCTGAGGAAATTGCGCGGTAGGGAGAAGTTCTACCCGCCACACAAGAAATTTGGGCGCGGGCGCTCTCGTGCCCCAAGAAGACGGAACAGGGTATGAGCAAGTATGATGATCTTCCCCGCGAGCAGTTGATCGAACTGCTGAAAAAGCGGGACCGCACCAAGAAGCTGGGGCTGGTCTGGGAGCGGGACGAGATCGAGGCGGACAACGCCGTGGATGCCAATTTCGTGGCGGCGACGATCATCCCCGACCTGTCGGACAAGGCAGCGCCGTGGCGGAACATGTTGATCGAGGGCGACAACTATGATGCCCTGCGCTGGCTGCGGATGACGATGGCGGGGCAGATCAAATGCATCTACATCGACCCGCCCTATAACACCGGGGCCAAGGATTGGGTCTATAACGACCATTACGCCAACCCCGAAGACGCCTATTTCCATTCGACATGGCTGGAGTTCCTGTTCCGCCGCTTGACACTGGCGCGGGATTTGCTGGCGGAGGATGGGGTGATCCTTGTGTCGATCAATGACGATCAGCGGGCCAAACTGGAATTGCTGATGGACGAGGCCATGCCGGGAATGCGGCTGGGGTCGTTCGCATGGCGAACGCGGCAAGGGTCCAACGCTGACCATCGAGCGTTCCTTAGCTCGGATCATGAGCACGTCCTAATCTATGGAAAAGACGGTTTCCGGTTCACCGGAAATGAAAAGACCTATGACATGTATAAGTTTTTCGATGCTGCCAGGGATGACTGGTTTCGCTTAAGCGATTTGACCTTGGGGTTTGACTATCGAGAACGACCCAACTTGTATTACCCGCTGCACGATGAAGCGAGCGATGTATGGTATCCACCCAACCCAAACCGAGTTTGGGTTTACCCGAGCAAATCGCGTTCAAAGTCAGCCAGAACTCGATTTATGGAGGACTGGATCGAGGCAGGGCATATTCGTTTCCCGGAGAACCCAGAGTTCAGGGTCTTTGAAACGCGCAATGACCTTGAAGCCGCATTCGAGAAAGGGGAGCTTCCTCAGTCTGGGCGGGCACCGATGATCCGGCCAGATTTGCCCGACTTCGACTTCTGGGTTGGAAAGAGGATTGGTTACGGCACCCCTGCGTTCAAACGCTACAAGAAGGATTTGAGGAACCTGAGGCAACCCCTTTCGTCGTGGATCACCCCCCGGTCAGAAGGTGAAACAGTCACAGAAGGCGCGAATGCTCTTGTGGTCGGGACAAACGATGAGGCCGCCAAGGACATCAAGGCCGTATTCGGCGCGAAAGCGTTCAATTATGCCAAGCCCGTGTCTCTGATCCGCGAACTGGTTCGGCAGTCCACTGGCCCCGGCGACATCGTGCTCGATTTCTTCGCGGGGTCCGCAACCACCGCCCAAGCGGTAATGGAGTTGAACGCCGAGGATGGCGGGGATCGGCGCTTCATCATGGTGTCGTCCACCGAGGCGACGACCAATGAACCGGACAAGAACCTGTGCCGCGACGTGACGGCGGAACGCATCCGCCGCCTGAATGCCTCGGACGACAAGAAATTCGCAGACCTTGCCGCCGACTTTGCCTATCTGCGCTGCCGCGAGATCGAGTTTGAAGACCTCGACCAAGACCTTGCGCCTGCCGAGGTTTGGGCGGCCTTGGAAACGCTGCACCGCCTGCCGATGACGCAGCTGACCGATACACCGTGGCAGGAACACAAGACCGACCAGCAAACCCTGATTTTCGCGGATCAAGTCGGCGCCGACCTGATCGACCACCTGCGCGGCGTGATCGCGCGCCGCGAAAACGCCTTTGTCTATGCCTGGGCACCGGGGCAGATCACCACCCTGTTGGGCGATGCGCTTGACGTGCGCTCGGTCCGCAGTGAACTGGTGGGGAGGTTCCGCCAGTGAGCGCCGATTTCCGCCTGTCGCTGGCCCCCTATCAGCAAAGGGCCGTCGATGCGATGTCCGAGACGCTGCGCACCGTCTCGACCCTGCACACGCGCGAACCTGAACACCGCACCCGGATTTCGCGCGAGTTGGGCGTGACCTTGCTGCAAGCGCCCACCGGATCGGGCAAGACCCTGATTTTGGGCCGCACGTTGGAAGCGGTGCGCGGCCAGTTGGACACCAAGACCGTCTGGTTCTGGTTTGCCCCCTATGCCGGGCTTGTCACCCAGACCCGCAGCGCGCTGATCGCGCAATGCGCCGGTCTGCGTCAGCGTGACGTCTACGCCGACCGCGAGGCAAGCGCCGCCCGCGACGGCGATGTCTATGTGCAGACATGGGCCTCGGTCGCGGTGCTGAAAAAGGCCAGCCGCAAGGTGCGCACCGACAAGGAGGCGTCCCTGTCCGTGGACAGCATGATTGCCGAATTGCGCGAGCGGGGCTTTCGCATCGGCGTGGTGATCGATGAGGCGCATCTGAATTTCGGCTCGGGCGCGGCGGCCACGGCAGAGTTTTTCCTGAACGTGCTGTCGCCGGATTTTACCATCCTTGCCACCGCGACCCCGAACGATGCGAAACTGGAAAAATTCGAGCGTGACGCCGGGTTGAAGGTGGCCAGCCGCGTGACCGTGGCCCGTGACGCCGTGGTCAAGGCCGGGTTGAACAAGATCGGCCTGATGGTTGGCGTGCTGCGCCTCAAGGAAGAAGACCGCGCCTTGATCGATACCGAAGTGGCCACCCTGACGGCAGGCTGGTCGCAACATTCCTTCATCAAGGACAGGCTTGCCGAAAAGGGGATCAGCGTGACCCCGTTGATGCTTGTGCAAGTTGAGGACCAGCAGGAGGGTCAGGAAGACCCGGTGGCGCGGGTCAAGGAGCGGCTGATCGAGATCGGGGTGCCCGCCAAGGCGATTGCGGTGCATACCTCTGGCGAACCTGACCCGGCCTTTCACACGCTGGCATATGATCCCGAGATCGAAGTGCTGGTGTTCAAACTGGCCGTGGCCACCGGATTTGACGCGCCGCGCGCATGGACATTGGTTTCGGTGCGCCCCTCGCGCGGGCGGGATTTTGGCTTGCAAATCGTGGGCCGGATCATGCGGGTGCATCCGCTGGTGCGCCCCCTGCACGGCACCGAACCCCTGCTGGACCGGGGGTATGTTTTCCTGGCTGACCCCGATGTGCAAGGCGGGCTGGATGAAGCCGCCGCCGACCTGAAAGCCGTGCGCGAAGGCATTGCGGTTCTGACCGATACGCTGGATGTAAACGTGTTGGGCAATGACGAACGCGCCGCCGAAAGCTATGGGGCTACGCCGCTGCCCCCGCCGCCTGTACAATCGCTGGATGGGGAAACACAGCCCGACCGGATCGAACGGCAGGTTTCGATGGGGTTGCTGAACCCGAACGCGACCACGGTCTCTGCCGAGCGCCAGCGAAGCGCGCTGGATGCTGTCGAAGGCTTTTCCGCACCCGCCACGCCGCCCCTGTTTCCCGACCTCCCGGATGTTCTGTCGCCGCGTGTCACACCTCCGCAAGCGGCACCGCAGGACCATCAGATCAAGTATGCGCTGCGCACGGATTTGGATATTCCACCTGCGCTGGTGCGTGAAGAGCTTCCCAACCTGTTCGATATCGAGGGTGATCTTTGCCCGCAAATTGCCCGCGAGTTTTGCCGCATGGTACCGATGACCGCCATGTTGCTGGCCGTCAACAGCAACGCGGAACTGTCCATGCGCGACTTGTTCAACGCGGGGCAGACGGATCAGCGTAACCTCAGCGTCAGGATGTCAGCGGCCCGGATCGCGGAACAGGCGCAAGCGCAGTTGATGTTCAACGATGGGATCGACCCCCGGCGCATTCGGGCGGCCATTGAAGGTGAACTGGCGCGGCTGTGCGAAAAAGAAGGGATCGCGGCCAGCCCCCGCGACATTCGCCGCACGATAAACCTTGCGATCCTGCGGCAGCCGCAATCGCTGAAAGAAGCGGTGCGCATCGCCCAAGGCCACCACATACGGCTGGAAAGCAACGAGCCGATCCCGACCGAGCAGTTTGGGGCCAAGGATGCGCCCAAGGCCCTTAAAGGGGCATACGGGGCCTTCATCGGGCGGTACAACAAGCCAGAGCGGGCGTTTGCCGAGATGCTGGACAGCGACGACAGCGGACGTATCAAATGGTGGTTGCGCAATGCCGAAAGCGAAAAATGGGCAACGCGCTTGATCCTGCCGACAGGTAAGCGGTTCTTTCCCGATTTCGTGGTGGGCATCAACGGGCGACGGACCAAGGACAGCATCGCGCTTGTCGAGATCAAGGATGATGGTGAGACCGGGCGGCTGCATTCCGACAGCAATGCCCTGAAAATCCGATCTGAGCATAGCGAATACAAAAAAGTGTTCTGGTCGTTTCGCGAAGCCGAGGGCGTTTTCCTCAAGGCAGTCTGGAACCAGTCCTACAACCGCATATTCAGTAACGGACCGTTCGAAATCGAGGATATGGTTCTAATTCAGTAGTTTCGACGTGAAATGGAAAAATGTGACAAGCGTCGGGCGACGTTATCAGACAACATAGATGCTCAACCACCGATGATCATATAGACTGATCAAAGCAGCCTGTACGGCGAGGTGCTGCCCCCTCCCGATGGTTCCTCCCGGGCGCGATCCGTATACGGGGGGGCTGAGCGCGG
>DFBF01000260.1 GCA_002367285.1 Rhodobacteraceae bacterium UBA3087 | reverse complement strand
ATCGCGGCGCTGGAAGGTGGCGCAGGCGCAGTCTGCTGTTCGTCAGGTCACGCGGCCCAGATCATGGCGCTGTTTCCGCTGATGGCACCGGGGCTGAACATCGTGGCCTCGAACAAACTGTACGGCGGTACGCTGACCCAGTTCACCCAGACCTTCAAACGCTTTGGCTGGTCGGCCACGTTGGTTGATTTCGACGATCCCGCCGCCGTTGCCGCCGCGATTGACGACAACACCCGCGCGTTGTTCTGTGAAACACTGGCCAACCCGGCCGGCGTGCCCACCGACATCCCGGCCATCGCAGCCGTGGCCGACAAGGCCGGCATCCCGCTGATCGTCGACAACACCACCGCGACGCCCTATCTGGTACGCCCGATTGAAATGGGTGCCACGCTGGTTGTGCATTCCACCACGAAATACCTGACCGGCAACGGCACGGTTACGGGCGGCGCCATTGTGGACTCAGGCAAATTCGACTGGATGCAGAACGACAAATTCCCGTCGCTGTCCCAACCTGAACCGGCCTATCACGGCCTGACCTTTGGCGAAGCGCTGGGGCCGATGGCGTTCACCTTCCATGGCATTGCCATTGGGCTGCGCGATCTGGGAATGACCATGAACCCGCAGGCGGCGCATTACACGCTGATGGGCATCGAAACCCTGTCGCTGCGCATGGAAAAACACCTGGTGAACGCCAAGATTGTCGCCGACTGGCTTGAGGCCGACGACCGGGTTGAAGCGGTGAACTATGCTGGCCTCGACAGCTCGCCCTATAAGGCGCTGGCCGACCGGATCAGCCCGAAAGGGGCCGGGGCGCTGTTCACGGTCGCCATCAAGGGCGGCTATGAGGCCTGCGTGAAACTGGTCGACAGCCTGGAACTGTTCAGCCATGTCGCCAACCTGGGTGACACACGATCGCTGATCATTCACTCGGCATCGACCACCCACCGCCAACTGTCGCCCGAACAGCAGGTCGCCGCAGGTGCCGCGCCAAATGTCGTGCGCCTGTCGATCGGCACCGAAGACGCCGCCGACCTGATTGCCGATTTCGATCAGGCCCTGACCAAAGCGACCGCCTGATCTCCACCTGATCACGGCTTGATCACGGCGGGCAAAACAGGAAACCGGGCAGACCTTCTGCCCGGTTTTTTCATGTCCAAGTGGCGGATCAGTCGGCGCGAGTCAGGTGGTGCCAATCAGTCAGCGCCAATCAATCAGCACCGATCAATCAGCGATGGCAAAGACCATCGTCACCTCGGCACGGACGTCGACCTCGCCGCCCGCGACGGGCACCGCCATCGCCATGGACATTTCCGCCCGCATCATCGGCATCGGCTCGGCCCCACCTTCACGCAGTTCGATCACCGGGCCAAGGGTCACACCGGCCGCTGCCGCATACAGGGCCGCGCGCGCCATTGCGTCGGCAACGGCGGCCTTGCGGGCCTGATCGCGCACCGGGCCTGGCGCTTGAAGATCAAAGTGCAAGCCTCTGAATTCATTGGCACCATCACGCACAACCGCGTCCAGAACACCGCCCACACCATCCATATCACGCAGCCGAACGGTGACCATATTGGCGGCCTCGAACCCCACCACATGGGATGGCGCGTCGTTGTTGGAGCGGGGCTGGGACCAGCGCGGCGTCAGACCCAGGCCTGAGGTCTGGATGTCACGCTCTGCAATCCCCAGATCACCCAGCCGGGCCAGCACCTGCACCATGGCCGTATTGGTGGCGGCCAGCGCATCAGCGGCCGTCTCTGCGGTCTGGCTGACCCCCAGCGTGATCACCGCCATATCGGGGGGCTGCGACACCATGGCTTGCCCGGTGACCACGATCCGGCCCGGCGCGGCGGTTTCTGCGGTGTCGGCCCAAATCGGCCCCGCCGTTATAAATATCAGAAATGTCAGTAGAATTCTCATGATAGCCTCCGTTTCAGGACCAGCATGCGCCGTTTTTCGCGCCCCGCAAGCCCCGCGCCAAGCCAACCCTTCCCATGGGCGATTTCCTGCTGTAGTTTCAAGGCCGTGGCCGGGCTGTCCCGCGCTGCGAGGGAAGAGAATGCAGGCACATCGACCATGAAACCGAATTTCGCGCTGGACCTCAGCCACGAAGGCATTGGCTTGTTTCACCGTTCCAAGGGCGGTTGGACCCTGGTGGGCGACGTCGCATTGGACGACCCGGATCTGCCGCAAAAGGTTGATATCCTGCGCAAAAATGCGGCCGATCTGGAAAAGGGCGGCTTTTCGACCAAGCTGATCATCCCGAATTCTCAGATCCTGTTCACGACCCTGACCGCACCCGGACCCGACGAAATTGCCCGCGAGGTGCAGATCCGGGCCGGGCTGGAGGGGCTGACCCCCTATGAGGTCGGCGAACTGGTCTTTGACTGGCAGGCCAAGGGTGACACGGTCACGGTGGCCGTTATCGCGCGCGAAACTCTGGCCGAGGCCGAAGCCTTTGCCAGCGAACACCGCATGAACCCGGTCAGCTTTGTGGCCCGTGCCGGGCAGAACGGGTTTTCAGGCGAGGCGTTTTTTGGCAAATCCGGCGGTGCTTCGGCCCTGTTGGGGCCGGGTCAACGGGTCGACCGGGACGCAAAACCCGTGCCGCGTCAGACCGAGCAACGGGTCATTCCCGCAGCCCCTGCCGCGCCCGAATCGCCCGAACCGTCCGAACCAAAAGACGAGACCACTCAGGAAACGCCAACGCCCCCCGCCTCCAAATCCGAGCCGGTGGTGCTGACCAGCCCGGGACCGGATCAGGCAGAGCCGCCTGCGGACACGCTTGCGCCATTTCCGGACATCCCCGCGGGCGACGATCCCCAGACCGGTGACACGCCGGCGAAGGCTGGCGGCCCTGACCGCGTCGACCCAGGCCGCGCTGACCCAAACCGCAATGACCCGGGCCGCGATGACCAAGACGATCTGGAACAGGCGCTGGCCTCGGTGCCCGACCCGGATCCCGCTCCGCGCACGCCGTCAACACCATCCGTGCCCCCGGCGCCTGAGACAAGCAAATCCACCCCTGTATCGGCTCCGATGCTGGCCCCTTTCCCATCAATCCCCGACGACACCGGTGAGCCCGACCCCCTGCCGCCCATCACCCCGGTGATCCGCGACCTGCCTGAGGACAAGCTCTCCCCTGAAAAACCCAACACGGAAAAGGCCAGCGCGGAAAAGACCGGTGGCAAGGTCAAATCGCGTGGGGGCAAGGGCAAGAAGACCACTCAAAAAGTGTCCAAGGCGGAAGCGGATGCGCCCGCCCTTTCCGATGCGACGGGCGATCAGGTCGAACGCACGTTTTCCAAGACAGCCGCCGCGTCTCTGACCAAAGCCCCGGCGCCAGCGGATGTCGCAAAACCGATGTCCCCCAGCGCGGCGCCCAGCGTGCCCACGCGTGCCGACAGCGATGAGACCCCCAATGCAGCCTCCAATGCAGCCTNNGCCTCGGATGCGACCTCCGGTGCGCCCCCGGTCGCGCCCGCCTTCTCAACCCGTCGCGCCCCCCAGGCTGCGGCGCAGACCACCACTCCGACCGCCAGTCCCCCCGACCCCCACTCGCCCCCCTCCGCCCGCTTTGCGCCGGATCTGGCCGGTGGCACGCCCACGCAGACGCCCACCACCGCACCGCGCCTGGGGGCTGTCAGCCGCGCGGACACCCGAGATGGCACCGGCCTGCCCAAAGCCCCTGTTGCCCCCGGCCCGCAGCCACATGTGCCGGTGACGGCCCCGTCTCTGATCCCCGACCCTGAGGATGCCGCGACGAAATCGAAGCCCCTGCAACCGAAGTCTCTGAAATCAAAGCCCGTGACATCAAAACCGGGCAAGGCCACGACATCCGACAGTCGTGATCGCGCTGCGGCCTCGGGGGCCGCTCTGATGGCCGCCGCCCGCAAGGGGCTGTCGGGGGCTGCCGGACAGGCGGGCAAAGCAGGCAAGGCTCTTGCCAGCCGCACCGCCAGCCGCAC
>DFBF01000254.1:1809-7338 GCA_002367285.1 Rhodobacteraceae bacterium UBA3087 | reverse complement strand
CAGCTGGCCGATCTGGCCATCAAAGGCCGCAACCGACGCCGTGTTGATGATCACGCCGCGTTCGCCGTCCTCCGTTACCGGGTCCGCACCAACCATGCCTGCGGCGGATTGCGAGGCGCAGTTGAACGTGCCGATCAGGTTCACGCCGATCACCTTGGCATACATGCCGGGGTCGTGGGGTTCGCCCTTGGAAACGGTTTTTGACGCAGGCCCAATGCCCGCACAGTTCACCATGACGCGTTCCTGGCCCTGCACCGCGCGCAGGGTCTTGAACCCTTCGGCCACAGATGCCGGATCAGACACGTCGACCTTGGCAAATGCCCCGCCCAGCTCAGAGGCAACGGCTTGGCCACGCTCTTCGTTCAGGTCAAAAATGCCGACTTTGGCACCAGCAGCGGCCAGGCCACGGGCCACGGCTTCGCCCAGACCGGACGCGCCGCCGGACACGACGATGGTGGTGTTTTCTGTGATATGCATGGATGCCTCCCAATTGCCTTTGGGTCAGACCCTAACAATAATTGCACAACCGTTCAATAAATCCACGCACCCGTTACGCGGCGTCCCCAGCCAGCACGGGTTTCAACCCATCGACCGGACCCAGGGCCGCCTGGGCCGCGTATTGTGTCAGGAACACCTGGCCGGACAGCTCCTCCAGGAAATGCGTGCGGCGCAGGCGGTCCATCACCGGGCCTTTGACCTCGGACAGGTGCAGCGTGATGCCCGCGTCCCACAATTGGCGGTTCATGTCCTCAAGCGCCTCAAGCGCGGACAGGTCGATTTCATTGACCGCCGGACACATCAGCACAACATGGCGCAACCCGCCCTTGGCGACACGATCCAGCAGGTAATCTTCGATATAGCGCGAATTGGCGAAATACAGGTTTTCGTCCATCCGCAGCGTGACCACTTCCGGGTGAGTCAGCACCTTGTGGCGATCAATATTGCGGAAATGCTGCGTACCGGGAACCAGCCCGACCTCGGCAATATGGGGCCGGGATGTTTTGTATAAAAACAACGCAATGGACAGGATCACCCCCGCTGACACGCCCAGTTCGACGCCGAACACCAGGGTCAGAACGATGGTCGCGGCCACAGCGGTGAAATCGGCGCGGTGGTATTGCCAGGTGCGTTTCAGAATGGCGAAGTCGACCAGGCTCAGCACGGCGACGATGATGGTGGCGGCCAGGGTCGCCTTGGGCAGAAAGTACAGCAAAGGCGTCAGGAACAGCGCCGCCATGGCAATGCCAACGGCGGTGAATGCGCCCGCCGCCGGGGTCTCGGCACCGGCGTCGAAATTCACGACGGACCGGGCGAACCCACCCGTCACCGGGTATCCGCCTGAAATCGCAGCAGCCACGTTGGCCGCGCCCAGCCCGACCAGCTCCTGATCCGGGGTGATGCGCTGGCGTTTCTTGGCGGCCAGGGTTTGCGCCACCGAGATGCTTTCGACAAAGCCGATGACAGAGATGAGCACGGCCGAGCCAAACAGAGACGCCCACAGATCGGCATCAAAGCTGGGCAAGGTCAGCGGCGGCAGACCCCGGGGCACATCGCCCACGATGGCCACGCCGCGGTCTGACAGGCCAAAGCCCCAGCTTAACAATGTGGTCACGGCGACCGCCCCGACCGGGCCCGCCTTGGCCAGCAAATCCGCCAGCCGTGGCGGCAAGCCCCAGGACAAAAGCAGCGGCTTCAGCCCCTTGCGCACCCAGAACAGAAACGCCACGGACCCCGCGCCAAGCGCCAGGGTGATGACATTCGTCTGCCCCAGGTGGCCGAACAGAGAGCCCAGGATCGTGACCAGCGAATGGCCATGCGCCTCGATGCCCAGGATGTGTTTCATCTGACTGACCGCGATGATCAGGCCCGAGGCCGTAATGAAGCCCGCGATCACCGGATGGGACAGGAAATTGGCCAGAAAGCCCAGGCGAAACAGGCCCATGACCAACAGGATCAGCCCCGACAGGAGCGCCAGCGTGATCGCCGCCATGGCATATTCCGCTGTGCCCGACAGGGCCAGATTGCCCACCGCCGCCGCCGTCATCAAGGACACGACCGCGACCGGGCCAACGGCCAGCGCGCGCGAGGTGCCGAAGATCGCATAGGCCACCAGTGGCAAGATCGAGGCGTACAGCCCCATTTCGGCAGGCAACCCCGCCAGCAACGCATAGGCCAGCGATTGCGGGATCAGCATGATGGTGACAATCACCGCCGCCACAAGATCCGAGGTCGCAGCCTCGCGATCATACCGCCGCCCCCAGTCCAGAATGGGCAGGTATCGGCGCAGGGTGGCTGGGGTCAGTTTCATGGGGCGTTTCTACCGGGAAAATGGCGACAGGGCGCGGTGTCAGTTGGCCGCAGGCGGCAGATGTCCAGCAGCCTGAAACAGGATTTCACAGCGCGTGCCCGACCGGCAAAAGGCAAAGATAGGCCCGTCCACCTGGTCCAGTGCATCGCGAAAACCCTGCACGGCGGCCATGTTCAGCTCCCGCCCGCCCATGGGCACATAACGCGCCTCGATCCCTGCCGCGTCACAGGCGGCAACGATGTCATCCCAGTCGGGTTGGCCGTATTCTTCGCCATCCGGTCGGTTCATCATGACACAGGCAAACCCGGCCGCCGCAATCGCCGCAACGTGGTCGGGGCGGATTTGCGAGGCAACCGTCACCTGACCGTTCAACACCTTGACGTCGACCCCATCCAGCCCATTCAACCCTGTGATCATAGCTTGTTCACCGGTACTTTGAGCATGGGATTGCCGTCTTCATCGGCGGGCACCGCGCCTGCGCGCATATTGACCTGCAAGGATGGGATGATCAGCTTGGGCACCGCCAGTTGGGCGTCCCGTTCGGTGCGGAATTTGACAAAATCCTCGCGCGATTTGCCGGCGCCGACATGGATGTTATGCGCTTTTTCGTCACCGACCGAGGTCTCCCAGGCGATGTCGCGCCCGTTGGGGCCGTAATCATGGCACATGAACAGGCGGGTGGCCTCCGGCAAGGCCAGGACTTTTTGAATGGAATCATACAGCTCACCGGCGTCGCCCCCGGGGAAATCTGCGCGCGCGCTGCCGCCATCGGGCATGAACAGCGTGTCGCCCGTAAAGCCGGCGTCACCCATGACATGGACCATGCAGGCGGGCGTGTGGCCCGGCGTGTGGATCGCCACGGCCTCCATCGTGCCGATCTGATAGGTGTCGCCATCCTGAAACAGCGCGTCAAACTGGCTGCCGTCGCGTTGAAATTCGGTGCCCTCGTTGAACACTTTCCCAAAGGTTTCCTGCACCACGGTGATCTGCGCCCCGATGCCGATCTTGCCGCCCAGTTTGCCCTGAATATAGGGCGCGGCGGACAGGTGGTCGGCATGCACATGGGTTTCGATCAGCCACTCCAGCTCCAGGTCGTTTTCCTGAATATAGTCAATGATCTGGTCGGCATTGTCATAGGTAATGCGCCCGGCGAAATAATCGATATCCATCACGGAATCAATCACCGCACAGGCGTTGGAATTCGGGTCCTTCACGACATAGGAGATCGTGTTGGTCGCCGCGTCGAAAAACGGTGTGACCTCGGGTCGGGTCTGCATGTTGGACGGATAGGTCATGCTGTGCCTCCTTTATTCAGCGGGGGTGGCCGCCGGGGTATTTCGTTTCGCAATCACGCCCATCATCCAGCGGGCCAGGAACATGCCGGCGATCAGGGCACCGCTAAAGATCAAGACCGACCCATCGCCGGTCGAGATCATCGGCAATACGCCACCGGGGCAGAACCCGGACAGACCCCAGCCCAGACCGAACACCGCCGAACCGCCAATCAGGCGGGCATCAATCACCCGGCTGGTGGGCAGGTGGAACGCTGGTTCAAACATGGGTTGCGGGATGCGAAAGACAAGGCGATAGCCGATGAAGGTGACGATCAACGCGCCCCCCATGACAAAGGCCAGGCTGGGGTCCCAAACCCCGGCAACATCGAAAAAGTTTAACACTTTGGCGGGGTTGCCCATGCCGGATATGGAAATGCCAAGGCCAAACAACAGGCCCGCGACGTAGATGACGATCAGGTGCATAGCTTATCCTCCGACAATATGACGCATGACAAAAACGGTCAGGGCGGTGACCGCCATGAAGGTCGCTGTGGCCACAAAGGACCGTGGCGACAGGCGGGCCATGCCGCAAACCCCGTGGCCAGACGTACAGCCCGCCCCAAAGGTCACGCCGATGCCAACCAAAAGCCCGCCGATCACCATCGCGGGGGTCGACACTGGTACCTGGATCTGTGGCATCGCACCGGTGATGAACAGGTACACAAACGGCCCGGTCAACATGCCCGCCAGCACGGCGACCCGCCAGGCCCAATCACTGCTGGAGCTGGGGTGAAACACCCCTGCCAGGATGCCGGTTGCGCCAAATACATTGCCGCGCGCCCACATCAGCAACACCGCGCCAAAGCCGATCAGCACACCGCCAAGGCCTGCCGCAAACGGCGTGAATTCTGTTTCGATCATGATATCCTCTGCCCCACTGGGGTGTTTCTCTGGGTCGTTTCTGTTCGCTTCCTATTTGATATGGATCAAATTAACGAGGAACAAGAGGCAATATTCAATTTTCCAAATATACGTCAGAGGCGCGTCGAAAAAAACCCGCACACCTTGCGATGCGCGGGGTCAATAGATTGAAAATGCGTGCTTTCGCGGGGGTTAGTCGCCCACGGCCTCGCGTGCCAGACCGTCCAGCAACGCCTGAACTTCCTGCATTTCGCCTTCGGGATAGTTGCGATAGCCGACGACAACCTTGCCCTCTTGGTCCGCGACGAAGATGCCATAGGGGCAGTGGGCGATGTTCATCGGGTCGGCTTCCATCACCTTGCGGCTGGTCACAGCCGAGCAGAACAGGAAGATGTCGGCGGCGTCAAACAGCGTCACATTGCTGCCCACGTCCGCGCCGGTGCGGGCCAGCATTTCGCCCGTGTGGCTGACATAGTCGATCACCAGACCGGCCCCGACAATGGCGCTTTCGACCGCAAAGGTCGCGTCATCAAAGCTGCCGTCATAGGCATAGGTCGTGGCCTGGTCGCCCGCCATCGCAGGCGTGGTCAAAGCGGCCGCAGCAACGGCCATCAGAAATTTGCGCATAGGTTTCCCTCCCATTGGATGTTTGCAGATCAAAATGACAGGGCCACGCGGACCCTGCCTTGATCTTGGTCAACACATATTCAGTTACCCGAACATGTCCGAGGTAATACCGGCATACCAGCCAACGCTTTCCTCGTAAGTCTTCTGACGCAGAGCGGCATCTTCGCCGACCTTCGAGATAAAGCCATCCACTTTGGCGATCTTTTCATCGGTCGCCTCATAGCTTGCGCCGACTTTTACGCCGTCATCGGTATCAATCAACGACCAACAGGTGTTGGTGAACTTGGCCGGGAAGACCTTGCTGTCGGTCAGCGCCCCGCGCACGGCCATGGCGGCAACTTTCGCCTGGCTGTTGGCGGCAAAGCCCGATTTCGGCATGTCCCCCTGATTGGACGCATC
>DFBF01000254.1:1138-1769 GCA_002367285.1 Rhodobacteraceae bacterium UBA3087 | reverse complement strand
GCCCAGTTGCCTTCGGTGATGCCCGCCATGTCGCAGATCTTGCCCGCTTTCATCGCCGGGATGACGTTGCAGACATCAACATTGGTGACTTCGCCGTCAATCGTCAGGGTCATCGCATCGGCATCGACCGACACGTTATTGCCGCCAAAGTCCGGCCCGACCCATTCGATCATGCCATCATAGTGGCGGCTCCAGCCGTCCTGAAACAGCCCCTGTTTCGAGAACTTTTCCTTCGGGTCCGCGATGATGATCTTGGCAGTCGGATTGCGATCCTTCAGGATATGGGCAACCATCGAAATGCGTTCATACGGCCCCGGAGGGCAGCGGAACGGGTTCGGGGGCGCGACCATCGCATAGGTGCCGCCCTGGGGCATCGCTTCGATCTGCGCCTTCAGCAATTCGGTCTGCGATCCGGCCTTATAGGCATGCGGCATCTTGTTTTGCTTGGTGATGTCCCAGCCATCCACCGCGCCATCGACGAAATCAATACCGGGGCTCAGCACCAGACGGTCATAAGACAGCGTCGCGCCCCCGGCCAACGATACCGTCTTGGCCTCGCGGTCGATGTTCACGGCCCAGTCATGCACGACGTTGATGCCGTATTCGCTGGCCAGTTTGCCATAGCTGTGGC
>DFBF01000254.1:0-1100 GCA_002367285.1 Rhodobacteraceae bacterium UBA3087 | reverse complement strand
TCCACCAAAGTGACGTCAATCGCGCCCTTGCTGTCCTTGGCGATGTAACGCGCACAGGTCGCCCCGCCTGCCCCGCCGCCGATCACGACGACCTTGGGTTTGCCCATGCCAGCGGCATGAACCATCGGTGCCGACAGGCTGGCGGCAGCGGCCGCCCCTGCGGTTGCGCCCAGAAAACCACGTCTGTTCAGTTTCATGTTCTGTCCTCCCTTAAGGGTGTGGGCCGCGTTACTCTACGGCCTCAAAATATGCAGCCAAGGCCGCAATCTCATCGTTTGACAGGCGCCCGGCCATCATTTGCATGACAGGGTGCGGTCGGAATTCGTCCTTATAGGCATGCATGGCGATCACGAAATCTTCGGCCGGCCAGCCGATGATGCCGGGAATGCCGTCATTGGCGCCCGACAGCTGGTGACAGCTGGTGCATTCCGATGACAGGTATTCGCCATATTCCGGGTCGCCCTGGATCGCCAGAATACCCGGATCAATGGTGTGATCGGTGCCGGTGATGGTCGGCGCGGCCTCAGGAATGTTGCCCGGATCGTCGGAATACTGTCGCAGGAAGGCCAGCAGATTGGCGCGGTCGCCTTCGTCCTTCAGCCCGCGAAAATTCATTCGCGTATCGGATGCGAAGGCCTTGGGGTTTTGCACATAGCGATCCAGCAGGGTGAAATCCCAGATCAGGCCATCCTTTCCCATCCGCTCCAACCCGCTGGAGTACCGAAACCCGTCAACCGACCCGGCGCGGCGCCCGAAAATACCGTTCAGCTGCGGGCCGACACGGTCCTTCGCCCCCTGCCCGACCGAGTGACAGGATTTGCAGTCGTCAAACACCTTCGCGCCCGCCTCGGGGTCACCGAATTCATTTGCCGCAGCAGTCGAGGCGGTGGTGGCCAGCAGCCCCGCCGCAATCAAAACGCGAATCTTTACCATGCAGCAATTTTACGCGCCGCTACCGCTCCACTCAATAATTTTCATATGCCCACGCGTGAATATAGGATGTTTTCTTGCGTCACCAGACATCCGGCGTGATGCCTTGCTCCTCCAACATGCCGAACCGCGCTTGCAGGAAGCGTTGAAAATGCAGGGTCTTAGCAGGG
>DFBF01000246.1:10488-13619 GCA_002367285.1 Rhodobacteraceae bacterium UBA3087 | reverse complement strand
GTGGCGTCCGAGAAACCTACATCAGAGCAGCCGTCGGGGTCAGGGCCAGCCAAAGGCAGTTCTTAGGCAGCAGTGTTCAAATACGACGACAGTCTCAACGCTTCTTCGGCGCAACCCATTTCGCTTCATTCGCCTTGATCGCCTTGATGCGCTCGTCTGTTTTGGGATGGCTCATCAGCCAGGCCGGGGACACGCCTTTGCGTGTGGCGGTCAGGTCGTCCAGCTTGTGAAACAGCGAAATCTGTGGTGCGACGCCGATGCCGGCCTTGACCAACAACGCGCTGGCGTAGGCGTCGGCCTCGTATTCATCACCGCGTGACAGGCGCGCGGCTAAAAGCGAGGTCAGCATATTGGCGATATATGCGCCGACACCGGGAATGAAGCGGCCCAGCACCATGGCCAGCGCCGTGCGCAGCGCATTTTGGCCTGAGAAATCGATCATCCGGCGGCGGGAATGGCCCAAGGCGACGTGGCCCAGCTCGTGGGCGATGACGCTGGTCAGCTCTTCGCCCGTGACCTTGCCCGTGGCGTATTGGTTCAGAAAACCACGTGTCAGAAAAATGCGCCCGTCCGGGGCGGCCAGGCCGTTTACAGGGTCGACCTCATAGACATGCACCTTGACGCGGGGCAGGTCCAGCGCTCCCGCCAGCCGGTCGGTCAGGGCCAACAGGCCGGGGTCTTTCAGCGGTGTGGATTGCGCATCCAGTTCGCGCGCCGTGCGCCAAGCGGAAAACCGGTACATGGCGATGCCATAGATCAGGGCCAGCAGCAGGGGCGTAAATTTCAACATGTGTTGGATATAGGCGCTGGGGCGCGCGGGTTCCAGCCTTCAGGTGGCTTGTCGGGCCTCGGTCCGTTTCAACCTCTGTTGGCGCAGCGCGCCACGTATCCACAGCGCCATGGTGCCCGCCACGGCAAGGGCCGCCAGCAATCCCACCACGTTGCCCATCACATCCGCCACTGCCGACACCTGGCTGGCAAACGCCATGCCCAGACCGACATAGACCGTGACCCACACGGTTTCCCCCAAAATGTCCCACAGGGCAAACCGGGCCCAGCCCAGGCCGGCGGCGCCTGCGACGAAGTTGACCCACGGCCCCAGCGGCGCAAACAGCCAGGTCGAAAAGAACACCCCCGTGCCGCCATGCTGGTCCACAGTGTTCTGCGCGCGTTTCAATACGGCGCGGCGCGCCGGGGTGCGGGCGATCTTTTCGACCAGCGGCGTGCCTCCAAATCGGCCAATGGCGAACCCGGCCTGATCGCCGATCACCGCGCCGCCATAAGCGGCGGCGACCACCTGCCACAAGGCCAGATCGCCGGTCGTAACAAAGGCGCCACCCGACAGCATCATCAGGGATGTGGGGATCGGCAGGGCAAGGCAGGACAGAAAGGCCGAGGCGAAGATCACATAGACGCCATAGGTGGTGACCAGGGCAAAGACCGTTTCGCTCATGGCTGCGTGCCTTCGGGATTGGCGGCGTGATGGACGGCGATGGCTGTTTCGATTGACTGGATCAGCGTGTCAACATCGGTGCCGGTTTCCTCGGCAATGCGGCGGACGCTCATGGGGCGACCGGGGCGGCCATCGGGAAGCTCCAACAGCTCAAGCATAAGCGCGATCATCTCAGGGCGGGGGATGCCCCAGGAATTGGCGATATAGCCCGGTGTCATCCAGGGCTGGATCTGTTGGTTGCGATGGGCCGGGTCGTTCCAATAGACCCAGTCGGCCGTCGCGCGCACAGCGAAAAAGACACTGGCCACAAGGGCCAGGGCCAAAAGGACCGTAGCGATGGGCGCGGCGGAATAAATGCGTTTGACGAAACTGATCACCTGTGTGCTCCTGTCTGCCTTCTACGCGGCGGGCTGTATTCTCCGTCGCAAGTCCTGCGACATTTCGCCAGAGTTCCCAGCGGCCCACCGATGCCGTAGGTCCAGCCGATAGAGGCAAGCGAACAGGAAGTCATGACAAAAGCGCGTTCAATCTGGATATTTCGTAAGATCGCTTCGATCGAAGGCTGGAGCTATCTGATCCTACTCTTCGTGGCGATGCCCTTGAAATATTGGGCCGGGATGCCCGATGCGGTGCGTCTGGTCGGCATGGCGCATGGCTGGTTGTTCATGGGCTATATCGTTGCACTGGGGATGGCTGCCGGTGGCCTGTCGCCCGCCCGGGTCGGCTGGGCGTTCTTCGTCAGCCTGGTGCCCTTTGGAACCTTTGTGCATGACCCATATCTGAAACGCGCCCAGATCGCGGCAGAAACAGGTGCTGCGGCCGCAGAGTAGTGGGGCCCCTAGTCGTGGCTGCCCTTAGCGCCCCAGGTCTCGCATGCCCCGGTCGATGCCATCCAGCGTCATCGGCACCATACGGCCTTGGAAGACATCCGAAATCATCTGCACCGATTGCGTATAGCGCCAGTGTTTTTCCGGCAGCGGATTGATCCACAGGTGGTTGGGCCACTGCTCGCGGGCGCGGTGCAGCCAGACCTGACCGGCTTCTTCGTTCCAATGTTCGTTTGCGCCACCCGGATAAGCGACCTCATAAGGCGACATGGAGGCGTCGCCAACAAAGATGCATTTATAGTCCGGCCCATAGGTGCGCAGCACCTCCCAGGTCGGGGTCTGGGCGTTCCAACGGCGGGAATTATCACGCCATACACCTTCGTACAGGCAGTTGTGGAAATAATAGTATTCCAGGTGTTTGAATTCGGCGCGAGCGGCGGAAAACAGCTCTTCAACCACCTTGATATGCGGGTCCATTGATCCGCCAACATCCAGGAATAACAACACCTTGACGGCGTTTCTTCGTTCGGGGCGTGTCTTGACGTCCAGATATCCATTTTCGGCAGTGGCGCGAATGGTGCCATCCAGATCCAGCTCGTCATGCGCGCCGTCGCGGGCCCAGTTGCGCAGGCGTTTCAACGCGACCTTGATGTTGCGCGTGCCCAGTTCAACACTGTCATCCAGGTTCTTGAATTCACGCTTGTCCCAGACTTTGACCGCGCGCTGGTGGCGCGATTTGTCCTGGCCAATGCGCACGCCTTCGGGGTTATAGCCATGGGCGCCAAACGGCGAGGTGCCAGCGGTGCCGACCCATTTGTTGCCACCCTGGTGGCGGCCTTCCTGTTCCTTCA
>DFBF01000246.1:7474-10421 GCA_002367285.1 Rhodobacteraceae bacterium UBA3087 | reverse complement strand
GCCATCTTGCGCAGCCATTCCTCGGGAATGTCCACGGCGTCCAACACCTGCTCCATGGTGATGGCCTCGAGCCCTTCAAAGCTGGTCGAAAAGGCGCGGTCGAATTTGTCCAGGTTGCGTTCGTCCTTTACCATCGCCGTGCGGGCGAGGTAATAAAAACCCTCGATCTCATAGGTGACCAGCCCGGCTTTCATGCCCTCGAGAAAGGCCAAGTATTCGCGCAGGCTGACGGGCACTTTGTTGGCACGCAGGTTGTCGAAGAACGGCAGGAACATGGTGTCGCCCCTAGATCGATCGGTCGATGAATACCGTCACAAACATGCCGACCAGCGCGAAGGCCAAAGCATAGATCACCGAATATTGCAGCTTGTCCAGGCGGTTACCGCCCCGTTTTGCCGCGTTGCGATATCCAAGAAGCCCGCCGATGACGAATGCTGCAATGACAATCATGTGGCCCGTACCCCGTAGGTTTTTCGTTGGCTTTTGGCAATTAGCTTGGGGCGATGGCCGCAATTTCGCGCAACCGTTCGCCCACCTGTGCGTCCGAGCCGAAGCCATAGCGTGCCCAGCCCAGACTGTCGAGCCTGACAAGCTGTGCTTCTGTGCCACGACCAGCCAGTTCCAACGCTTCGGCCTTGATCATCAGAAGCGTCGACAAAAGGGCGGCATTTTCGGCCTGCATCACGGGGCTGAGATGGGCGTTCACGATGGTGATCGCCCGATCCGCCTTGCCCGAGGACAGCGCATAGGCGGCCAGCTGAACACCCATATGCGCGGCTTGAAGCGAAGAGCCGGGCGTGTTGCGATAGATCGTTTCGGCCTCGCGAAATGCCTGCAAGGCGGTGTCGCTGTTCACACCAAGCGACAGGCGCCCCAAGGCATAGAGGCTGAAGGCCAGGCGGGTGTCATACCAGCCCTGCGCACGGGCGATGTTCACCGCTTCCTGGGCTGACGTTCGGCGGCGGCTGGTCGGTGTTGCAGAGCCCAAGGCCGCTTCGATCGCCGTTTTCCAACGCTGCGGCGTCTGGCCCATGGTCCGGGGCAGACCGCTGCCCCCAGCCGGGTTCAGCCGGGCCAGGATCGCGGGCAGCTTGGAATAAACCTGGCCGCGCGTCATGCCCGAACGCAGCTCAGGCGCATAATAGGCGCGCAGGATCAGCATGTCGAAACCGGTCAGAACCGTGTGGAAATTGTCATCGTTGAACACGCTGTCGTTCAACCGGTACAGGTCGTTTACCGGCCCCAGCGCCTGGGCGATTTCCTCGTGCAGACAGTCGCGCATTTCCTGCGGGCTGACGTCACCGGGGATGAACACGGCCATATGGCGGCGCGTGGTCAGCGCGGTCCAATCGGTCGCGGGGGTCGACCGCAGTTTGCGATATTCGTCCCAGCTGGACACGTTGGGCGCAACAAAACAGGCCGCATGAGGCACCAGCGCCTGCAACTGCCGTTTCGGAATGATTTCCAGGTTGATGCCCGCAGGCCCCGCATTGGGCACCTGACGCACATTGATCCCGGCTTCGATCCGAAGGCGGGCCAGAAGGCGATCCAGATCGACCTGAAGCGCGCCGGGCACATTGCCGCTGACGCGCAGCGTGACGGGCCCTTCGAACCGGGTCAGGACGGGCAGGGCGCGCCCGCTTTCCAGCCGAAAGGACAGGTCCAGGAAGTCAGCAGCAATGTCGCTGTTGGGCCGGGCAGGCGCGGAAATGCGCGTGCCGGCAAAGGCCTTCATCGGCGGCAGGTTTTGCGGCAAGAACGCAACCTGGCGGGCCGTGACCTCAGGGGCACGGTTGACTTGGCCGGGCGACTGCACACAGCCAGCCAGCACCAGAAGTGCAGGGAACAGCAACCTACGCATCTTTTCTCCTCCCATACCGGACAGGCACCCGGCGACAGAGTTTACATGCGATGTCTTCGTTGATTTGCGTTAAAACCTGGTTCACGCGCCACGCAAACCCGGCGGGCAGGCCGGGCAGGGCGGGCGGCCCAGGTGGAGCCGTCACATTGCGGTGCGTACGAGTGAGCGAAGGCCGGACAAGCCTGGCAAGGCGTCCTTCCTGCGCAGTCACGCAACCGCGGTCGCCGTCCGGGGCCGAAAACAGAAGAAACGAGGGGATGGTTTCACGAACCCCCCCGTCAACTTCAGTCTGAAATATGCGGAAGTCGACCTCCCCAGGTCGCCTTCGGGCGCATTGTTCAGACCGCGTCAACGGTCGAACGGACATGTGAGTAGTGTCTCCCAACACAATACAAACACACCGTTTTGCCCCCCCAGGCCCAATCATGGTTAGGGCATGGTGAACGCTTCTCAAAGCGAAATGTGGCAGGAAACAAGTTATCCACAGTTTGGAAACAGTCGGGCGTCAATATCTGGGGGTTGGGGCCGAGTTATCCACAAGACATCTGTTAACCCTTGCGGCAAATGGGGCGGAAATGTGTCGAATCGGTGGCAGGTCTAGGGTGCTGGTTAGGTCTGTTAGGATTGTCCCCGTTCCCCCACGTGTGGGCAGAGAGCGGGGAGGGTAGTCCTGTTTGTGTTTGAAACTTAGCGGAAAGGAAGCCCCATGGGACGCTACAATGGCGATGATCACAGCAAGGAAGAAAACGATAATCATTCGGATCAGTTGAACCCAAATAATGACACTTACTGGTCAGATCGTGGATATGATGAAAATCCGATTGATCAGGATGAGGACGACGAATTCTGATCTGTGTGGTGCTTAGCAGCGTGCGGTGCCTAGGTTGGGCGCCGCACGCAATTCGTCCCCGGGTATAGATAGGATGAATTCAATGTCGCCCAAAAAGGAAGATGGGCAAAAGCTGCTGTGCTGCTTGCTAAGGCTTTCACACGTTTTCCAGGCTTCTTGTAGTGCAGAGGAGAAGACGGCCAGGGAAAGCATATCCATGTAGTCGACATCAGACAGGCGATGTTCGAGTTGATCGA
>DFBF01000246.1:0-7382 GCA_002367285.1 Rhodobacteraceae bacterium UBA3087 | reverse complement strand
TCGAATGCCTCAAGGCTGGCAGCTTGTTTCAAGCGATCCATGAAAAAGCGTATCGCGCAAAGTCCGCTGTTGCCGTGTTCTTGAGTTGCGATGAGATCGGCAACGGTCCATGACGCGCGCTTGGCAATGGTGTCGGAAGCCTCGGTCGCGAAGATGGGCAAGAGGGGAAGGAGCCCCAGAACCTGTAATGGAAACAGAACTTCTTGCTTAGGCTCTTCATTCGTCTTGCAAAGAAGTTCTGTGAACCAGCGGACCGTCGAAGTCGAGGCCCACGGTAAACGAGAGATCCGCTTCAGAGCCTCGGCGCGATTGCCCTGGCAGAACGTTTCCGTCGTGATCTGCGAGGCGTGTTCCATGCCCAGGATATACGCAACCGTATTCGGAGCATGCTTTTTCATGTCGCCAGCAAGGATCGCCCCGTCCCAGTCATTTCTTGAACACTCGGAGTCGGCGGAAGACAAAGCGCGCTGGAAACGGTCGATTTCGCCAACGTCTCTGACGCGTTTTTGCATAGCCATGAAAGTATCGGTGAGGTTCGCGCTGGATGTAGGATTTTCTAAATGCCGTTTGAAAGCCTTGTGGTGACGTTCATTTCCTCCAATGCCAGACACCCTTTTCCCAAGAAGAAGCGAAGCGGGGGACTGCTTGGTCAGTTTTAGAAGGAAAAAGATGGACGGTGGAAAGCATTACGAAATGGGGCAGAGACGTCTACCGCTGCCCCCGCGCCATGAAGGCCAGGCGTTCAAACAGATGCACGTCTTGTTCGTTCTTCAACAACGCGCCGTGCAGTTTCGGCAGGGCAGACGCGCCATCACGTTTCAGATCCTCGGCGCTCATGTCCTCGGCCAGCAGCAGTTTCAGCCAGTCCAGCACTTCGGAGGTCGAGGGTTTTTTCTTCAACCCCGCCTGATCGCGGATGTCATAGAACTGCGTCAACGCGGTGGTCAACAGCGCGTCCTTGATGCCCGGGTGATGCACTTCGACGATCTTACGCATCGTGTCGGTATCGGGAAAGCTGATGTAATGAAAGAAACAGCGGCGCAGGAAGGCGTCAGGCAGTTCTTTTTCGTTGTTCGAGGTGATGATGATGATCGGGCGCTTGATCGCACGCACGGTCTGGCCGGTTTCATAGACGTGGAACTCCATCTTATCGAGTTCCTGCAACAGATCGTTGGGAAACTCGATATCGGCCTTGTCGATTTCGTCGATCAGCAACACGACCCGTTCGTCGGCTTCAAAGGCTTCCCACAGCTTGCCGCGTTTGATGTAGTTCGCCACATCATGCACCCGTTCTTCGCCCAGTTGGCTGTCACGCAGGCGCGACACCGCGTCATATTCATACAGGCCCTGCTGCGCGCGCGTGGTGGATTTGATGTTCCATTCGATCATCCGCGCGCCCAGGCTGGTCGCGACCTGACGCGCCAGTTCCGTCTTGCCCGTGCCCGGTTCACCCTTGACCAACAGCGGCCGTTCCAACGCCACAGCGGCGTTCACCGCGATCTTCAAATCATCCGTGGCAACATAGTCGGCGGTGCCTTCAAAGCGGCCCGTGTTCTGGCCCGTGTTCTTGGTAGTCATCTGCGCGGTCTCCTGACACTCGGTGCGGGGTATGCAGGTAAAGGCATGGGGGCTTTTTGGCAAGCGCTGCGGCTGGTCAGGGGGCAAGGGCGCCGGAAAACAGGGCGCAACTGGCTGAATTATTGGCAATTCGTGGTTAACACCCCCAGTTGAGCGAGCGTTAACAGTCAATTCACCGGTTTGCCTAGTGACAACCCTTAATCACATGTGTAAACGAGCGCCAAGAAGAGATCCGGACGACTTTCCCTGCTGCTTGCGGGAGAGGTCACGCCGGCGAGCAAAAGGAACCTGGTATGAAAGCCGAAACCTTCCTGCCCGACGATTATCGGCCCGCCGAAGATGAACCTTTCATGAACGAACGGCAGACGGAATATTTCCGCCGTAAACTGGACGCTTGGAAAGCTGAACTTCTGGATGGAAGCAAGCATACAATCGAAGGTTTGCAGGACAATACACGCAACATCCCGGATGTCTCGGATCGGGCCTCGGAAGAGACCGACCGCGCGCTTGAATTGCGCACCCGTGATCGTCAGCGCAAGCTGGTGGCAAAGATCGATCAGGCCCTGCGCCGGATCGCCGAGGGTGAATATGGCTATTGCGAGGATACGGGTGAACCGATCTCGCTGAAACGCCTGGATGCGCGCCCGATTGCGACCCTGAGCCTTGAGGCCCAGGAGCGTCACGAGCGCCGCGAAAAAGTGCACCGCGACGACTGAGCCGGTGGACATGTGCGACAAGTTGGGGGACACCGGGGTGGAAACACCTCGGTGTTCTTCGGTTTAGGGGGCGTGACATGCTGATCGGACAAGAGATAACTGTCATGGGCGGCGGCATCGGCGGCTTTACCGCCGCGCTGGCGCTGGCACAACGGGGCGCCGTCGTGCGCGTGCTGGAACAGGCCGATCAGATCGGCGAAGTCGGCGCGGGCCTGCAAATCAGCCCGAACGGTGTGCGGGTGCTGGACGCCCTGGGGCTTGGAGCCGAGGCGCGCGCGCGCGCGACCCGATCCCAAGGGGTCTGGCTGCGCGACGGGGTGTCCGGTCACGAGGTGATCGACCTGGACCTGGCCCGGCTGCGTCCTGATGAGACCTATCTGATGTTCCACCGTGCCGATCTGTTGGACCTGCTGATGCAGGCCGCCGTGGCGGCAGGCGTCACGGTCGAAACCGGCGTGCGCGTCGACCGGGTCGAGGCGACAGCAGGCAAACCAGTGATCCACATCAACGGGCGTGCGCCCGAACAGGTTGGCTTTCTTGTTGGCGCTGACGGGCTGCATTCCGTGCTGCGCAGCGAATTGAATGGCAATCCGGCGCCGTTTTTCACCGGTCAGGTCGCCTGGCGTGCGCTGGTGCCCGCCTCCGGGCGCGAAGAGGCCGAGGCGACGATTTTCATGGGGCCGGGGCGTCACATGGTGACCTATCCGCTGCGGCAGGGGCAGGTGATCAATCTGGTTGCTGTCGAAGAACGCGCCGATTGGGCGGCCGAAGGCTGGTTTCACAAGGATGACCCGGAAAACCTGCGCCGGGCCTTTGCCGGGTTCTGCCAGGATGCCCAGGACGTGCTGAGCCGGGTCGACCAGGTGCATGTCTGGGGCTTGCATCGCCACCCCGTCGCGGTGGAATGGCACAAGGGGTTTTGCGCGCTGCTGGGCGATGCGGCGCACCCGACGCTGCCGTTCATGGCGCAAGGGGCCGTTATGGCGCTGGAAGACGCCTGGGTGCTGGCTGATAGCCTGGCCAAACAGGGTCTGGAGGATGGCCCGGCCCTGTATCAGGCCCGTCGTCGCCCCCGCACGGCCCGCGTGATCGAAGCGGCAAACAAGAATGCGCGCAACTATCACTATGGCAACCCGCTGGCCAAGGCCGTGGGCCATGGCGTTCTGCGTCTGGCCAACCGGTTCGCACCGAACACGGTGCTGGGGCGGTTCGACTGGATCTATCAGCACGATGTGACGGCCGATTAGGTCGCAGGTGCCGCCTGCGGGCACTTCACCCCAGCAGCTTGTCCACTTCGGCGGCGGCAATGCTGTGCGACAGCAGGCTGAAATCGCCCCGCTCAAACATCCCATGTGCCGCATCAATGATCAGCCGGTGAACGGCACGTGCCAGGGCAGAACCCAGCGAAATGCGCGCAACTCCGGCACTTGCGAATTCAGCGCGGCTGACCTCGGTAAACGGACCTGCGGCCAGGGCGTTCACGGGCAGGGTGGTTGCGGCACAGACCTGCGCCTGGGCCGCCATGCCGCCGGGCATGGGCACATAGGCGCAATCAGCGCCCGCAGCCTCAAAGCCTTGGATGCGCGCAATGGCCTCGTCCAGATCGTATTGGCCGTTCATGACCCCATCCGCACGTGCCACCAGCACGAAATCACGGGGCAGGGCGCGGGCGGCGGCACTGGCGGCGCGAATGCGCTCAACAGCCAGCGCGTGGGCGTATGGCGTTGCGGCGGGCAGCATGCTGTCTTCGATCGAAATGCCTGCCAGCCCGACCTCGGCGGCCAGGCGGACGGTGTCTGCGCAGGTGTCGGGATCATCGCCAAAGCCGTTTTCGAAATCCCCAGAGACCGGCACATTGACGGCTCCCACCAGGTCCTGCGCATGGGCCAAGGTCTCGTCGCGGCTGAGCGTGCCCATGTCGGGGCGCCCCATCGTAAAAGCATGCGCCGCCGATGACGTGGCAATCGCCTGTGCCCCAAGCCCTGCCAGCACCTTGGCCGAGCCGATGTCCCAGGCATTGGCCAGGATAAACGGGTCGCCCTTTCTATGCAGGGCGCGAAAGTCCGCACCGATATCGCGGGTCATGCTGTCACCTCATTGGCAAATTCCAGAACCCGCCCCAGAGCGATTTCGAACGCGCTGTCGTCGACTGTCATCGCGACCCGCACATGGCCCGCCGCCGCCTGACCGAAACTTTCGCCCGGCATGACGGCAATCAGCGTGTCGTCCAGCAGGCGGTTGGCAAAGGCGTCGCCCGTCAGCCCGGTGTCGCGGATGTCCAACATCAGGTACATGGCCCCCCCCGACGGCACCAGCCGCACAAGGTTCTGCTTTGCAATCAACGCCTGCGCGGCGGCGCGGCGGCGACGGAAGGGCGCGGCGATTTTTTCCTCTAATTCGGTGCCTTGATCCAGCGCAAAGGTGGCGGCGTCCTGAATGAACCCCGGCACACCATAGGTCGTGTGCGTCGCCAGCGTGACCATATGCGCAATGGCATCTTCGGGCCCCACGACCCAGCCAACGCGGCTGCCGGTCATGGCATGGCTTTTGGACATTGACCCCACCACCAGCGTGCGGTCCGCCATGCCGGGCAGGGCACGCGGCGACAGATGTTCGCCCTGCCAGATCTGCGTGTCATAGACCTCGTCTGAAATCAGCCACAGATCGCGCCGCTGGCAGACCTCGGCAATCGCCTGCAACGTGGCGCGCGAATAGATCACGCCGGTCGGATTGTTCGGTGTATTGATCATCAGGCTGGCGGCGCCGTCAGCTGCGGCGTCAATATCCGCCGCGCGGGGCTGAAACCCGTTCTCAGGGTGGGCACGCACTGGCACCGGCACCGCCCCGACACCCCGCACGGTCCCCGGATAGGTCGCGTAATACGGGTCGATGAACAGGGCGCGATCACCTTGGTCACAAACGGCGGCATGGGCGGCGAACAGCCCGGCCTGACCGCCCGGGGTGATCAACACGTTTTCGGGGCGCGTCGCCACGCCGGTGCGTTCGCTCAAACGCCGTGCCACCGCCGTGCGCAGGTCCTGAACCCCCGGGATCATGGCGTATCCGGTATGCCCGCCCTTGGCGGCGCGATCCATGGCCTCCAGAATCACCGGATCCGTGCGAATGTCATGTTCGCCAATGGTCAGTTCAACCACCGGCAGGCCGTCGTCCACCATGCGACGCGCCTTGTAAAACACGTCCCAGCCATCGCTGCCCCCGCCGGTCAGCCCGGTAATCCGTTTCGACAGTTCCATGTGCGTCTCCTGCAATTCTTCAGCCGAGGGGGCATGGGGACCGATATTTTGTCAATCACATCTTCCTCTTGCCCAAAATATCCCCGCCGGAGGCAAGAAATTTTACGCTCAGCCCTTTCCAAATGCCCCAAGAGGTGAGAAAGGAAGTTGTCAAACGAAAACTCCCAAGGAGACGCCCCCATGGAGATTCGCGAGGCCCTTACCTTCGACGATGTTTTGCTGGTTCCAGCAGCCAGTAACGTGCTGCCCTCAACGGCGGACACGACCACGTTTGTGACCAAATCCATTGCCCTGAACATTCCGCTGCTCAGCTCTGCCATGGACACCGTGACCGAGGCCCGCATGGCCATCGCCATGGCCCAGGCCGGCGGCATGGGGGTGATCCACAAGAACCTGAACGTCGAAGAACAGTCCCGCGAAGTGCGCCGCGTGAAGCGGTTCGAAAGCGGTATCGTGTATAACCCGATCACCCTGACGGCGGATCAGACCCTGGCCGATGCCAAGGCGTTGCAGGAACGGTACCGCGTGACGGGCTTCCCGGTGGTCAGCAAGGATGGCCGCGTGCTGGGCATTGTCACAAACCGCGACATGCGCTTTGCCACCGATGATGACACGCCGGTCAGCGTCATGATGACTTCGGACAATCTGGCGATGTTGCAGGAGCCCGCCGACCTGGACGAAGCGAAAAGCCTGATGAAGGCGCGCCGGATCGAAAAGCTGTTGGTCACCGATGGGGGTGGCAAGTTGACCGGCTTGTTGACGTTGAAAGACACCGAACAGGCCGTGTTGAACCCGACCGCCTGCAAGGACGAATTGGGGCGGCTGCGCGTTGCGGCGGCCAGTTCTGTGGGGGACAGCGGCTTTGCGCGCACCGAAGCGCTGATCGACGCAGGTGTCGACATTGTGGTGATCGACACGGCGCATGGCCATTCGGCAGGGGTGATCGAGGCGGTGAAACGCGCCAAGGCCCTGCCGGGGGGCACTCAGATTGTCGCCGGCAACGTCGCCACGGCCGCGGCCACCCGTGCCCTGATTGATGCGGGCGCAGATGCGGTCAAGGTCGGTATCGGCCCCGGATCGATCTGCACCACCCGCATGGTCGCCGGTGTTGGCGTGCCACAGTTGACCGCCATCATGGACTGTGCCCGCGAAGCAGGGGACATTCCGGTCATCGCCGACGGCGGCATCAAATTTTCCGGTGATTTCGCCAAAGCCATCGCGGCAGGGGCCTCCTGTGCCATGGTTGGCAGCATGATCGCGGGCACCGACGAAAGCCCCGGTGAAGTCATCCTGTACCAGGGTCGCAGCTTCAAATCCTATCGCGGCATGGGCTCGCTTGGCGCCATGGCGCGCGGATCGGCCGACCGGTATTTCCAGAAGGACGCGNNGATCGAAGGTCAGGTGCCCTACAAGGGGACGGCCAATGCGGTGGTGCACCAATTGGTCGGCGGTCTGCGTGCCGCCATGGGTTATACCGGCTGTGCAACGGTTGCCGAGATGCGCAAGAATTGCACGTTCGTCAAGATCACCGGCGCCGGGCTGAAGGAAAGCCATGTGCATGACGTGCAGATCACGCGCGAAAGCCCGAACTATCGGATTGGATAATTATATGAATATGTTGCGCGTCGATCTTAAGGTGAATTCTTGACCCCCGGCGCGCGCGTTGCCGCCGCGATCGAGATCCTGGATCAGGTGTTGGACGGGGCCAGTGGCGAACAGGTTCTGACCTCCTGGGCGCGCGGCCACCGCTTTGCCGGCTCCAAAGACCGCGCGGCCATTCGCGATCACGTCTTTGATGCCTTGCGGTGTTTGCGCAGCCACGCCGCGCGCGGTG
>DFBF01000184.1:6492-9309 GCA_002367285.1 Rhodobacteraceae bacterium UBA3087 | reverse complement strand
GGGCTGGCGAAATTCGTCACGTTCGAGATGAAGGCATCACGCGGGATTTCGCGAAACAGCCCGGTGCCGGCCAGATCGGCGGCGACGACACGGGCGATGTTCTGGGCGAACTCGCTGGCCGCGCCGTCTTCGGCCTGAAAGTCGGGGGCGGCAAAGGGCAAAGGTTCGATGATCGGGTTGTCGATCACGATGCGCAGGGGTTCGGCAACTGCCGGGGTGATGGCAAGCGGGGCCAGACAGGCCAGCGCGAGGCTCAGGGACTTGAACATGTTCATGCGATCCTCTTATCCACATGGGGAAGCATTGCAATTGCACCACCGCGGCGGCGGCGTGAATTCGGCAGGTTTCGGCCAGTTTGCAGCTGTTTTGTCATCTTGTCCTCATCTGTGAGGGGTCAAAGGTCATCTCGATCTCGCGCCATTGCTCGTATTTCTCGGTGGGCAGGCCAAAGCCATCGGCCCCACAGCGAAGGATGGCGCGCCGGGCGGCCCGAAAGGCGATGTCGGTCGCGGTGTCATTCGGGCCATTCGAGCTGTGCAGCGCGATCCCCTGCGGCTTGCCTTCAGGGCTCATCTGTACCAGCACGACCACGGTGGTTTGCAAGGCATCGGTGGACTGGCTGCCCAGATTCCAACAGCTGCCAACAGCAATGCGCAACCCGTCGCGTTCGCCACGGGTCAGGGGTGGGCCGGTCGGGGCGGGCGTGTCGGTGGCCCGTCCCAACGCTTCGGCAAGCGCATCGTCGATGGCATCCGTGGAGGGCTGAACCGGCGTTTCCGTTTCCGGCTCCGGGTCGGGCTGCGGCGCGGGACGGTTCGGGCGGCGTTGCGGCCGGACCGAGGTTTCCGGCGCACCGGTCCGGTCCGCTTCGGTCACGATCTCGGTCGTGGTTTCGGGCGGGGCGGTGGGGGTCACCTCTTCGACCGGTTCGGCCACATTTTCGGCGGGCTCGGGTTCGGGGGCTTCGACCAGCTCAGGCGCCTCCTGAACCTCAGGGGCGGGTTCGGGCGTGGGCACAGGGGCAACCCGGTCCGCCTGTTCCGGCACGACCTCGGGCGCAGGCGGCGCATCAGGCACGGGCGGCGGGGTCGGCTCAGGCGCAGGCGGCTCAGGCTCAGGCTCAGGCGCGCGGTCAGGCTCGGGCGGCGGACGACGTGTGGGCGCGGGCGACACGGTCGGGGCGGTCGGCTGAGGCTCGGGCGATGTCAGAGCCGCGAACTGTGCCTCGCTCAGGATCGACACTTCGGTCACGCGCAGGGGCTCCTGATCATCGGACCAGGAAAACAGGCTTCCGAACAGAAGCCACAGGATCAGCACCGCGTGCCCAATCCCTGAGATATAGAGCCCCGTCTTCATCTGACCCTAGTTCTGCCCATCCAGGCTGGGCCCACCGGTATCGGTCACAAGGCCGATATTGTGAAACCCGCCCGCATTCAGCGCGCCCATGATCTGGGCAACATCCTTGTAGGGCACCGCGCCATCAGCCCGCAAAAACACCTTGTCGTCATTGCGTTCGACCGCAATGGCGCGCAGCTTGGCGACCAGTTCCATGCGCGCAATCGGGGTCTTTTGCAGCAGGACCTCGCCTTCGGCGGTGATGGTGATGGTCAGGGGCTCTTCCTCGACCGCAGGCAGGGCCGTGGCGGCCGTTTTCGGCAGCTCGACCGGCACGCCCACTGTCATCAATGGGGTTGCGACCATAAAGATGATCAGCAAAACCAGCATGACATCGACGAAGGGGGTGATGTTGATTTCACCCATGACACGACGGTGTTTGCCACGGCGGCGGCCGCGTCTTGCGCGTCGCTCACCAGATTGTTGAACCGCGCCCCCCATTTCAGCTGTCCAACTGACGGCTGAGGATGGTGGCGAATTCATCGGCAAAGGCTTCGTACCCCGCCAGAATATTGTCGCTGTCGCTGCTCAGCTTGTTGTAAAAGATCAGCGCGGGAATGGCGGCCAACAGGCCCAGGCCGGTGGCCATCAGGGCTTCGGCAATGCCCGGCGCGACGACGGCCAGGTTGGTGTTTTGTTGCTGCGCAATCTCGATAAAGGCGTTCATGATGCCCCAGACGGTGCCAAACAGCCCAACGAACGGCGCGGTGGCCGCGACGGTCGCCAGAAAGGACAGGCCGTTGTTCAGGTTTTCGCCCTCTTTGGCAATCGCCACATCCATCGACCGGTCGATACGCGCCTGCGCACCTGCGATCAGCCCACCATCTTCGCGGTGGCTGCGACGCCATTCCAACATGCCCGATGCGAACACCTTTTCAGACGCGCCTTCGGGCGTCGGGCCAATCTGGTCGAACAACTCGTCCAGCGGCTCACCCGACCAGAAGGATTGGTCAAACAGCGCGGACGCCGCCTTGGCTTTGCGAAAGGCGATCAGTTTGGTGGTGATGATGGCCCAGGACCAGAATGAGGCGACGATCAGCAGGATCATCACCAGTTTCACCATCAAAGTTGCGCGAAGAAAAAGCGCCAGGAAGGAGAAATCGATCTCCGCCGCCGCTGCAAGCGTTTCCGTTTCCATGTCTCTGCCTCTATACCGCCGTCTCTCCGGACAGCCTTATTGCCCTGAATCTAGCGTATAATCACGGGGAAAGCTAACAAAAGCGCGTCATGGGCCGGGAAAAGCCCGTTTCAGGGCGGGAAACGGCGGAAATTTGCCACGAGCCGCAGCGAATTGGCCCGCCAAGCCCGCGGGCGGCTGGCCAGGTGCGCTTAGTGCACCGAACGGCGCAGGCTGGCAGGCAAACGTGCGGGTTGACCGTTTTCGCCCAATGTGACGATGGTCACCACGGCCTCAAACAGCCG
>DFBF01000184.1:6022-6370 GCA_002367285.1 Rhodobacteraceae bacterium UBA3087 | reverse complement strand
CGTCGCGCATGGCGTTCTGGTCGATGCCCATTTCACGCACCCAATCAGACCGCGCCCGTTCGATATAGCGCAGGTAATTGGCGTAATAGACGATGCCCGCCATATCGGTGTCTTCGTAATAAACGCGGATGGGAAATCTGTGCATGGCAACCTCGGGCCTGGGGTGTGACGGCAGAATGCAGAAAACCGGGGGGGAAGCCAAGAGCCGGGAAGAGTGGTGCCCGATCGCGACCACGCGGTTGCACTGACCGGCGCGGATCAACCGGCCAGAGGATATTGCGCCAGGATCTCATACCGCGCGCCATCCGGGTGCAGATCGGATCGGTACAGCGCGACCTGGTCCAGTGT
>DFBF01000184.1:4615-5909 GCA_002367285.1 Rhodobacteraceae bacterium UBA3087 | reverse complement strand
TGTGGCACAGGCCCACCAGCTTGCGCTGCAAGGCCTCAGGCCCCTGCCCTTCGATTGCCAGAACGCTTGGGTGTTTGCCGCCGTATAGTGCAAGGCCAGACAGGGACAGGTGCACCGGCGCGGCCTTCAGCTGTTGCAGCGCCTCGTGCAGGGCGACCAGGGCTGGCTCCTCTACCTCGCCCAGGAAACACAAGGTCAGGTGCAGATTGTCCTCGTCCATCAGGCGCCCGACGGGCAGGTCGTCTTGCAAGCGCGACAGCGACGCCAGCAGCGCCTCAGGCAAAGGAAGGGCCAGAAACGCCCTCATCCGCCCACCCCAATAATGAAGACAGCTGTGACAAACATGGCCGTGCCCGCCCCGACGACCCGGCCCCAGATCACCGCCCAGCGACGCAGCGCGGCATCAAAGACCTGATGCGCAATCAACGCGTTTTTCAGGCCCAGCATCATCCCAAAGACCGCAAGCGCACCGGTTAGAAACAGCACTGTCATCGAAACGAGGCTCAGGTTTTGTTCCGTTTCTTGCAGCCAAAAAACCATCGTCCCGACAGGCAACACATAAGGCAAGGCGCCACGCACAGAACGCAGCAGAAAAGCCATCCAACGACGGATCGGGACCCGCCATACAGCACACAGCAGGAAGACCTGCATTTTGCCAGCCCAGCCCCCCGTTAGGGCAAAGAACAGAACCACGCCAGGAATGATCGGCCCGTCGCCCACGTCATTCCACCGCTTGCATCCGGGCAAACAGGCGCAGCGCGTGGCTGGGGTCATCCGCCGCCACGGGCATCATGGGATGATAGGCGGCAGCGATCAGCGCGGCGACCTCTGGGCGCAGGATCGTCGCGCCGGAGTCCGGCAGGATTGCCAACGGACTTTGCGTCGAAAACGCCGTGTCCGACCACAGCGCAATGGCCTGCACCGCCTGGGTCAGGGCCAGGGTTTCGGCAGGCTGATCCGCCATTTTGGGCACCATGCGCACAAAGGTGAAACAGGCCTGGATTGCGTGGTGATCATCAAAGCGAAACGCGCGATATTGGCTGGCATCCGCCGCCGTCAGCCGCGCCACCAAAGGCTCCAGATCCGGGATCATTTCGCCCAGTTTGGGCACCGCCAAAAGCTCATCCCATTCACGAAAGAAAAACACCATCAGGTTCGCGCCCAGTTCGGGATCCGTCTCAGCCATACTGTGCCCGGCCAGGGTCACCACGGCCTCGATGGCGCCCTTGACGATTTCCAACGTCTGGTCTTCGACCCCGAACACGACCGGCACAATGGGCCGCCCCCACCGTGC
>DFBF01000184.1:4152-4584 GCA_002367285.1 Rhodobacteraceae bacterium UBA3087 | reverse complement strand
ATATCCCCGACGGAGGCATAGGTTCTCTTTGCGCCGACCGCAAGCAATGCGACCTAACGCAACTCGGCGATAAACGCCCACACGGTGGGGTCGTTGACCAGCCCAAACAGCCGATCCGGCGCGCCCAGTGTCAACATGAACGCCGCCACCGCGCCGTCTGACACCCGCATCGCCCAGCCGCCCCGGCTGCTGCTACACTGGTGGGGAAAACAGCCGCGCGCCACCACCCAATCGCCACGCTGTTCCACGGCGTTTGCGACCGAGGAAAACGTATACAAGTCCTGCATGTCTTCGGGCGACATGATTGTTGCAAACCGCAGGCGTTCCGCGGGGTCCGTCAAGGGGGCAGTTGGATGTTGGCCCACCCATCGCAAAACCTCCGCCCCCCCTTGTGGTCGCGTGCCGGGCGTGGCCACCGGCGCGGGCACAGCG
>DFBF01000184.1:0-4076 GCA_002367285.1 Rhodobacteraceae bacterium UBA3087 | reverse complement strand
GCGATCATCACTATGGTCAACCTCAAACCGCCCGCCCCGCAGACGCGCCGCGTGTATCACGCCACATCCACCCAGCTCGGCCGTGCGCCTTACCCCTTGGGGACCGAACCGAAACACCAGAAACGGCGGATCACAGGCATTTCCACCTGCATGGGACGTGACCAAGGCCCAGACAAAAGAAGCCCCTGCTTCGCCATAGACGCCTTCGATGTTCAGGCTATAGTTACCGACCCCCAAGGGCGCGCCATTCCAAAGCAACTGTTCATCGCCCCAGGGTCCCGCGATCTCCAACACCCCAAGCGCTGTTTCCGCCCGTTTGAAATCCCCGCGCGGCAGGTCGGCCAGGGCCATAGAGGCCCCCAAGGACAAAAGAAACAGGGCAAGGGCTGCGAAACGCATGAAAATCTCCGATTTGAATGGGATCAGAGTAGGAATGCTGCCCGGTCTTGTCTAGCCGCCGAACAACTGGCCCTGCCCCGCGGCTTTCTCAGGCACGTGCGGGGCGTCCAACCCCAGATGCGCCCAAGCCTTTTGCCCCAACATGCGCCCGCGTGGGGTACGTTGGATCAGGCCTTGTTGCAGCAGGAAGGGTTCGATCACCTCTTCCAATGCATCACGGCTTTCGCTGAGCGCGGCGGCCAATGTTTCAATCCCCACCGGCCCGCCACCATAATGATCCGCCATCAGCTGCAAATACCGCCGATCCGCGCCATCCAGGCCAAGGTGGTCGACCCCCAACCGGGTCAGGGCGTTATCGGCCAGATCTCGGGTGATGACACCGTCACCTTCGACCACGGCAAAATCCAGCACCCGACGCAGCAGCCGTCCAGCAATGCGCGGCGTACCACGCGCCCGTTTGGCGATCTCGCGGGCACCTTCGTCGTCCGCCGGTGCGCCCAGCTTGATCGCATTCTTGGTGACGATCTGGTGCAACTCCTCGACGGTATAGAATTGCAGACGCGTCGGAATGCCGAACCGGTCGCGCAGCGGCGTGGTCAACAGGCCCAGCCGCGTGGTGGCCCCGACCAGCGTGAAGGGTTGAAGTTCAATCCGCACCGTTCGCGCGGCGGGGCCTTCGCCAATCACCAGATCCAGTTCGAAATCTTCCAGCGCGGGGTACAGGATTTCTTCGACCACCGGGTTCAGGCGATGAATTTCGTCGATGAACAACACGTCATTGCGTTCCAAATTGGTCAGGATCGCCGCAAGATCGCCCGCCTTGGCCAGCACCGGACCGCTTGTCATACGAAAGTTCACGCCAAGTTCGCGCGCAATGATCTGTGCCAGCGTTGTTTTGCCCAAGCCGGGGGGACCATGAAACAGGGCATGATCCATCGCCTCGCCCCGCTGGCGCGCACTTTGGATGAACACCCGCAGGTTGGCGCGGGCTTCGGCCTGACCGATAAAATCGCCCAGCGTTTGCGGCCGCAACGCGCGGTCGGCATCCATCCCCATCTTGTCTTCTGGGCGCGGCTCAGGGCGTAGGGTGGGATCGGGTTCGGTCATCGTCTCACCCTTTCGGGGCCAGCAGTTTCAGCGCGGCGCGGATCAGTGTGGCGGTGTCGGCACCCGGGTCTTCGCCCAGGGCCTGCGCCACCGCGCCTGCCGCGTCGCCGGGACCATAGCCCAGGTTGCCCAGTGCGGACAAAGCCTCGCTTTGGGCCGCCAGGTTTGGGGCCGCTGCGGCGGGGGCTTTGGGCGTCGGGGCGTCGATCACCTCGACATCGTCGCTGGGCGGGGTCGGCGTGCCTTCGTTCGACATGGCCATGACCGCGTGGGCCTTGTCCTTCAACTCGTTCACCACGCGCTGCGCCGTCTTGGGCCCCAGCCCCTTGGCCGCCTTGACCGCATTCCAGTCGCCAAGCGCAATCGCCCGACTAACGCCATCAGCCCCCAGCGTCGACAGGATCGACATCGACGCCTTGGCGCCGATCCCCTGCACGCTGATCAGCAACCGGTGCCATTCCTTTTCGACCAGCGACAGAAAGCCGAACAGTTGCAGGTTCGTCTCCTGCACCAACATTTCGGTGTACAATGCGGCGGCTTCACCGTTGCCCGGCAGCGCCGCCATGGTCCGGTCAGACACATAGACCAGATAGCCCACCCCGCGCACATCGATCAGCACGTGATCCTCGGCGCGGTATTCGATCCGTCCTGCGATACGTCCGATCATGCGCGGGCCCTCTTCAGTGCTTGTTCCAACGACCCGCCACTGCGCGCGTAATAGGCATGGCACAGCGCAATCGCCAAGGCGTCGGCGGCGTCCGGCCCGGCAATGTCACAGCCCGGCAATTGCAGGCGCACCATGTGTTCGACCTGTCGCTTGTCCGCATGGCCCACACCAACGACGGTTTTCTTGACCTTGTTGGGGGCGTATTCGCCGACCTCAAGCCCGGCCTGCGCGGGCACCAGCAACGCAATGCCGCGCGCCTGGCCCAGTTTCAGCGTGCCAACGCCATCCTTATTCACAAAGGTCTGCTCAACGGCGGCCGTGGTGGGCGCAAAACGCTGCAACACATCGGTCAGCTGGCGGTGCAGCGACAGCAGGCGTTCCGGCAGTTCGGTGCCTGTTGAATGCACCACGCCGTTCGCCACATGGCTCATGCGCACCCCATCTGTGTCGATGACGCCCCAGCCCATGTTCCTCAGCCCCGGATCAATGCCCAATATCCGCATCTACGCCCCTGCTCTTGTTGCTTTTGCAGCACAGTTAGCACGAAACGCGAACATCCACCAGAACGTAAGGTATTTTTCATCAAAATGAACATTCGATGAATTTGGGTCGTTTTCGCCTTTGGCGGTGTGGAAAACGACATTTTCAGACTCCGACCGGGTCTGTTCACGACACCGCCATATGCCAAAAACGACTGATGCATAAACTGCATAAGAGACATGCAATTCTGACGCTTGTTTGCCCGCTTTTTCGGCTCTAAGTGCGGCCAGTGCGATATTGCACAGGCCAGTTTACACATAGAAGGACAAAACAATGGCTGCTTTCGAAACGACCCACCTGCCCGTCGCCGGTCGCTCCTTCGGGGGCCGTCTGTCCACCGCTTTTGCCAACGCGTTTGGCACCATCGCGGCCTGGAATGACGCGCGCGTAACCCGCAATGCCCTGTCCAAACTGACAGACCGCGAATTGTCTGACATCGGGCTGACTCGTGCCGACATCGAAGCGATGTAAGCGACACGCATAAAAGAAACGGGCCGCCCAAACCGGACGACCCGCAGTGTGACTGGCCCCCGCCCGAAAAGCGGGGGTTTTTCTTCGCGCTTACTTCAGGGACAAGGCGACGAACCGCGGCTCGCCACCGCGACGCACCAACAGAAGGATCGACTTGCGCCCCCCGTCATTGGCGGCCTCGATCCGGCCTTCCAGATCGGCAATCGTCACCACCTTCTGTTGTCCGGCTTCGGTGATCACGTCACCGGCGCGCAGCCCCTTTTCAAAGGCTTCAGTGTCTTCGGCCAATTGGCGCACGACCAAGCCCGTGTCGCCGGGGGTCAGGCCCAGCTCTTCGCGCAGCGGATCGCTCAGTTCGATCAACTCCATGCCCAGCAGAGTTTTCTGGACCGGCGCATCCGGGGTTTCAGGTGTCTCATCCGTATCCGATTGTGCAACGGCGTCTTCGCGTCGGCCCAAGGTGATCTTCAACGTCTGGGTCTGACCATCGCGCATCACCATGACGCGCACAGCCTTGCCGACGGGCGCATTGCCCACCTGGCGCACCAGGTCGCGGGTGTCTTCGACATTGATGCCATCAAAGGACAGGATGATGTCCTGCGCCTGCATGCCAGCCTCTTTGGCCGGACCATCGGGCACATCGGTGACCAGCGCGCCTTTGGCACTGTCCAGACCCATGGCTTCGGCGATATCGTCGGTCAGGTCCTGGATGCGAACCCCCAGCCAGCCGCGCCGCGTTTCGCCGAATTCCTTCAGCTGATCAATGACGCGTTCAACAACCGCCGACGACATGGCAAAGCCGATGCCGATCGACCCACCGTTGGGCGACAGGATTGCCGTATTCACGCCGATCACCTGACCGTCCATATTGAACAGCGGCCCGCCCGAGTTG
>DFBF01000083.1 GCA_002367285.1 Rhodobacteraceae bacterium UBA3087 | reverse complement strand
CTGAGCGCCGCCGTGCCGCCGCAAACCCAGGCCACCCGCCCGCAGCCGTTTCGCGAACGTCTGACGCGGGGCAGCCGGATTTATCTGGCCACACCGCGCCTGCGCGGATTGCTGTCGCTGAACCTGGCGGTGGCGGCGGTGGGGGCCTTTGTCTTGGTCAACACTGTGGTGCTGGCGAAATCCACCTATGGGTTGGACGACAGCGCACTGGCGATGGCGATGGCGGCCTTTGGGCTGGGGTCGATGGCGGCGGCCCTGATCCTGCCCCGCCTGTTGGACCGCCTGTCGGACCGTCAGGTCATGATGCCCGCAGGCATCGCGCTGGTGATCCTGTCGCTGGGCGCGGCGGCCTGGATGTCCGTGGCCTTGCCACCCTGGAACGCAATTCTGCTCCTCTGGGCGCTGATCGGGGTCGCCTGGTCGGCGGTGCTGACGCCCTCAGGACGGCTGTTGCGCGTGTCCTCTCACGAGGCCGACCGCCCGGCGCTGTTCGCCGCGCAATTCGCGCTGTCCCATGCCTGTTGGCTGGTGACCTATCCGCTGGCCGGTGCCCTTGGCCCGCGCATTGGCCTGCCCGCAACGATGGCGGTTCTGGGGCTGATGGCGTTGATCGGCGTGGGGCTTGCGCGCTGGTTCTGGCCTGCTGGCACGCCTGATGCCCCGCTCCACGACCACCCGGACCTTGCCTCGGATCACCCGCACATGCGCGACCATGGCTCGCAACATGTCCATGTTTTCGTCATAGATGACGACCATCATCGTTGGCCGACCCAGGGATGATTGAAAAAGGCCAATTGGTCTGATTCCGATAATTTGCCGGGGTAGGACCCCGGAAATCTACCCTGAACGTGTCTGAATCCAACATTCGAGTCTGTTTTCAACGCCTTGCCCAAGGCCGCACTGGCGAAAAGGTGCCCACCCATCGGGCCTTCCCCCTTTTCCTGTCCGCCGCGCCCGCCTATAACAACCCACGGTCCGGACGCGAGGGAGTCGCGGGCCCATTTGGGTTTTTAACCACGGGATATGCTGCGCATGGCTGGGCTTTCGAGTTTGTTTTCAACGGATATGGCGATTGACTTGGGGACCGCGAATACGCTGGTCTATGTCAAAGGCAAGGGCATCATTCTGAATGAACCGTCCGTCGTGGCCTATCACGTCAAGGATGGCGTGAAAAAGGTGCTGGCCGTGGGCGAAGATGCCAAGCTGATGCTGGGCCGCACGCCGGGCTCGATCGAGGCCATTCGCCCGATGCGCGAAGGTGTGATCGCCGATTTCGACAGCGCGGAAGAAATGATCAAACACTTCATCCGCAAGGTCCACAAACGCACCACCTTTTCCAAACCGAAAATCATCGTCTGCGTGCCCCATGGCGCGACCCCGGTCGAAAAACGCGCGATCCGCACATCGGTTCTGACCGCTGGCGCGCGCAAGGCCGGCCTGATCGCCGAACCGATCGCCGCCGCCATTGGCGCGGGCATGCCGATCACCGACCCGACCGGCAACATGGTCGTGGACATCGGCGGCGGCACCACCGAAGTCGCGGTTCTGTCGCTGGGCGATATCGTCTATGCGCGCTCGGTCCGCGTTGGTGGTGACCGCATGGACGAAGCGATCATCTCCTATCTGCGCCGCCAGCAGAACCTGCTGATTGGGGAAAGCACGGCGGAACGGATCAAGACTTCGATCGGCACATCGCGCATGCCTGATGACGGGCGCGGCGCCTCGATGCAGATCCGCGGTCGTGACCTGTTGAACGGCGTGCCGAAAGAAACCGAAATCAACCAGGCCCAGGTCGCCGAAGCGCTGGCCGAACCGGTGCAGCAGATCTGCGAAGCGGTGATGACCGCGCTGGAAGCCACCCCGCCCGATCTGGCCGCCGATATCGTTGATCGCGGCGTCATGCTGACCGGCGGCGGCGCGTTGCTGGGCGAACTGGACCTGGCGCTGCGCGAACAGACCGGCCTGGCCATTTCCGTGGCTGACGAAAGTTTGAATTGCGTGGCTCTGGGCACCGGCAAGGCGCTGGAGTACGAAAAGCAACTGCGTCACGTCATCGACTACGACAGCTGATCCACCCCTGATCCACCCCCGCGCGGGAGGCCGTATTGGCAAAAGAGCGAGGCAACAGCGAGGACTATGTCCGCCCGATCCGGCATATCCTGGTCGGGTTTCTGGTGCTGTTGCTGTTGGGAACCTTCCTGCTGTGGCGCATCGACAGCCCGCGCGTCGAACGGTTCCGTGCCGCCCTGGTCGACAAGGTCGTGCCATCGTTTGACTGGGCGCTGGTGCCGGTGACAAAAGTCGCGGGCATGGTCGAAGATTTCCAAAGCTACGCCCGTATTTATGAACAGAACCAGGAACTGCGCCGCGAGTTGCAGCAGATGAAGGCCTGGAAAGAGGCCGCGTTGCAGCTGGAGCAGGAAAACGCCAAGCTGCTGGACCTGAACAACGTGCGGCTGGACGCGCGGCTGTCCTATGTGACGGGCGTGGTGCTGGCGGATTCAGGGTCGCCCTTTCGCCAGTCCGTGCTGTTGAATATCGGCGCGCGCGATGGCGTGCTGGATGGCTGGGCGGCAATGGATGGCGTCGGCCTGGTCGGCCGCATTTCCGGCGTCGGGGATCAGACCAGCCGTGTCATCCTGGTGACCGACAGCAACAGCCGCATTCCGGTGTTGATCCAGCCCTCGGGGCAATCGGTGCTGTTGGTCGGCGACAATTCATCCGCGCCGCCGGTCGAGTTTCTGGAAAACCCCGATCTGGTGCGCCCCGGCGACCGGGTCGTCACCTCGGGCGATGGCGGTGTGTTTCCGGCGGGCCTGTTGGTTGGCCATGTCGCGCAAGGCAGCGACCGGCGCCTGCGCGTGCGCCTGGCGGCTGACTACGAACGGTTGGAATTCCTGCGCCTGTTGCGCAGCCATGGGGCCGAGGCGATCACCGATCCCGGCGCGATGGTGGTGACCAATCCGCTGCCCCCCGTGGCCGCCGCCCCGATTGAGGAGGCCAGCGAATGATCGACCGTCTGACCCTGCAACGGTGGCTGTATCGCCTGTTGTTCGTCGGGCTGGCCGGGCTGATCATCTTTGTCCGCCTGGTGCCGCTGGATATTGGTGGCGGGCGCTTTCCCGGCCCCGATGTCCTGTTGTGCCTGACATTCGCCTGGGCGATGCGGCGGTCTGATTATGTGCCCGTCCTGCTGGTCGCGGCAGTGTTTCTGACCGCCGATATGCTGTTTCAACGCCCGCCCGGCCTGTGGCCCGCGTTGGTGCTGGTCGGGTTGGAAAGCCTGCGCGCGCGCGCCGCCGTGTCGCGCGATCTGTCCTTTGCCATCGAATGGGCCATGG
>DFBF01000085.1 GCA_002367285.1 Rhodobacteraceae bacterium UBA3087 | reverse complement strand
CTGCTGACCGGCTTTCACGCCATGCATGTGGTCGCCGGTCTGGTCATCTTCGCCCTGCTGATGCGCTGGCCCAGTCCGCGCAACCTGGAGGCCGGAGCGGCCTTTTGGCACATGGTCGATCTGGTCTGGGTGCTGCTGTTCCCCATCATCTATCTGGTGCGCTGAGATGAAAATGATCCACCTGAATCGCGCCTTTGCCATCCTGATTGGGCTGAGCATCTGCACCACGCTGTTGGCCGACCTGGTGCCACGCGCCGGGATCGTTTTTGTGGCCACGGTGTTGGTGTTGTCGATGGTAAAAGCACGTGTGATCCTGTCGCAATATCTGGGCCTGGCCCAGGCGCCCACCTTCCGGCGCGGCTTTAACGCGATTGTCACGATCTTTGTGCTGGCGGCCTTCGGGCTCTACCTGCTGCCCCTGGCGCTTTAGTGCGACTTGCGTCCGCGCAACTCGTCGTCGTCATCCGAGACAAAACCCTTCAGGCGCCCGACATCGTTCACTGCAACGCTTTGACGTGAGACTGTCACGCCCTGTTCGCGCAGGTTGGCAAAGCTGCGTGACAGGCTTTCGGGCTTCATGCCTAGGCGTTTGGCGATCAGCATCTTGTCATAAGGCAGCACCAGCGTGCAGGCACCTTCTTCGACCGGGGCCAGCGAAATCAGGAAGGTCGCCAGACGCTGTGCGCCGTTCAGTGCCTTCAGGTTTTCGATCTCCATCACCAGTTCATGCAAGTGGCTGAAGGTGGAACTGAGCATGGCAACCGCCAGGTCGGGGTCACTGCGCAGGGTGTCAAACACGATGCGGGCCTCGACCTGCACCAGAACGCTGTCTTGCACCGCTTCGACCGTGACGGGATATTCGCCGCCCTTCAAGGCCACGGCTTCGCCGAAACTGTCGCCTTCGGAATAGACCGCCACGACGATTTCGTCGCCCCCTGGAGTGATGCGGATCAGTTTTACGCAGCCTTCCAGGATCACGTACATATTGGTCGCCGGGTCGCCCTGAACGAACAAGGTCCCCCCACGCGGCACGCGGCGCTTGTGGCAGTCGGCCAGCAATTCGGCCAGCATCCCGTCCGGTACGTTGTTAAACAGAACCGAGCGTTTGGCCTTTTTCAGTTCAGATTCGGTGAGCACGTCGAACATCCCCCAGTCAATCCGCGCGTGTAGGCAGTCGGTCACTCGGATACAAGGAAAAAGCGCGAACTTGGGGGATTGTTTGCTGCCGATTGATGGAAATCAAGCCTTGCGTTGCGCAACCCTTTAAGATGGACACATTCGGAAAATCGGAGAATGCACGTGCGAACCCGCCTTACGACCTTGTTTATAAGCCTCTGGGCCATGCCTGCCCTGGCGCACCATGATCATACGCCGCTGCGTGAAGCGGTGATTGACGGTCATTCACACGCCGTTGGCGGGGCCACTTTGTGGTTGGCCGGTGCTGCGATTGCCCTGATTCTGGCGCTGGTCGCAGTGCAGCGCACGGTGTTCCGCGCGAAATGAGCGGCGCTGTGGCAGAGGGGCGCTGGCCGGTCTGGAAACTGGCGGTGGTGATGTATCCCTTCGCAGCGGGCGCGGCGGCGGTGAACCTGTTTTTCATTGGGCTGATGGTGCAGGCGATCGGCCTTACGGCGATCAGCACGCAAACTTCGGCCATCTTGGGGCTGGTGTTCGGCGTGCCCTTCGCCTGGATCTCCGGGCGATGGCTGCGCAGCCTGATTGACCAGGCCGAGGATGACACATGACCCAGGCGACCCCCGACCGGGCACAGCACCTGGACGAACTGCGCGCAACCTTTGGCAATCGTGTGGTGGGCGAAGGCGAACGGCGCAGCGAAGTGAACGCGCTGTTTGACCGGATCGCGCCGCATTACGACCTGATGAACGACCTGATGAGCTTTGGCCTGCATCGGTTGTGGAAACGCACCATGGTGCGGGTTGCCCTGTCGCGCCTGTCCGGGCGCGAAGGCGCCTTGTTGGACCTTGCCGGTGGCACGGGCGACATCGGGTTGGCCGTAAAGGCCGCCGATCCCGGCCGTCAGGTGATCATTTCGGATGCCAGTGCGGGCATGTTGGAGCAGGCCCGCGTGCGGGGCGGTGACACGGTGGAATACCTTCACGCCGAGGCCGAGGCCCTGCCGCTGGACGCTGCCAGCGTGACGGGCATCACCCTGTCCTTTGGCTTGCGCAACATGACCCATCCGCGCAAGGCGCTGGAGGAATGCGCCCGCGTTCTGACACCGGGCGGTAGCCTTGTGTTGCTGGAGTTTTCGCGCCCCGCTGCGTGGTTTGCCCCCTTTTACGGGGTGCACTCGCGGTATGTCATCCCCGCACTGGGGGCGCTTGTGGCGCGTGACAAGGGCGCCTATTCGTATCTTGTGGAATCGATCCGCCGCTTTCCGGCCGCAGGTGACATCAGTCGCGAGCTTGAGGGCGCGGGGTTCCGTGTAACCCAGACGCGGCGCTTCATGTTCGGAGTGGCCGTGTTGCATGTCGCCGAGGTCGAATGACAACAACCACCGTGACACAGAGCGTCCTGATCGACAGGCTGTCGCGCCTGCCGCGCCCGGTGTTGTGGGTCATTGCGGCACGTCTGAAAACGCTGGGCCTGTCGCTGGCCCCCGTGGCGGCGGGCAGCTGGCTGGCCGCCCAAACGGGCGCCTGGCACCTGGATGTGATGCTGGCCACCATGGGCGCGGCGGCGGCCATTCAGGTTGGCACGAACCTGTGGAATGATGCGGCCGACGCGTCGTCCGGCGTGGATGGGCCTGAGCGGCTGGGGCCGCCTCGGCTGACCGCGCTGGGGCTGTTGCCCGCGACCCAAGTGCGCCGCGTGGCGGCGGCGTCTTTCGCGCTGGCCTGTCTGCTGGGCCTGTATCTGACCCTGATCGGCGGCCCTGCGATCATCGCCATCGGCCTTGTATCCCTGGCGCTGGGGTTCTTTTATTCGATGGGCCCACGCCCCCTGTCCGGCACGCCGTTCGGAGAGCTTTTGGTCATCGCCTTTTTCGGCGTTGTGGCCGTCTGCGGCACCGTTTTTCTGCACGGGCAGGTGATTGGCGCACAGGCGGTCGGGCTGGGCGTTGTCACCGGCCTTCCGGCGGCGGCGGTTCTGTTGATCAACAACCACCGCGACCGCGCCACGGACGCGCGCGGCGGACGGCGAACGCTGGCCATTCTGGTCGGCGAAGCTGTCTCGCGCCGTCTCTATACGCTGTTGCTGGGCCTGTCGCTG
>DFBF01000237.1 GCA_002367285.1 Rhodobacteraceae bacterium UBA3087 | reverse complement strand
GCTTTCTTATGCGACTGCTGAAAGAGGCCGAGGCCAAAGAGGGCGCGATCGTCATTCTGGGCCAAGGCGGGCTGCGCGGTGAAAATGGTACAGCGGTGCTGAGCCAAACCATGGCGCTGAGCGCAATACTGGGTGCAAAATTCATGGTGCTGCACACGGCCGCCGGGCGCGTGGGCGCGATGGATGTGGGCTGTGTCACCGAAGGCGGCATCTCCGCTGCGATGGACGGGGCCGACGTGGTTTACAACCTGGGCGCGGACGAAGTCGAAGTCGGCAAAGGCGCTTTTGTGATCTATCAGGGCAGCCACGGGGACCGCGGTGCACACCGCGCCGACGTGATCCTGCCGGGCGCGGCCTACACCGAAGAGGGTGGGTTGTTCGTCAACACAGAAGGGCGGCCTCAGCTGGCGCTGCGCGCGGCCTTCCCGGTGGGCGAGGCCAAGGAAAACTGGGCCATCCTGCGCGCACTCAGCGCTGAGCTGGACGCGACCCAGCCCTGGGACAGCCAGGCGGCCCTGCGCCGTGCGTTGGTTGAAGCCATCCCGCATCTGGGCAAGGTCGATCAGATCGCCGAAAACGACTGGAGCCGCGAGCCGCTGAAAAAACCAGCCAAGGCGACGTTCATCAATGCGATCAAAGACTTTTATCTGACCAACCCGATTGCACGGGCCTCTGAAGTCATGGCCGAAGCATCGGCCCTGGCCAAGGCGCGCACGAACATCAAGGTGGCGGCAGAATAATGATGCGCAAGATGTCCACATACGCTTTGGCCTCAGCTGCGATCAGCAGTCTGGCGGCCTGTGCGCCACAGGGGGCGTCGGTTGACGGCGGTACCCCTTTCGCGCCGGCGTATAAGGGCATTGAAACGCGTCTTCTGGACGGCGATCTGGTGTCGTTTCAGGTAAACATGACAGGGGCGCGCGACAATCAAGACGTCGCGGCCTATGGCGAATGTGCGGCGGCGCAATATGCGTTGATCCGTGGATACGGATTTGCGCGCCATGTGCGCACAAATGTGGACAAGAACGGTAGCGTTTGGGCCGGAGATGCTGTTTATACCATCTCAGCCGCGTTGCCGCGAGGTTTGAAGACGATTGACGCAGAAGTCACCGTCCAGAACTGCATCGAAAACGGGATACCGACGGTCTAAGGGCATGATGAGACATGGTTGAATTCTTCACAACGACGAACCTGGGCATTTTCCTGCTCATCCTGGGTCAAAGCCTTTTGATCGTGGTGCCGCTGCTGGTGGCGCTGGCCTTCCTGCTTTGGGGCGACCGAAAGATCTGGGCGGCTGTGCAAATGCGCAAGGGCCCCAACGTGGTGGGCGCCTTTGGTCTGCTGCAATCCTTCGCGGATTTCGTGAAATACATCTTGAAGGAAATCGTCATTCCGGCGGGCGCGGATCGCTTTGTGTTCCTGCTGGCACCGATGATGTCCTTTGTGCTGGCGCTGACTGTCTGGGCGGTGATCCCGTTCAATGATGGCTGGGTTCTGGCCGACCTGAACGTCGCGGTTCTGTTCGTTTTCGCCGTCTCATCGCTGGAAGTTTACGGCGTGATCATGGGCGGCTGGGCATCGAACTCAAAATACCCGTTCCTGGGCGCGCTGCGCTCGGCGGCCCAGATGATTTCCTATGAGGTCAGCATTGGTCTGATCATCATCGGCATCATCATCTCAACCGGGTCCATGAACTTTGGCGACATCGTCATGGCACAGGACGGCGCGGGCATCTTCAGCTGGTACTGGCTGCCGCACTTCCCGATGGTGTTCCTGTTCCTGATCTCGGCGCTGGCCGAAACCAACCGCCCGCCGTTCGATTTGCCCGAGGCTGAATCGGAACTGGTCGCTGGGTATCAGGTCGAATATTCATCCACCCCGTTCCTGCTGTTCATGATCGGCGAATATGTGGCCATCGTCATGATGTGCGCGCTGATCTCGACCCTGTTCTTTGGCGGCTGGCTCAGCCCGATCGAAGCACTGCCCGATGGCATCATCTGGCTGTTCATCAAGATCGTGTTCTTCTTCTTCATCTTCTCGATGGTGAAAGCCATCACGCCGCGTTACCGCTATGACCAACTGATGCGCATTGGCTGGAAAGTTTTCCTCCCCATGTCGCTGGCCTGGGTCGTTCTGGTCGCATTCTTCGCCCAATACGGGCTGTTCTGGGGCGCCTATGTGCGCTGGACCGTGGGGGGCTGATCAATGGCATTCGATTACGCACGCGCAACGAAATACTTTCTGCTGTACGACTTCATTGTCGGCTTCAAGCTGGGTCTGAAATACTTCTTCAAGCCCAAGGCGACGTTGATGTACCCGCATGAAAAAGGCCCGCTGAGCCCGCGTTTTCGCGGTGAACACGCGCTGCGCCGGTACCCCAATGGCGAAGAACGCTGCATCGCCTGTAAACTGTGCGAGGCAATCTGCCCGGCCCAGGCGATCACCATCGACGCCGAACCGCGCGATGACGGCTCGCGCCGCACCACGCGCTATGACCTGGACATGACGAAATGCATCTATTGCGGCTTCTGCCAAGAGGCCTGCCCGGTGGACGCAATCGTCGAGGGGCCGAATTTCGAATACGCCACCGAAACGCGCGAAGAGCTGTTTTACGACAAGGAAAAACTGCTGGCCAACGGCGAACGCTGGGAAGCTGAGATCGCGCGCAACCTTGAACTGGATGCACCGTACCGATGAACGATTTCTCCAAACTATATGCAGACATGATGGCGCAGGGGCAGGAGATGCTTCGCTCCTTCAACCCTGCGCTGGAGACGTTCAAGCCCCAGGGTCTGGACAAGCTCATGCCGACCATGCCGAAAGACATGATGGACATGATGTTTGGCAACGCCTTCAACAAGGACGGGCTGGATGCCAAAACCCGCATGTTGATCACGCTGGCCGGTCTGACCGTGCTGGGGGCGCAGGCGGATGCACAGGTAAAAATGACCGTGCGCCATGCCATTGAAGCGGGTGCCACGCAAAAAGAGATCGCCGAGGTGATCTATCAAATGTCGATGCTGGGCGGCCTTCCGGCCATGAACCGCGCATTGGAACTGGCGCAGAGCGTCTTTGACGAGAACGAGGAGGGCAGCGCATGAGCGTCGCCGATATCGCATTTTACATCTTTGCCATCACGACGGTGGCGTCGGGCCTGTTTACGGTGGTGTCAAAGAACCCCGTGCACTCGGTCCTGTGGCTGATCGCATCCTTCCTGGGCGCGGCCGGATTGTTCGTCCTGCTGGGCGCGGAATTCGTCGCGATGCTGTTGATCATCGTCTATGTCGGCGCGGTCGCGGTGCTGTTCCTGTTCGTCGTCATGATGCTGGACGTCGATTTTGCCGAACTTAAGGCCGAGATGGCCAAATCTGTGCCGCTGGCCATGCTGATCGGGGTCGTGTTGTTGATGCAACTGGGCGCGGTTCTGGGTGTGTGGCAGTTCGCTGACGGCGCCGAAAGCGCGCGCGCGGCCATCGCACCAGCCCTGGAAGACACGCATAACACGCTGGCGCTGGGTCAGATCCTGTACACCGATTACATCCTGCTGTTCCAGCTGGCCGGTCTGATCCTGTTGGTCGCCATGATCGGCGCCATCGTGTTGACGCTGCGCCACCGCACAAACGTGAAACGCCAGAACGTGATTGCGCAAATGCACCGCGACCCGGCGAAAGCCATGGACGTGATTGACGTGAAACCGGGGCAGGGGCTGTAAGTCCAACCCGGATGGCCCAACGGGGCCGAGACAAGACAAGGGTCCGGGGCATCTCGGGCCAAGAACGACAAGAAACGGGCAAAAGCCCAGAGGGACGATATGGTTGGACTTGAACATTACCTGAGCGTGGCGGCGGCGTTGTTCGTCATCGGCGTTTTCGGGCTTTTCCTGAACCGCAAGAACATCATCATTCTGCTCATGTCGATCGAGCTGATGCTGCTGGCGGTGAACATCAACCTGGTCGCCTTCAGCTCGTATCTGAATGATCTGGTCGGGCAGGTGTTTACCCTGTTCATCCTGACCGTCGCTGCGGCCGAGGCCGCGATTGGCCTGGCCATTCTGGTCAGCTTCTTCCGCAACCGTGGCACGATCGCGGTTGAAGATGTCAACGTGATGAAAGGCTAAGAGACATGGCAAGCATCATCCTCTTTGCCCCGCTGCTGGGCGCGCTGATTGCGGGCTTCGGGCACCGTTTCATTGGCGACAAGGGCGCGCAATACCTGACAACAGCGCTGTTGTTTCTGGCCGCGTTCCTGTCTTGGGTCGTCTTCCTGACCCACGACGGCCACACGCAACAAATCCACATTCTGGACTGGGTTCAGTCCGGCACGCTGTCGGTTGACTGGGCGATCCGCCTGGACCGTCTGACTGCGATCATGCTGGTGGTCGTGACCACGGTGTCATCGCTGGTTCACATGTATTCCATGGGCTACATGGCCGATGATCCGCAGTTCAAAGGCGAAAGCTATCGCCCCCGGTTCTTTGCCTATCTGTCCTTCTTCACCTTCACCATGCTGGCGCTGGTGACCGCTGATAACCTGCTTCAGATGTTTTTTGGCTGGGAAGGCGTGGGCGTTGCCTCGTACCTGCTGATCGGCTTTTATTACAAGAAACCCAGCGCAAACGCCGCCGCCATCAAGGCGTTCGTGGTCAACCGTGTGGGTGACTTTGGCTTCGCCCTGGGCATCCTTGGTCTGTTCTGGCTGACAGACAGCATCAAGTTCGACGACATCTTTGCCGCCGCCCCCGCGCTGGCGGAGATGGATCTGCATTTCCTGTGGCGTGACTGGAACGCTGCCAACCTGCTGGCCTTCCTGCTGTTTGTCGGAGCCATGGGCAAATCGGCGCAGCTGTTCCTGCACACGTGGTTGCCCGACGCGATGGAAGGTCCGACGCCTGTGTCGGCGCTGATCCACGCCGCGACCATGGTCACCGCCGGGGTCTTCCTGGTCTGCCGCATGTCGCCCTTGATGGAATACGCGCCGCAGGCTACTGCGTTCATCGTCTTCCTAGGCGCCTCGACCGCCTTTGTCGCCGCGACCATAGGTCTGGTGCAAAACGACATCAAACGCGTCATCGCCTATTCGACCATGTCCCAGTTGGGGTACATGTTCGTGGCCGCTGGTGTCGGCGTCTATTCGGTCGCCATGTTCCACCTGTTCACCCACGCCTTCTTTAAGGCGATGTTGTTCCTGGGGGCCGGGTCGGTCATCCACGGCATGCACCACGAACAGGACATGCGCAATTACGGCGGGCTGCGGAAGAAACTGCCCATGACGTTCTGGGCGATGATGATCGGTACGCTGGCCATCACCGGGGTTGGCATTCCGCTGACCACGATTGGTTTCGCCGGCTTCCTGTCGAAAGATGCGATTATCGAAAGCGCCTTTGCGGGCACCCAGGGCGGATATGCCTTCTGGATGCTGGTTATCGCGGCGTTGTTCACCAGCTTCTATTCCTGGCGACTGATGTTCATGACCTTCTATGGCGACGCGCGCGGCGACAAGCACACGCATGATCACGCGCATGAAAGCCCGATGGTCATG
>DFBF01000006.1 GCA_002367285.1 Rhodobacteraceae bacterium UBA3087 | reverse complement strand
GCCACGTCCTTGGGACGCACTGCGCCTTTTTCCAAGGCGCTCTTGTTGATGAACAGCGACCGGATCATGGCGGACGATGAGGGGTTCATCAGGACGTTGACGAACCAACGGGCCTCAACGCGCAGGGCGTCGTCGAAGGGCACCATGGCGCCTTCGTAAACGGCGCTCAGCAGGGCCTTGGCGGCGGGATAGACGCCGTTGGTCTTGCCGTGGATCATCGCAGCCGCGCCAACAAAAGTCTGGAACCCGGCCGGGTGATAGGGTGCGCCGCCGGGCATTTTATAGCCCTTTGCGTCCCAGGGTTTCACAATGTCCGCATCGGTTGCGTTCAGAACCCATTCCTTGGCTTTCGCCAACAGCTCATCGGCGGGCACAACTTCGTCAATCAGGCCAGCAGCCTTCGCCTTGTCGGGCGAAACGGTCTTGCCTTCCAACAGGAAGGGGGCCGCGCCCATCGCACCCATTTTGCGAACTAGGCGGGTGGTGCCGCCTGCGCCCGGGAAGATGCCGACCAAGATTTCCGGCAGGCCGATCTTGGCCTTGGGATTGTCAGCAGCAAAGATGCGGTGCGTCGACAGCGGGATTTCCAGACCGATGCCCATGGCAATGCCGGGCAGGGCCGAGGCAATCGGCTTGCCGCCCTTGTTGGTCTTGGCATCCATGCCCGCGCGTTCGATTTTGCGCAGGGCAGCGTGCATCGACATGATGCCGTCAAACAGCCCCTTGGCGGGATCATCGCCCGCATCGGCGCGCATTTTTGCCAGCACGTTCAGGTCCATGCCGCCAGCAAAGTCCTTTTTGGCGCTGGTGATCACGATACCCTTGACGGCGTCGTCGGCCAGGGCGGTGTCGACGTGATCGGACAGTTCCTGCATACCGTTGAACGACAGCACGTTCATTGATTTTCCGGGCAGATCCCAAGTGATGATGGCGACGCCATCGGCGTCAACGGAATAGTTGAATTCAGCCATTGATACGTCTTCCTCTTACACGCGTTCGATGATGGTTGCGGCACCCATGCCGGACCCGATGCACAGCGTGGCCAGACCGGTTTCCAGGTCGGACCGCTCCATTTCGTCCAGCAGCGCGCCCAGGATCATGGCGCCGGTGGCACCCAGCGGGTGGCCCATGGCGATCGCGCCGCCATTCGGGTTCACCTTGGCGTGATCGGCGTCAAACGCCTGCATGAAACGCAGCACGACGCTGGCGAAGGCTTCGTTCACTTCGAACGTGTCGATGTCGCCGAAGTTCATGCCAGCGGCTTGCAGCACGCGTTCGGTCGCGGGCACGGGGCCGGTCAACATGATGGTGGGATCGGTGCCGACCTTGGCCGTGGCCCGCACACGTGCGCGCGGCTTCAGCCCGTATTCTTCACCGAATTCCTTGTTGCCGATCAGGATCGCAGCAGAGCCATCGGCGATACCTGAGCTGTTGCCCGCGTGGTGCACGTGGTTGATGCGCTCCAGATGCGGGTATTTCAGCAGGGCCACGGCGTCAAAGCCGGGCATCGCTTCGCCCATCGCCTTGAAGGACGGGTTCAGCCCCCCCAGTGTCTGCATCGAGGTTTCGCGGATCATTTCGTCCTGATCCATGATGGGCAGGCCGTTCTGGTCCCGCACGGTAAAGACGGATTTGAACCGGCCATCGGCGCGCGCCTGGGCGGCACGTTTCTGGCTTTCGACCGCATAGGCGTCGCAGTCATCGCGCGAGAAGCCGTATTCGGTGGCAATGATGTCCGAGCTGATGCCCTGCGGCACGAAATAGGTCTTCATGGCCAGGAAGGGATCAGCGGCAATCGCGCCGCCGTCCGAGCCCATGGGCACGCGGCTCATGCTTTCCACGCCCCCGGCGATATAGGCTTTGCCAGCCCCACCGCGCACCTGGTTGGCGGCCATGTTCACAGCTTCCAGACCCGAGGCGCAGAAGCGGTTGATCGACACGCCCGGAATACGTTCATCCAGGTCGGAATACAGCACGGCAGACCGCGCCAGGCAGGCACCTTGTTCGCCAACCTGGGTGACGTTGCCCCAGATCACGTCTTCGGCAAAGTGGCCGGTCAGACCATTGCGATTTGCCAGCTCGTTCAAGGTGATGGCGGACAGGCGGGCGGCGGTCACCTCGTGCAGAGTTCCGTCTTTCTTGCCCTTACCGCGCGGGGTGCGCACGGCGTCATAGATATAGGCTTCGGTCATTCGTCGCTTTCCTTTTGTCAAAGTCAGGCGCGGTCAGCGGGGCTGCCGGGCATCAAATCATAGGGGTGTTTCCAGCCGGGCGTTTCTTCGATCTGGCTCAGCCAGGTGTCGATGTTGGGCCAATCGGCGCGGATGAAGCCAAAGGGTTCCGGGTAAAACAGATATCCGCAGCAGGAAATGTCAGCGATGGTCATCGCGTTGCCGACCAGCCAGTTCTTGTCGGCCAGCTCGTGTTCCAGCGTCTTGTAGGCTGCGTTCAGGCGGCCCTGCATGAAGGCGATGACCTCGGCAGGGCGTTTGTCTTCGGGGATGAAATTCATCAGGAACCGCGTCATGCCAGCCTGCGAGGACATCTTGTGATTGTCCCAGAACTGCCAACGCAGGATTTCGCGCCGTTCCGCGGCTGATTTGCCACCCAGTTTGCCGGACTTTGACGAAACGTAATCCTGGATCACGCCGGACTGCGACAGGATCACGTCGCCGTCCACCATTACCGGGGCTTCGCCCATCGAATTCAGCTCCAGAAACTCGGGGCTGCGCGTGGCACCGTTGAAGAAGTCGACAAAGACCGGCTCCCACTCAAGTCCCGAAAGCTCTAAGGTCAGCGCCGCCTTATAAGCATTGCCGCTTTCGCCGAAGCAGTGAAGTTTGATCGTCATGTGGTTCTCCCCAAGTATCCCGTGTGTCTCACTGTCAGCCCCGAGGGTTTCACACCCCCGGGCCCCGGTGGGACACTTTCGGAAAACTGAAAGGGGCCTGTGCCGGTTCAGCTTTCCGTAAATATCCCCGCTGCGGGCTCCCGAAGGGCCCCCAGCGCAGGTCTCAGCGT
>DFBF01000067.1:14827-17792 GCA_002367285.1 Rhodobacteraceae bacterium UBA3087 | reverse complement strand
ACCTCGCCCCCGGCCAGGATCTGCGCAAACAGCGTCGTCAGCGTCAGATCAAAGCCCAGCGACCCAAACAGCGGCGCGACCGGCGCGACCCCCGGCGTGACATAGCTGTGCAGCGCATGGGTCAGATACCCCGCCAGACCGGCGCGCGAGATCGGCACACCACGGGGATCCCCGGTCGAACCCGACGTGAAAAGGACATAGGCCTCGGCCTTGGGATCATCCAGCGCGGGCGTCGCCTGAGGCCCACCTTGCAGCGCAAGAATGTCAGCAGCGTTGGTCAAGACCACCGCCAGCCCGGCCAAATCACAGAGGCGTTGACGGCGGGCGGGCGGGTGCGCTGGCGGGATCGGCACAAAGGCGCGACCCGACAGCACGATGCCATAGATCGCGGCCAGCGCGGCGGCGGATGGGTCCAGTTCGACCCCGATGCGCGCCGGCGCATTCTGACGCTCAAGATCGGCGGCAACGGCCAACGCCCAGGACCACAGCGCATCACCCGTCAGCTGGACGGCACCGTCCGTCAGCACCGTGCGGAAGGCCCCTTTCAGCGCGCCCTCTAACGCCTGGTTCAACGGCGGGGCAGACTGGGGCTGGTCGCCAATGCCCCAGTCGGCCAGGGTCCGATGTTCGTCAGGCGACAGAATGTCAGCCGCTGCAATCACCGCATCCGGGTCCGTCACGGCGTGGGACATCAGGCGTTGCACATGTCCGGCGATCTGACCAGGCGCACAGCCCCCTGCCCCGTCCGCCGCCACATCCAGCGCAAGTGTCTGGCCTGCGGGCGCATCAGGCCTCTGGGCATAGGGTGACACATGCAGGCGCAGCGCGTGGCTGGGATCAATCGCGCCCGATTGCAGATAGCTGACCAAGATTTCGTGGCCCAGAAACCGGTCTGGCACGACCGTGGCGGGGATCAGGTTGACCACGGCGTCGATAGCGCCGTCAGGTGCGCAGCCCGGCTTGGCATGGCGCAGGGTGGTCAGCACCGCGCCCGCACAGCGCGCGTGCAGCGTCTTGAACGTGTCATCAGCCGCAACCTGGATATCGACGGGAAAGATTTCGAACCGGGGGCCAATCGTATTGGCCACGCCCGCACGCCCCTGATGGCTGACGATCAGCCCGATGGAAAAGGCCGTGGCACCGGAAGCCCGGTGCAACAGCAACGCCGTAATGAACACCCAGAACACCGTTGCCGACAGGCCCGGCGTCAACAGGCGGTATCGGCCTTCCAGTGCCTGGGTCACGGGCTGCGGCACAGGCCCCAGCGACAGGTTCATAGCCGCGCCATCATGGCGGGCCAGGTGGCCGTACAATCGGTCCAGCGGCGGCACCGCCTGTCGGGTCTGCCAATGGGTGATGGCCGGCGTCAGGTCTTCATCAGCCCCCACCAAAGCCTCCAGCGAATAGGGCGCAAGGCTCAGGGGTCTGCCCTGATAGGCGGCTTCGACCTGACCCAGGATGGTCTGGATCGAAAATGCATCATTGACGATGTGATGCACGTTCAAGAACCAGGTCACGCTGTGATCCGCATGTGTGGCAATTCGGCTGACATAACAGGCGCGGGTCAGATCGATGGGGCGTTTGGCCTGCGCGACAGCCCAGGCCTCGGTCGCCTCGGGCGTGTCTGCGACAACCTGCGTCGCGGCGGGAATGTCAGGGGACGGGATGGGCTTGTGGCTGTCAGAGTCCAGCCGCACCCGCAGCTCCTGCGAGGCCAGGACCACCGCCTCAAATGCCTATGCCAGACGTACGCTGTCCACCGCACCCCGGATGCGGATCAGCATGGCGGCGTTCTGGTGCCCCTTGTCCGGCGCGGCCAGATGCGAGGCCAAAAGCCCCCGCTGCACCCGGTTCAACGGGTTGGCCTGGACAGGGGGCGGCTGTGTCAGCATTCGCCCTGTGCCCCGCCCGTTTTCTGCGTGACATATTCCGTGATGGCGGCAATGCTGCCCATGGTTTCGGGCAAGACGTCCTCAACCGGGATGGTCAACGCGAAACGGGCCTCTAGAAAGGCGATCAGCTGGGCAATATTCAGGCTGTCCAACGCCCCTGAGCTCAGCAGGTCTTCGTCCCTAGCCACCACGCGCCCGGTCATTTCCGCGCTGGACAGAAAGGCGGACACGGTGTCCGCGATATCCAGGCTGGGGGGCGTCTTTGAGGTCATGGTGCTGTTCATCGGGTGGTCAATCCTTGTCCAATTCCAGCCGCACCAGGGCGGCGCGGTCGATCTTGGCAGACCCGGTTCGTGGGAACGCACGGATCACGCGCAGCTCGGACGGCACCGCATAGGGCGGCAGGTGGTCGCGGCACCGGGCCTTGAGGCGTGCAAGGTCAGGCGTCTGCCCCGCATCGGGCCGCAAGAACCCCACCAGATGCTGGCGCGTGTCATCGCACACAACGGCACAGTCCTGGACGCCGGGGGCGGCAACCAGGACCGCCTCGACCTCGTCCAGTTCGATGCGAAAGCCGCGCAGTTTGATCTGTCGTCCGACGCGACCCAGGAAATACATCATCCCGTCAGGGTCCTGACGCACCAGGTCGCCAGTGCGGTAAAACACCTGCGACAGCGTACCGCCCAGAGGACGGCGAAAGAAGGCATGATCGGTACGGACCGGATCGTCCCAATACCCCAACATGCAACTGGGGCTACGCACCAACAGCTCGCCTGCTTCACCCGGTGTCACGGGGTGATCCTTGGCATCGACCACCATCGCCTCGAGCGTGCGCCAGGGTTTGCCAACCGGGATCGCCGCGCCATCTTCGGGCGGGCCGGGCAAGGTATAGGACGAAATCTGATGCGTTTCCGCCGGGCCGAATGCATTGGCGAAACGCGCCTGCGGCAGCGCCTGCATCAGCGCGCGCAGGTGTTTGGCCGGAAAGTTTTCGCCGCCAAAGATCATCCAGCGCAGCGCGGTCAGGTCGTATTTCTCCATCGCGCCCCGGTGCAGCATCTGGGTCATGGCAA
>DFBF01000067.1:1802-14791 GCA_002367285.1 Rhodobacteraceae bacterium UBA3087 | reverse complement strand
GCCTCGGGGACGATGATCGTCGTGGCCCCGACCAACGGCGCGGCGATGTAATCCATCACCGCCATGTCAAAATGCAGCGGCGACAGACCCAGAAACCGGTCATCGGCACACAGCCCGTGGGTTTCGGCCAGGTTCCCCGCATAGATCAGCCCGTTGCGATACACATGGGTCATGCCCTTGGGCGCGCCGGTCGAACCCGACGTCCACATCACGTAAGACAGATCCTGATCGGTGATCTGTGGCCCATCCGAGGGCGTGGCGGCAAAGACCTCGGCCCAGGATTTTGTGGAAATTCCGCCAAGCCCGGCGTCTAGCCCGACGATCAGGTCCAGCCCGTGGGGCGTTTGGATCAGCCGGGCAATATCGGCGCGTTTGCCCTCCTGCGTGATCAGGTGCCGCACGCCGCATTTGTCCAGAATGGCCTGCATTCGGGCGGGCGGCGTGGCCGGATCAATCGGCACGAACGCCGCGCCCGCGTGCAGGATGCCATAGATCGCCACAGCGCTTTCCAGCGACTGCGGCAGGAACACTGCGACCCGGTCGCCCCGCCCAACGCCTGCCTTGCGCAACACCGTGGTCAGTTAGCGCATCGCCAGAACCGTCTGGGCATAGCTCAGGCGCGCATCACCGCAAATGAACGCATCCTTGTCGGGCGTACGGGACGCCGAGCGCATCAGCACCTCGGGAATGGTGCGTTGGAACATGTCCTGATCGAACGCCATGCCTTTCCTGCCGCCATGGCAGATTGCACCAGCCCCAGTGCGCGTTCGCCGAACCACCAGGTTGCGATCAGGATCAACAGGACCGAGCCGCCCTTGAGCACCGCCGCCACATACCAGCCCTGGCGACGCAACACGAACAACAGTGGAAAGACCACCGCGATGATTGCGATCTGGCCCAGCTCCACGCCGATGTTGAAGCCCAACAGGGAATGCAGCAGCGTTGCGCGCGCAATGCCCAACGGCTCCATCACATATGAAAAGCCGAAACCATGCAGCAAGCCCAGCGCAAAGACCATCGGCAGGGTCGCGGTCGGGCGTACCAGCGTGATGTTGACCAGCGCGGCAGCGACGATGGACAGGGCGATCAACGCCTCGATCATCTGCGCTGGTGGCACGATAATGCCCAGCGCGGCGGCCGACAGGGTGATCGAATGGGCCAGGGTGAACACGGTGGCGATCTTCAGGATCGTCCAGCCGGCCTGCCCCAGGGTTGCGGCCGGCGCCCAACGCCCCGCCTGCACCACCAACACAGAGGGCAGCAACAGCGCCAACAGGAACGCGACGTGATCGAACCCGATCAGGATATGCACCAACCCGTGCTTCACAAACAACGCAAAGACCTGTCCGGCGGGCGGGCTGGTCAGGCTCAGCGTCACCTGGTTTGGTCCGGGGGCAAAGATGTGGCTGATATGGGCTTCGTTGTTCTCAAGCCCGGTTTTCACATTGCTGCGCAACAGCACCATAGCGCGGTGATTTTCCAGGCTGCCGTCGAACTGGCTGTCATAGGTCATGGCGATCTGGTCGGGCACCGCCCCTTTGTAATCCAGCGTGAAATTCAGCTGCATGAACGTGCCGATACCGCCGTCAAACCGGGTGACCTCATCAAACAGGATCATCGGGGTGGCGCCGTTCAGGTCGAAAGACATGGCGGATTGAAAGTGGTCAAGAATGGCGGGTTTTCCAGCGTCAAATTCCGCATCCGAAACCGCACCATTCCCGTTCCGATCCAAATCGAAAATCGCATCCAGATCCTACAAGCGCATTTCGACCAGCCCGCCAATCGTCAGGCTGTCGATGTCCAGATAGATATAGGTTTCGTTCGGGTTATGCGCCCGGGCCACGGCTGGGCACAGCAGGATGACCACTGCGATCACCGCAAAATCTGCCCCCACGCCCTGTGGATGACCTGACAGGCAACGTGCACATACCTCACTTCAATCGTCCTCCACGCAAATGCGCCACCGAAATGCTCAGCGACACTATCGCACCCACCGCAATTCCCAAAGCCCCGGCAACGGCGCCCAGATCGACGAAGACCCAGGTCACCCCGATCGCCACGGCCATCTGCGACAATGCCGCAATCATCCAGACGCGGCGCCCATCCGTCGCGACCAGTTGCATTCCAACGACAGAAGACAAAGCATGGGGCACCGACGCAAGAACAAAAAAACCCAGCAGCCCCCCCGCGCGGATCAACAGACTGCGCAGCGCCCGGTCGTGGTCGCCCGGCGCCACTCCGGCCACAGCTGCAACCGCCCGCGGCAGGGTCACACGGGTCATCACGTTCGGCACAAGGCTGGCGATGGAAAACCACTGAATGCCGATGCTGAACAGGGCAAATGTCTGCACGTCACCCTGGGGGCCGGCGATGATCTGAGACAGCCCCCACATCATCCCCGGCAATGCCATGCCGGACACGCCCAGCGGCAGGCTGGCCGACAGTACCCTTCGCAGCTGGATCGCCGGGGTGCCATGGCGCAGGCTGTGGCGCAAATCCGACGGTGGGACCTGGCGCAGCCCGGCCCGGGTCAGGACCAAAAGCACCACCAGATAGGCGGTGATCAGGGCCGCCAGGGCGGCCTCGGCGGTGCCGACCTGCACGGCCAAAAGGGTCGCGCCCAGTCCGGCCACAGCCCCCAAGACATCCGCCACAAGCATTCGGTCAAACCGACGAAATCCTGCCAGAATACCGCGCGGCACCGCTTGGGCCGCGGCGACAAGCACAAGCCCAGCCAGCAGGCCCAGCGGCAAGGAGCCCGTGGGAAACATCAGGGTCTTGGGCAAGGCCAGAATACACAGCCCACCAATCAGCGCCAACCCCAGGGACACCAACCAGATCATCGCCAGCGGCTGGGCATCACCGCCCTGTGGTTTCGCCGAAAACACGACCGCCATTTTGGTGCTGGCCACCTGAAACCCGGGACTGACCAGGATCAGCAGGAAGCCATAGAAAATCACCACATAGCGATAGGTCGCAAAGGCCTCGGGCGAGAACAGGTTCGCCACCAGAATGGTCAGCGTGAACGGCAGAAAGCCATGGATCGCTGTTGTCAGAAAGGCGTGGCAATAGGTCCGACGCGGTCTTGCCCCCGCGGGCGCACCCTTATTGTGCGGCTGCACCATATGCACCCCATCCCACGGCTTGTTCGCGCGCGATCAGGCGCGCCTTGTCGGCCTCAATATAGGCGCGCGTCAGCGGGACATTGTCCCGTTCAGGGCCCAACAGAACCTGAGCCACAGCCAGCGGCCCATGGGCAAAACTGTTCTGCGCCGCACCCAGATAGTATTCCCACAATCGGGCAACCCTTTCGTCATACTGGGTGATGACATCGGCGCGATTTCCCTCCAGACGTGTGGCCCAGGCCGCCAATGTCTTGGCATAGTGAAGCCGCAGCAGCTCGCAATCCAATGACCAGAGGCCGGATGCCTCAACGGCGGCAAACAGCTCACTCAGGGATGGCGCACAGCCCTTTGCGTCAAAATACTTGCGCGCAAAGGCGCTGGCAGGGGCTGGTGGTGCCTTGGAGGTGATCGAATGGATCAAAGCCACACCGTCGGGCGCCAACCGGTCCCGCACCGCCTTGAAATAGGTGCCCAGATTGCGCCGCCCCACGTGTTCCAACATGGCGACCGAAACAACACGGTCAAACCGTTCCGGGACGGCGCGATAATCCTGCAATCGAAATTCAACACGCTCTGCGACGCCCAACCGCTGCGCCCGCGCGCGCGCCACGTCCAACTGGTCCTGAGACAGGGACACAGCTGTGACCTGCGCTTGGCACACCGTCGCAAGATACAGTGACACGCTGCCCCAACCACAGCCGATGTCCAGCACGCGTTGGCCCGGCAGGATCGCCAGCTTGGCCGCAATATGGCGCGCCTTGACCAGCTGCGCTTGCGCCAACGTCTCGACCCCTTCAGCCCAATAGCCACAGGAGAAATTCAGCCCATCATCCAGCATGCTGCGAAAAAACAGGTGCCCCTTGTCATACCCGAATTGATCGGCAGGCGTTGCAGAGCACGGTTCACGCTGCGCGCTAAGGTGCGGGGCGACAGGCGTGGGGGCGTTGCCGACGGTGCATCCCCATTCGGGGCGACAGGCAGATGCATCAGGCGGAAAAAGTCGAAAACCGTGCCGCGTTCCAATGTCCAAAGCCCATCCAGATATGCCTCGGCCAAGCCCAGCGACCGGGTTTTCAGCAACCGCAGATCCACCGCCCACGTGGTGATGCGCACAACCACGTCAGGCCCTGCTGCATCGGGGGGATCAATGACCTCGCGAAACCCATTCGGGCCCAGCATTTCCAGCCGCCCGGCACGCACCAGCCGACGCAAGAGGTATGGAAAAAGATGCATTTGCCCCCCAAGGCCAGCCCCGCGCTGTGTTGCCCAGTCAATGCCAAGGCCCGTGAGGCGTCAAGCCTCTTGTCACCCAGCCCTCCGATCCCACGTTGCATCCGCCTGCCGATGCGATCATGCTTTGGCGCAACACTGGAAAGGGGCCGTCCATGGCGCGACAGATCGACCTGAATTCCGACCTTGGCGAAGGGTTTGGCCCCTGGACCATGGGCGAGGACGCGCAAATGCTGTCGCTGGTAACCAGCGCCAATATCGCCTGTGGCGGCCACGCAAGCGACCCCGAAACGATATTTCAGACCCTGACGCAGGCGGCACAGAAGGGCGTGATTGTCGGCGCGCACCCCGGATATAATGATCGCGAGGGGTTTGGCCGTCGTATCATCCCGATGACGCCTGCCGAAATCGGGCGCATGGTCGCGGCCCAGATCGGCGCGCTGATCGGTGTTTCTGCCCTGGTGTCTGTGTGCGTTTCCTATGTGAAACCACACGGCGCACTGGCCAACCTTGCGGCGCGCGACATGGATGTGGCGCGCGCAATTGCCCAGGCCATCGTCGCGCAGGAGGCCGATCTGGACATACTGGCCATTTCAGGCACCGCGCTGGAACAGGCGGCGCGCGACGAAGGGCTGCGCGTGCATTCCGAAATCTTTGCCGACCGCGCCTATCAATCCAACGGCCAACTGGTGCCCCGCGACCAGCCCGGCGCGGTGATCCATGATGCGCGCGCCGCCTCGGACCGTCTGCTGGCGTTTCTCGACACTGGGTTAATGCCGGTGCTGGACGGCGACCCGATCCCCCTGACGGCGCATTCCATCTGCGTCCATGGCGACAGCCCCGGCGCGGTTTCCATGGCCCGCCTGATCCGCGACGACCTGTCGGCGGCCGGTGTGCAACTGGCCGGCTTCGTGACCGATTCCGCATGACGAAACCGTGGTTCAAACCCGTGGCGGACCACGCCCTGTTGGTCGAATTCGCCACCCAGATCAGCGATGCGGCCAACCGGGACGTTCTGGCGCTGGATCAGGCCCTGGCCAAGGCCGACGTCCCCGGCGTGATCGAGGTCGTGCCCGCCTTCGTCAATCTGCTGATCGATTTCGACCCGCTGGTCACGGATCACACGATGCTGGAGGCCACGGTTGGCAAGTTGCTGAAAACCGCCACCCAAACCACGCATGACCCCGTCCGCCACGCGGTTCAAATCTGTTATGACGCCGATCTGGCACCCGATCTGGCCGCTGTTGCCAAGGCCTGTGAACTCAGCCCTGAGACGGTGATCAACGCCCATCTGGCCGGGGATTATCGCGTGTGCATGTACGGGTTCGCGCCCGGATATGCCTATATGGCTGGCGTGCCCGATCCGATCCAGGTGCCGCGCAAGGCCGCAGCCGTGCGGGATGTGTCTGCGGGCAGCGTGATCATCGCCGGGCCGCAATGTCTGATCACCACCCTGACCATGCCGACGGGCTGGTCGGTCATTGGCCGATCCCCGTCCCGCGTTCTGTTGAACCGACCCGATCGCACGTTCCTGTTTGATGTCGGCGACCATGTCGCGTTCGAACGGATCGACCGCGCCACATATGACCGTCTGAGCAAAGGGTCGCCCCATGACTGACGCCACGCTGCGCATTGGGTTCGCAGGGCCGCATGTCTCGTTTCAGGACGCCGGGCGGCGCGGACACAAACGGTTCGGCGTGCCCGCGTCGGGCCCGATGGACCGCCTGTCCCACGCCGCCGCCAACGCCGCGTTGGGCAATGCGGTGGGGACAACCTGCCTTGAGATTTCAATGGGCGGGCTGATGGTCGAATGCAGCGCGGGCGCGCTCAGTATCGCCGTTGCGGGCGGCAAGTTTGCGCTGGACCACGCGGGGGCAAAATTCAGCGGCTGGCGCGTGCTGACATTGCAGCCGGGCGACCGCCTGACCATCCGCCCCGGGGCCTGGGGCAGCTGGGCTTATCTGGCCGTGGCTGGCGACATTGTCGCGCCCCGCTGGCTGGGCCACACCGCGACCCATTCGATTTCAGGCTTTGGCGGCGGGGCGATCACCACAGGGCAGCAGATACGCGTGACAAACGCCGAACGGCGCGAGGATCGTGAAGGTGACATCGCCCAGCCCGGATTTGTGCCCCCCCGGGGTCAGGCCCGTGTGGTCATGGGGCCGCAAGATCAGCATTTCCAACCCCAGGCTGTTCAGGACTTTCAAACCAGCCGCTTTCAGCTCAGCGATGCCTATGACCGCATGGGGGTGCGTTTGAACGGCCCCAGGTTGGGTCTGAAGGACGTGCTGTCAATCCCGTCCGAACCCATCCTGCGCGGCTCGCTTCAGGTCGCGGGGGATGGTGTCGCGACGGCGCTGTTGGCCGACCATCAGACCTCAGGTGGCTATCCCAAGATCGCCACGGTGATCGCCCCGGATCTGGATCAGATGACCCAGTTGCGCGCGCGTGATGACATCCGATTTGAGGCGATCACACCGGACCAAGCCGTCACTATTGCCCGCCAATATGCCCAACAGCGCGCGACTTATCTACACAGCATCGCCATACCGCGCGGCAGTCTGTTGCAGCGGCTGATGCGCGAAAACCTGGTCAGCGGCGTCATCTCGGTGGATGACACCGCCCAGGGGTAAACCACTGCAACGTCAGGCTTCTACCGCCTCCATAAACCGTTCACGGATCACGATCGGGTTCCTGTCGATCACCGGAACCTGTACGTTGCCGCTGTCGCATTTCGACACGATGATGGTCATTTTCCGCGCCTCCAGCGCGGCTTTGACCGCTGCGGCCGTCTGCGCGGCATCAACCTCGACCACATGGTCACAACCACAGGCCGTTGCCACCGCCGCAAGCGAGGTTTTGCGCCCCGCATACGTGGGTTGGTCGCCGGTTGAACCGTAGGAGCCGTTATCAATAATCAGCAGAATGAAGTTGTCGCGCGGATTGTTGGCGATGGTCGACAGCGTCGCCATATTGGTCAGGATCGAGCCGTCTCCGTCGATCGAAATCACCGGTTTGTCCTGCGCCAGTGCCAGACCAAAACCAATCGAACTGGACAGCCCCATGGTGCCCAGCATGTAGAAATTTGTCGGCTGATCATCCAGTGCGTGCAGCTCCTGACTGGGCGCACCGATGTTGCAGACCACCAACTCATCGCGGATGATCGGCAGCAGGGTTTTCAGAACGTCATTGCGGATCATGTTGCGGCCCTCCAAAAGCTGGCATCGGTCAGGATCGCCACGGGTTTCTTGCACATCTGCGTGTGGGCCAGGATGCCGGGCAGCTCCTCAACATCCGCAAGCGTATGGAAGTGATAGGTCGGGATATGCAGCTGGTTCAGGATCGCTTTGGTGTGCAACGCCATTTCGACCTGACAGGCCACCGGTTCCCCGACTTCGCCGCGATAACTGATCAGCATGGGCAGCGGGATCTGATAGAACTGGATCAGAGTGGCCAGCGTGTTCACCACAACGCCCAGTGCGGTGTTTTGCATAAAGATCGCCGGGCGCATCCCCCCCATATAGGCACCGGCGCACAGGCCCATGCCCTCGTCTTCCTTGTTGGATGGCACGTGGGTGATGGCGGGTGTCTGGTCCAGCACCTCGATCGTGCCGGCAAGCTGTTTGCAGGGCACCGAGGTGACAAAATCCACCCCCGCTGCGGTGAAATCACCGATGATCCTTTTGTCGAGGGTCTTGGCCATGGGTCCTCCTTCAGCCAGTCGTGCTGGTGAATTGTGCCGCCCTGGGGCGCGCAGGTGAGTTGGAGTTTCCCCAAGGCCGCTCACGCAGCACCCCGGTTGAAACAGAATTGCGTGTGTTGGTCATAGCGCTCACCGGGGCGCAGAACAGCCTGGGGAAACTGGCTGTGGTGGTTGGCGTCGGGCCAGACCTGCGGCTCCAGTGCCAGCCCGGCACAGGCCGCCATCGGGGTGCGAGTCAGCCCGGGTAGGTCGATGTCGATATGCGCCCCATCATAGATTTGCAGACCCGGTTCCGTGGTCCGGCATTCCATCGCAATACCGGATGACGGGCTGGCCAGCCAGGCCACCGGGCGCATGGGCCGCCGTGTTTCGGACAGGCAGAAATTGTGGTCCACCGGATGGGCCTGCCCCACCGGCGCAGGTGTGCGGAAATCAAACGCGGTGCCGTCCAGCGCCCGTATCTCGCCGGTTGGGATCAGGTCCTGATCTACCGGCAGATACCTGTCCGCCGCGACCCGCAACAGGTGGTCCGAGATCGTCGCGCCACCGTCCAGATTGAAGTAGCTGTGATGCGCCAGATTGCACAGAGTCGGTGCATCGGTTGTGGCCGTCATGCGGATGTCAAACGTGCCACCATCGGTCACGGCAAACCGGACCTGCACGTCAAGGCGACCGGGAAATCCCATGTGCCCGTCTTCCAGCGCGGTGGTCAGGGTGGCGTGGTCGGGGCCATGTTCGGCCACCTGCCACAGCTGTTTTGCCAGGCCATCCGCCCCACCGTGCAACATGTGTTTGCCGATGAAATTTCGGTCCAGCTGAAAGGTCTCATCGTCCAGAACGACATGCCCGTCGCGGATGCGATTGGCACAGCGCCCGACGGTGGCCCCGAAATAGGGTGAATGGGTCAGATAGGGCGCGAATTCCGGGAAGCCCAACACCAGAGGGGCCGCATGTTGGTCCAGTCGCAGGTCCTGCAATACGGCACCGTATGTCAGCACATGGGCGGTCAAGCCACCGCCCTTTAGCCGGATCCTGTGGACTGTTTCGCCCGAGGGCAAAGTTCCGAATGTCTCCATCTGCCTGCCCCTCAAGCGCGCCAAGCCGCACCCTGCACGGTGCCGGGTGCAACATGTAAGACACCAAAGCACGGAACCGGTGACGTGGGAAGACGCGAAAGCGGTTCAGACGACCTGAACGCGCAGCTCTCCCAGCCCGTCGATGGACATCTCCATCGTGTCGCCTTTTGCAACCGGCCCCACGCCGGACGGCGTGCCGGACAGGATCACGTCCCCAGCGGCCAGGTCGAAGTATTGCGAGAGATAGGCAATCATTTCAGGTACTTTCCAGATCATCTGGTTCAAGTCACCCTGCTGACGCAGCGCACCGTTCACGCGCAATTCGATCCGGCCATGATCGGGATGACCGACGGATGCAACCGGATGGATCGGCCCGCATGGGGCCGAGCGTTCGAACGCCTTGCCGATTTCCCAGGGCCTGCCTGCCTTCTTGGCCTGTCCCTGAAGATCGCGGCGGGTCATGTCCAGCGCCAGGCCATAGCCGAACACATGATCCAGTGCCTGATCCAGCGGGATGTTGGTGCCGCCGGCTTTCAATGCGACGATCATTTCCGCCTCGTGATGCACATCATCCGAGCGCGGCGGATAGGGAAAGACGCCCGAGGGGTCCAGATTGTTCGGGTTTTTCTGAAAAAAGAACGGCGGCTCGCGGTCCGGGTCATGGCCCATTTCGATGGCATGGGCGGCATAGTTGCGACCGATGCAATAGACCCGGCGCACCGGAAAGGTCGCGTCCGTTCCGGCAATGGGCAAGGCCACGACCGGCGGCGGGGAAATAGCGTGGTTCGGCATCGGGGCCTCCCGTGTTCAAAGCTGTCTGTGGCCATTATGGCACGACACGGGGGTGCGGGCCAGCGGGGTGCGGCCTGGGCCAAAGCCGTCAAAACCGCAGCCGGTTGATTTTGCTCAAATCGCACGCGCGTGAATGCTGTTACAATCCCGTTACAACGCTGGGGACATCCATTTCGCAGGTGTCTGATCTGTATTGATCAGGTATGTCTGTCTGGAATGCGCCGCGTTGGCTGACCTGCCTATCTGGTCTGATGCGTATTGCCAAACGGAGGTATCCCCTTGCGGTTGAAGGACTATTTGAAAGTTGAACAGGCCACGGACCTGTCGCGCACCGAAGTGGGGCGCATGGGCACGGCGATCATCTTCATTGTGGGTGTCATCATTTACACCGGCATGAAATTCGCCCACTTGGATCAATCTTACATGTTGATCGCGGCCGCCGTGATCGGGGCCTATATGGCGCTGAACATCGGTGCCAATGACGTGGCCAACAATGTCGGACCCGCCGTTGGGTCCTTTGCGATGACCATGACCATGGCGATCCTGATTGCCGCCGTGTTCGAGGCCGCAGGCGCGATCATCGCCGGGGGGGACGTGGTGTCGACCGTCAAGAAAGGCATCATCGACCCCGCAGACATTGCCAATCCCGACATATTCGTCTGGGTCATGATGGGCGCCCTTTTGGGGGCCGCGATCTGGTTGAACATCGCCACCTGGCTGGGCGCGCCGGTGTCCACGACGCATTCGATTGTCGGCGGTGTGATGGGCGCGGGCATCGCGGCCGCAGGCTGGGACGTGGTCAATTGGGACGCGATGGCCAAGATCGCCTCAAGCTGGGTGATTTCGCCGGTCGTCGGCGGGGCCATTGCGGCGGGGTCGCTGTATGCCCTGAAGAAAACCGTGTTTTTCAAACCCAATCCGGTGGGCGCGGCGCAAAAGGTCGTGCCAGTCATGATCGGGGTCATGGGCTGGGCCTTCACGACTTATATCGCGCTGAAAGGTGTCAAACATCTGGTCAAGATTTCGTTCCCAACCGCGCTTTTGATCGGGGTGATTGCCGGGGTCGCCATCTATGTCATCGTGCGCCCCTTGATCCGGCGCGCAGCCCCCGGGTTGCCCGACAATCGTGACGGGGTGAACAAGCTGTTCACGCTGCCGCTGATCTTTGCCGCCGCTCTGCTGTCCTTTGCGCATGGGGCCAATGACGTGGCGAACTCGGTCGGCCCGCTGGCGGGGATCGTCGATGTGCTCAGCGAAGGCGACGGTGGCGGTAAGGTCGCCATCCCGCTGTGGGTCATGGTGATCGGCGCACTTGGGATTTCCGTCGGCCTGGCGCTGTTTGGCCCGAAACTGATCCGCACGGTCGGCTCGGAAATCACCGAACTGGATCGCTCGCGGGCCTTTTGCATCGCGCTGGCCGCCGCCATTACGGTCATCATCGCCAGCCAGCTGGGGCTGCCGGTCAGTTCAACCCACGTCGCATTGGGCGGGGTGTTCGGTGTCGGGTTCCTGCGCGAATTTCTCGAACAGCGGGTCGGGCGTGTGGTCGAAGACGTCCTGCATCGCCACGAGGGCGAGCCGGATTTCAACGACGTCGAGGCCATTCTGCGTGATTTCCAGAACGCGCCGCCCGAAGACAAGGCCCGCATCCTGAACGACCTCAAAGCCATGGGCCCCGAGGCCGTGATCAGTGCCGCCCAGCGCAAGGAATTGCGCAAGGCGCTGAAACGCCAATTGGTGAAACGCTCGTCGTTGCTGAAGATCGCATCGGCCTGGATCATCACGGTGCCTGTTTCCGCTCTCATGGCAGCGGTGTTCTATTTCGCCCTGCGCGGCATGATGTTGCCCTAGAATGAACAGCTTGATGAAACGCCTTTTGCTGCCGGTGATCTTGGGGATCCTGATCACCGGCTTCTGGATTAGCCCGGACTTTCAGGTGATCGCCGCCGGTGTCGCGATCTTCCTGTTCGGCATGTTGATGCTGGAGGACGGGTTCAAGCTGTTTTCCGGCGGGTTCCTTGAACGCCTGCTGGCACGCGCCACCGGCTCGACACTGAAATCGCTCGGCTTTGGAGTGTTGACGACGACGATCATGCAGTCGTCGTCGCTGGTGTCGGTGATCACCATTTCGTTCCTGTCGGCGGGGCTGATCAGCTTGGCCGCCGGGGTCGGCATCATCTTTGGCGCCAATATCGGCACCACGACCGGCGCCTGGCTGGTCGCGGGGTTTGGCCTGAAGGTCAAAATATCGGCCTATGCCCTGCCCATGTTGGCGGTCAGCATCGTGTTGGTGTTTCAAAAGTCGAAATTCCTGCGCGGGATCGGCTTTGTGCTGGCGGGGCTGGGGTTCCTGTTTCTGGGCATCCATTACATGAAAGAAGGGTTCGAGGCCTTCAAGGATCAGTTTGACCTGACCCGGTTTGCCATGACGGGCCTTGCGGGGCTGGTGGTCTATACGCTGGTCGGGGCGGCAGCGACGGTGGTCATGCAATCCAGCCACGCGACCATGGTGTTGATCATCACCGCGCTGGCGGCGGGGCAGATTTCCTATGACAACGCGCTGGCGTTAGCGATCGGGGCCAATATCGGCACAACGATCACCGCCATTATCGGCGCCATGACAGCGAATTTTCAGGGGCGGCGCCTGGCGCTGGCGCATCTGGTGTTCAACCTGGTCACCGCCGGGGTCGCGCTGGCGCTGATTTCCCCGCTGCGCGAGGCGGTGGACTGGATCAGCGCGGGCGTCGGCATTGCGCCCGATGACTTTGCCCTGAAACTGGCAGTCTTCCACACGATATTCAACACCATGGGCGTGGCGATCATGCTGCCTTTGATGCGTCGGTTGATTGCCTTTCTGGAACGCACGATTGCTGAAGACCTGCCCGACGTCAGCCGCCCGAAATACATATCGGACGCCATCGAAGGCTTTCCGGCCGCTGTGGAAATCGCTCTGCGCAAAGAGGTGGGGCACCTGCATGAAAACGCGATTGAACTGATCACCCACGGGCTGAACCTGCATCGTCACGATCTGTACGAGGCGCCGGATATCGAACGCTATGTCGC
>DFBF01000067.1:0-1719 GCA_002367285.1 Rhodobacteraceae bacterium UBA3087 | reverse complement strand
AACCGGCCGGATGCCTGCGGACACAATCGAATACATGCACAAGCTGCGCGAGGCGGCCGAACGCATGGTCTGGGCGGTGAAAGAGGTGAAACACATGCGAGGGAATACATCCCATTATACCTCGGAAGACCACGGGGTGGTGACCGATGCCTATAACACCCTGCGCACGGAAATCGCGCGCATCGTTGTTGAATATCACAAGATGTCGCTGGTCGATCCCGACGCTCGCTCCAGCCTGTGGTTGGAGGAAGAACGCGCCCGCGTGAAACGCGACAAGCGGGCCACCAGCAATCTGGTCGAGGACCTGATGCGCGATGGTGGCATGTCGGCCCATGCCGGCACGTCCTTTACCAACGACGCCAGCTATGCCTATCGTGCCATGAAGGACATGCTGGAAGCTGCGCGCATCTTCTTTGCCGAAGTCGAAGGCCCGTTGACCGAAGTTGAACGTATGCTGACCCTGGACGAGGACGAACTGGACGACGATCAGGTCGACCGCCAGGCGGTCAACAGCGGGGCGGCGTCATGATGTTGTTACATTCGCAATGCAGACCAATTTGCACGCATAGGGGGACGCCATGTCGTTGAAAGATATCTCGGCGAAATTGCAGGACTATCAGGATCGCCTGAAGCAAGGCAAAGCCGACAAGATCGAACCCAAACATGTCGAAAAGATCATCGCAAAGCTGGCGGCCAAAGAGTCAGAGCTGCTGAGCGAGCTTGAGACCGTGACAAAAGAGGGCAAACGCGAGCGGTTGGAAAAGAAGCTCGAGACGCTCAGGTCCGGACAGGCCAAGGCGAAATGGCTGTTGGAACAGATCTGAACCACGCGATTTTCTACCACGTTCCGGCCCGGATTGCGGCAGTATGCCCGGTCCCCGCCAAGCCCATCACATGATAGAATTCCTGTGGAGTATCAGGGGACTTTTTGCGATGCGCGGCTTTCTTACCTCTTTCTTTTTGCGTGACGGGCGCCACGGCACGTCAAAGCGGTTTTCCAGCGGCCTTGTGCTTGGCGCGCTGCTTGTTGCAGTGCCCTTGACGGCCCAGGCCGATCTGCGCAGTGACTTGCAAAAGGATATGCGCGATCTGGCGCTGCGGGGCTATGTCACCCCTGAAAACGCCGACCTGTCGACCTATCCCCAGGAAACGCTTGAAAGCCTGAAGACCTTGACGGCGGGGCAATCCGACCCTTGCCTGCGCGCCGTGCAAAGCGCCCTGTTTCTGGATGCGCACATTCGCGAAACCGGGTTAGAGCAAGCCTGGGATGAAATGTGGGACCAGAAGTTGCCCCAAGAACTGGCCGGAATCTGGATCATGCCCGATGGGTTTTCTGCGGCTGGAAATCTTGCCGAATTTACCACGCTCAAGTGGTTGCCCGGACTGGTCGGGGACGCGTCGCTGGTGGCAAATCTGGTCAAGACCTATGACACGCTGATCAACCACAATGCCAAAGCCGTGCTGGCAAGCCGCGAGGTCTGGGTGCAAGAGATCGTGCAAACCGGATTTGACCAGAACAGGGACGAAGACACCGTCCTGCGCGGCCAGGCCCAGTTGCGCGACAAGATCGAACGCCAGAGTGCCGTGATCGACCACACGCAAGAACGCGCGCGGGATGCGATTGCACTGGTCGAACGCACCTATTCCGAAGGTCTGGACGCCGCAGAACGGGCGCATGAAAACAGCGTGGACGCCTTGCGCGTCGAAGCCGACAACAAC
>DFBF01000066.1:5601-8936 GCA_002367285.1 Rhodobacteraceae bacterium UBA3087 | reverse complement strand
TGCCGCGATAGGGTTCGACATATTGCAGCGCCATGTCCCAGGGAAAGAAGATCCAGGTATCCTGGCTGACCCCGGTGATGAAAGTGTCCACCATCGGTTCGCCCTTGGGTTTGGCATAGACGGTGGCGAAATGCGCCTTGGGCAACAGGTCGCGCACCAGTTCCAGCGTGCGCCCTGAATCGACCAGGTCGTCGATGATCAGCACACCCGTGCCGTCCCCGGCAATCCCAGCGTCCGGTGCCTTTAGCACTTTGGCTTCGCTTTGCGACTGGTGGTCATAGCTTTTCACGCTGACCGTATCGACCACACGAATATCCAGTTCACGCGCGATGATCATGGCCGGGGCCATGCCGCCGCGGGTGATGGCGACAATGGCTTTCCAGGCCCCATTGTCCGGCCCTTTGCCGTCCAGCCGCCAAGCCAGAGCGCGCGCGTCGCGGTGCAACTGATCCCAGCTGACGTGAAACCCCTTTTCGTGGGGCAGCTGATGATCGGTCATCCGTCTTTCCTTTTCGTCACGACATCAATGTCAGGCGCGTCCACGGCTTTCATGCCCACGACGTGATATCCGGCATCCACATGGTGGGTTTCGCCAGTCACACCGCTGCTGAGATCAGACAGCAGGTACAGCGCCGATTTGCCAACATCGTCGATGGTCACATTGCGGCGCAGCGGTGAATTCAGTTCGTTCCATTTCAGGATATAGCGGAAATCACCGATGCCGCTGGCGGCCAGCGTCTTGATCGGCCCGGCGGAAATCGAATTCACCCGAATGTTGCGCTTGCCGTAATCCTCGGCCAAATAGCGCACCGAGGCCTCCAGCGCGGCCTTGGCCACGCCCATGACGTTGTAATGCGGCATGACCTGTTCGGCGCCATAATAGGTCAGCGTCAGCATTGATCCACCGTCCTCCATCATCGCAGCCGCGCGGCGCGCCACCGAGGTGAAGGAATAGACCGAGATATCCATGGTCATCAGGAAGTTGTCGCGACTGGTGTCGGCGTATAGCCCGCGAAGTTCGCTTTTGTCAGAAAAACCAATGGCATGTACGATGAAGTCAATCTTGCCCCAACGCGTCTCCATTGCAGTGAACAGCGCGTCGACGGACGCCTCGTCCGTGACATCGCAATCAACGACAAAATCACTGCCCAGCTTTTCAGCCAAGGGCAGGACACGCTTTTTCATTGTCTCGCCCTGGTAAGACAGGGCCAGTTCGGCGCCCGCCTCGTGCAGGGCCTTGGCAATGCCCCAAGCAATGGATTTATCGTTGGCAAGGCCCATGATCAGGCCTCGTTTACCGTTCATCAAACCTGACGACATTCGTTGTTCCCCGTCCCGTGTATCTGCGTTAGACCCGTTTATGCGATTGAGCCATACCCCGCAAGCCTTTGGGGGGAATGCAGACAGGGAGAAGCCAGATGTCGGACCGGGGTGGAAAATTTGCGGGCCAGGACCCGTTCGTGATTGCCCGCGCCTGGTTGGCCGAGGCGGTCGATGCCGAGGTGAACGACCCCAATGCCATCGCCTTGTCGACGGTGGACCGCGACGGTTTGCCCAACGCGCGTATGGTGCTGTTGAAGGACATCGAAGACGACGCGTTCGTCTTTTACACCAACTATGGCTCGGCCAAGGCAAATGAGATCGAACAGGCAGGCAAAGCCGCGTTCGTCATCCATTGGAAAAGCCTGCGCCGCCAGATCCGTGTGCGCGGAATTGTCAGCCGCGAAGAGGGGGCGGCGGCAGATGCCTATTACGCCTCGCGATCTTTGAAAAGCCGACTGGGCGCCTGGGCATCGCAGCAGTCACAGCCGCTGTCGTCGCGTACCGCGTTGATGGCCAAAGTGGCGCAGGTGACGGCGGCGCAGGGGCCAAGCCCGGCGCGCCCACCGTTCTGGGGGGGCTATCGCATTCACCCCCTGGAAATGGAATTTTGGGCCGATGGGGCCTTCCGTTTGCATGACCGGTTTCGCTGGCGCCGCGATTCGACTGACGGGGCATGGAATATCGACCGGCTGAACCCCTGAATTTCACGTCACGTGAATGGTATCCTACGGAAAAGGATAGGTTTTTAAGGCTTGCACCCGGCTGGAAACTACACCAAAACTCGGGACGGGATGCGAACACTGGGTGTTTGAATGATAGATGAGAACGAAACGCAGGCGGTGTCTGTTTTGCAGGGTCAGGTCAAATGGTTTGACCCGACCAAAGGGTTTGGCTTTGTCGTGGCCGAAGAGGGGGGACCTGACATCCTCCTTCATGCGAATGTGCTTCGCAATTTCGGTCAGAGCTCGGTTGCCGATGGCGCCGGGATCGAGATTTCCGTCCAGGAAACCACGCGGGGCATGCAGGCTGTAGAAGTCTTAGCAATTGATCCACCCGACCCCATCGAGGGCGAGGGGCTGGAAGACTTGGGCTTGCCGCTGGACCTATCCGAGGCCGGACCGATGGAGCCGGCCCGTGTGAAGTGGTTCGACAAGGCCAAGGGCTTTGGCTTTGCCAATGTGTTCGGGCGCCCCGAAGACGTGTTCATTCACGTCGAGGTGCTGCGCCGCTCAGGCCTGGCCGATCTGCAACCGGGCGAGGCGATCTGCCTGCGGGCCTCGGATGGCAAGCGGGGCTGTATGGCGGTGCTGGTCACCGCCTGGGACGCGGTCATTACGGACGCGCCGGAATGATCCGCCTGGCCGTTCTTCTTGCTTGCATGGGAACGGCCGCGATTGCCGGGGACTGTACACCGCAGCGGCTGGATATCCGCGGGGATTTCGGCAGCGCCCGCTTTACGCTGGAGCTGGCCGACACCAAGCGCGAACGCGCGCGCGGGTTGATGTACCGGGAAAGCCTGCCTGACAATCATGGTATGTTGTTTCTGTACCCGCGCGTCGGACGCCCGGCGTTCTGGATGAAAAACACGCTGATTGCGCTGGACATGCTGTTCGTCACGCCGACCGGGCGTATTCAGCATATCCACGAAAACGCCGTGCCCGGCGACCTGACGCCAATTGATGGCGGTGAAGGGATCATTGCCGTGCTGGAACTGGCGGGCGGGCAGGCGCACGCCTTGGGCTTGAGCGTTGGCTCCGAGCTGCGCCACCCGGGTTTTGATCAGGCCGTGGCGCTGTGGGCCTGTGATCCGGCACAATAGGCGGCCGATCAGCCGATCCAATCGCCAGTTTTTCCAAAATGCCTGACGCGGACTGTCATTAGGGCTTTTCATCCTGCGCGGGGCCGCGTATTCAGACGCGGATCGGGGCGTAGCGCAGCCTGGTAGCGCGACGGTTTTGGGTACCGTAGGTCGCAAGTTCGAATCTTGCCGTCCCGACCACTTCTTCTTTTTC
>DFBF01000066.1:3538-5543 GCA_002367285.1 Rhodobacteraceae bacterium UBA3087 | reverse complement strand
CCGCTTGGCTAACCCTGCCGCATCTTTGCATAAATCAGGATTTGGTCCTGTGGATGAATCATTTGGTTAACCGGCGGGCTCAGAAACACCCCCATGGGTCAACGACAAAAAGCGGTGGATATCTCAAATTTATCCGTTGACCTGATAGCCGCATCTACGCCAGTTTGTGGGAGCCGATCGGGCGGCCACTAGATATAGTGGTTATGATCGGGAGGGATAGAAAAAGCACAATATACCGGGACCCTGCGGGAAACGGACACCAGGACCGCGCACCATCGCGTCTCTGGGGTGAGCAGTTTTGATCCTTTCCATCGACCGATCGGCGCGACATTTCAAGGACGGCCGGACCTGCGCCAAGACGGGGTCGCCGCAAAGATAAGGACGATCGGGGCATCATGAAGATTGAACGCAAATTTACCAAAGCAGGGGCAGATGCTTATTCGGATCTGGATTTCACGACGACCGCGTCGGAAATCCGCAACCCGGATGGCACCATTGTGTTCAAACTGGATGATTGCGAAATCCCGACGGGTTGGAGCCAGGTGGCCTCGGATGTCATCGCCCAGAAGTATTTTCGCAAGGCTGGCGTGCCCGCCGCCCTGAAGAAGGTCAAAGAAAAGGGTGTTCCGGAATTCCTGTGGCGTTCGGTTCCCGATGACAAGGCGCTGGCAGCCCTGCCCGAAGAGGACCGCTTTGGCGGCGAAATCTCAGCCAAGCAGGTGTTTGATCGTCTGGCCGGTGCCTGGGCCTATTGGGGCTGGAAAGGTGGTTATTTCACCACCGAGGCCGACGCCTCCGCCTATTACGACGAAATGCGCCACATGCTGGCCAGCCAACGCGCCGCACCCAATTCGCCGCAGTGGTTCAACACCGGTCTGCACTGGGCCTATGGCATCGATGGTCCGGGGCAGGGGCATTATTATGTCGACCACAAAACCCAGAAACTGACCCGCTCGTCCTCGGCCTATGAACATCCGCAGCCGCATGCCTGTTTCATTCAGTCGGTTGGCGACGATCTGGTTGGCGACGGTGGCATCATGGACCTGTGGGTCCGCGAGGCGCGCCTGTTCAAATATGGCTCGGGCACCGGCACGAACTTCAGCTCGCTGCGCGCGGCCAATGAACAGCTGTCAGGCGGGGGCAAGTCCTCGGGCCTGATGGGGTTCTTGAAGATCGGTGACCGGGCGGCTGGCGCGATCAAATCGGGCGGCACCACACGGCGCGCTGCCAAGATGGTGATCGTTGATGCGGACCACCCCGATATCGAAGAATATATCAACTGGAAGGTCAAGGAAGAGCAGAAAGTGGCCTCGCTGGTTGCTGGCTCGAAGATGCACGAACAGCACCTGAACGAGATCTTCGCCGCCATCCGCGCCTGGGATGGGGCCGAGGCCGACGCGACCGATCCCAAGACCAACGAAGGTTTGAAAGCCGCCATTCGCGCCGCGAAAAAGGTTGCGATCCCCGAGGCTTACGTCAAGCGCGTGTTGGATTATGCCAAGCAGGGCTATGCGTCCATCGAATTCCCGACCTATGACACCGATTGGGATTCTGAGGCCTATGCCACCGTGTCGGGCCAGAACTCGAACAACTCGGTGCGGGTGACCGATGCTTACCTCAAGGCCGTCAAGGATGACGCCGATTGGGAACTGATCCGGCGCACCGACGGGTCGGTCGCCAAGACCATCAAGGCGCGGGATCTGTGGGAGCAGATCGGCCACGCCGCCTGGTCCTGTGCCGATCCCGGCATTCAATATCACGACACCGTCAACGCCTGGCACACCTGCCCGGAAGACGGCGCGATCCGGGGTTCAAACCCTTGTTCCGAATACATGTTCCTGGACGATACCGCCTGTAACCTGGCCTCGATGAACCTGTTGACCTTCCTGAAGAATGGCGAATTCCAGGCCGAGGATTACATCCACGCGACCCGTCTGTGGACCGTGACGCTGGAAATCAGTGTGATGATGGCGCAGTTCCCCTCGAAGGAAATCGCGCAGCGGTC
>DFBF01000066.1:0-3516 GCA_002367285.1 Rhodobacteraceae bacterium UBA3087 | reverse complement strand
TTTGGTTACGACAGCGACGAAGGCCGCGCGCTGGCCGGGGCGCTGACCGCGATCATGACCGGTGTGTCTTACGCGACCTCGGCCGAAATGGCGGGCGAACTGGGCACCTTCCCGGGCCATGCCCGCAACGCCGACCATATGCTGCGTGTCATCCGCAACCACCGCACGGCCGCCTATGGCGCGACCGAAGGCTACGAGGATCTGGACATCAAACCGGTGCCGCTGGATCACGCCAATTGCCCCGATCCCAAACTGGTTGATCTGGCCATGGGCGCCTGGGACGAGGCCCTGACGCTGGGCGAGACGCATGGCTATCGCAACGCGCAGGTCAGCGTGATTGCCCCGACCGGCACCATCGGTCTGGTGATGGATTGCGACACGACGGGGATTGAACCTGACTTTGCCCTGGTGAAATTCAAAAAGCTGGCCGGTGGCGGGTATTTCAAGATCATCAACCGTTCCGTGCCTGCTGCGCTGGAGAAACTGGGTTATAATTCGGCCCAGATCGAAGAGGTCATTGCCTATGCGGTCGGTCATGGCACCATGGGCAACGCGCCCGCCATCAACCACACGACGCTGATCGGTCACGGCTTTGGTCAGAACGAGATTGAAAAGATCGAAAAGGCGTTGCCGTCGGCCTTTGATATCCGGTTCGTGTTCAACCAGTGGACGCTGGGTGAAGAATTCTGCACCAACGTGCTGGGCATCCCGGGCGACAAGCTGAACGACCCGGAATTCAACCTGCTGCGTCACCTTGGGTTTACCCGTCACGACATCGAGGTCGCCAACGACCACGTGCTGGGCTCGATGACCCTGGAGGGTGCGCCGCACCTGAAGGAAGAGCATTACCATATCTTCGACTGCGCCAACCCCTGCGGCAAAAAAGGCAAGCGTTTCCTGGGGGTTGATAGCCATATCACCATGATGGCCGCGGCGCAGAGCTTCATCTCGGGCGCGATCAGCAAGACGATCAACATGCCCAATGACGCCACCATCGAAGACTGCCAGCAGGCCTATGAGCTGTCCTGGTCGCTGGGCATCAAGGCCAACGCCCTGTATCGCGACGGCTCGAAACTGTCGCAACCGCTGGCCGCCGCTTTGGTCGAAGACGACGAAGAGGCCGAAGAAATCCTCGCCACCGGCACGCCGCATGAAAAGGCCGTGACCCTGGCCGAAAAGATCATCGAGAAAATCGTCATCAAAGAAGTTGCGCGTGGCCGTGAAAAGCTGCCCGAACGGCGCAAGGGGTACACCCAAAAGGCCATCGTCGGCGGGCACAAAGTGTACCTGCGCACCGGCGAATACGAAGGCGGCCAGCTGGGCGAGATCTTTATCGACATGCACAAGGAAGGCGCCGGGTTCCGGGCGATGATGAACAACTTCGCCATCGCCGTCAGCGTCGGTTTGCAATACGGCGTGCCGCTGGAGGAATTCGTCGACGCCTTTACCTTCACCAAGTTCGAACCGGCCGGCATGGTACAGGGCAACGACAGCATCAAGAATGCGACCTCGATCCTGGATTACATCTTCCGCGAGCTGGCCGTGTCTTATCTGGATCGCACCGACCTGGCCCATGTGAAACCCGAAGGCGCTGCCTTTGATGATCTGGGCAGCGGCCAGCAAGAGGGCGTGTCGAACATCTCGGAAATGACGGAAACGGCGGCATCGAAATCGCTGGAAGTGCTGAAACAGATCAGTTCGACCGGCTATCTTCGCAAGCGCATGCCGCAGGAACTGGTTGTGCTGCAAGGCGGGGCCTCTGGTGGCGTCGCAGATCCGGTGTCCGCGCTGCAAACCCTGGTGCCGGAAACCGCCAGCGTGACGGCGACCAGCACGACGATGGTGTCGGAAACGGCGATCACCACCGGATCGGCCACCGGGCTGGACGCACGGGTCAAGGCCAAGATGCAGGGCTATGAGGGCGATCCTTGTGGCGAATGCGGCAACTATACGCTGGTGCGCAACGGCACCTGCATGAAATGCAACACCTGTGGCGGCACATCGGGCTGCTCGTAATCAGGTGACACAAGAACAGGGTGGGGCGGACTTCGCGCCCTCCCACTCTCGCACGGGGCGGGTGCGCTCGCCCCTGACGCGGATAAGGCCGCAGGCAGAATACCGGGCGGTACGTAATGATGAGCCTTATCAGCGAACCTGGGGTGCCTTCGGGCACCCCTTTTTCTTGCGGTCTGTTGATTCGCAAGCGCGTTGGCTGCTGATTTATTTCGTTATCAATGTGCGATTTCGAAATTTTTTACGAAATTTTGAAACTCGTCGAGAAACGGATGCTGATATCTAAGGTGAATATCGAGGGTGCTCTGAGAAGAAACGAGGGAAAGTAACTTATAATCGGCGTTTTCAGCGTTTGCCGATGATGAATTCGGTGGGAGCGTTTCGTTTGAGACCCTCAAAAGGACAAGGGGTAAGTGCGCTTGCTCCTGACGAAGACTGAGCCACAGGCATAAAACAAACCGGGCGGTAAACTAGTGAGCTCAGTCATTCGAACCTCGGGGTGCCCTTGTGGCGCCCCTTTTTCTTTGCAACATCCGCAGCCATGAGATTGAAGAACACAGTTCCACTCCATCCTGATGAGACAACAACATCGTTTGTGTCACGTTTGGCGTTTGCCAATGGGGTCCCGACGGTAGCCGATCTCTTGATGGATGCTGAGCTGACGATGGCGCAATTCCTAAAGGCCGATGCAAAAGCCTTTGAGATGTTGTCTGCTCTTTCCGGTGTGACCGTGCATGATTTGATGCGGCAAGCATTCGTTCCGACCGGCATATCTACTTATCAAACCTGTGGTCATGAACTAGGGCAACAGCACCTTTTGCGTGGAGAAAGCCGTGTTTGCCCCGCCTGTCTTCGAGAAGATACCGCATCGCTGTTGAGTCCCAACGCGATGGTGGATGCTTATGGCCGGAGCCTTTGGGTGATTGCATCCGCCCGGGTGTGTCCCGTTCATAAGTTAGCGTTGATTGCTCCACCGGAGACATCGACCAAACATGAATTCATGGACGCATGGCTGCCTTGGATGTTTGAAGTGGTTGAGAGCGACCTCGATCAAGTGATCACCGCTGGTGGGCACTACGAAGATCACGTCGTGCGCCGGCTTTCCGGGGGAAAGCCTGATGGGTGGGCCCGTGATTTCCCAATAGGCGCGCTAGGCGCTATTTGTGAGATGCTGGGCGTTTCAATGAAACATGGGAAGTCCGCAACCATAGGAAAGCTTTCACAAACAGAACTGGCGATCGCGACATCGGCTGGGTTTCGACTGCTTAATGCAGGCCCGACTGAAGTGATCGCTTACTTTGAAAGCCTCAGATTGAACCCTGGCAAACCGCAGGACCGCCCTCAAGCACGCTATGGCCGGATATATGATTGGCTGAAGCGCGGGGCGGGGAGTGGCCCCGAATTTGAGCCGTTGAGGGATGTATTGCGACAGCACATTCTAGACAATTGGCCACTCGGGGCGGGTGATCAGGCTCTTGACTACGTTTTAATCGACCGGCGCCT
>DFBF01000146.1:5273-7061 GCA_002367285.1 Rhodobacteraceae bacterium UBA3087 | reverse complement strand
TGGGGCAAGAGGAAAAGGGGAAGAGATGGACTGGGACGATCTAAAGGTGTTTTTGGCGGTGGCGCGGGCGGAAAGCCTGTCGGGGGCGGGCAAGGTGTTGAAGCGGGACGCGGCGACGGTGGGGCGGCGGGTTGCGCGGCTGGAGGTCGAGCTGGGCGCGCCGCTGTTTGCGAAATCACCGCAGGGCTATGCGTTGACGGACGCGGGCGCGCGGCTGATGACACATGCCGAGCAGGCCGAACAGGCGGTCCTGTCGGGGATGGATGCGTTGGCGGGGCAGGCGGGGCGGCTGTCGGGGCAGGTCAGGATCGGGGCACCGGATGGCTGTGCGAATTTCATTCTGCCGCAGGTCTGCGCCGCCATTTCCACGCGTCATCCTGAGTTGGACTTGCAAATCGTCGCCTTGCCGCGTGTGATCAACCTGTCCAAGCGCGAGGCCGATCTGGCGGTGGCCGTGTCGCCGCCTGATGCTGGCCGTTTGACGGTGCAGAAGATCACGGATTACCACCTGCACCTGGCTGCCAGCGAGGCGTATCTGGCCAAGGCGCCATTGTGCACGCTGGACGATCTGCCCGCCCATCCGGTGGTCGGCTATATCCCCGATATGATTTTCGACAAGGAGCTGGACTACCTGTCAGAAACCGGGGCCGAGCGGGTCGCGTTGGCGTCGAATTCGGTTTCGGTGCAGCTGTGGTTGCTGAAACATGGCGGTGGCGTCGGCATTGCGCATGATTTCGCGATCCCGTTTGCGCCAGGTCTGCGCAAGGTGTTGGAGAACGAGCTGTCGCTGACGCGCAGTTTCTATCTGGTCCGTCATGCGGGGGATGCGCGGGTCGAACGGCTGGCGCGTGTGGCGGAAGAATTGTCCACCGGGATCCGGGCCGAAGTGGCCCGCTTGGAAAGCATGGCTTGACAGTTTGTCGCAGGGCGGCAACGCTGAGGTCAAGAAACGCGCCTAAAAGGAGACCCAAATGCTCGTTCACCAGATCCTCAAAGACAAAACCATTGGCGGCATTCAAACGGTCAAGCCGGGGACCTCGGTCGGTGATGCGGCACGATTTTTGTCAGAGAAAAAGATCGGCGCGGTGATTATATCCGAGGATGGTGTGCATCCGGCGGGCATTCTGTCCGAGCGCGATGTGGTCAGCGAGTTGGGCAAGCGCGGCACGCCCTGCCTGGACGATGTGGTTGATAATCTGATGACCACCAAGCTGGTGACGTGCAAGCCGGGCGACCGCGCCATTCAGGTGCTTCAGGTGATGACCGAAGGCCGATTTCGCCACATGCCCGTGATGGAGGGCGACGAGATGGTCGGCGTCGTGTCGATCGGCGATGTGGTCAAGGCGCGGCTGGACGAGCTGTCGTCGCAGGCGGATGCGCTGAAGAACATGATCATGGGGTATTGAGCCGCCCTGTTTTGCCGCGCTCTGCTCCGTCTTGTGACGTTACGCTGCGCTGCGGAAAAATGGCTTGCATTCCCCTGCGCAATATCGTTGCGTAAGCCGGGGATGCAGGAGGGGTAATCATGCGCATCGGTCTTTATCCGGGAACATTCGATCCAGTCACACTGGGTCACACGGACATCATCAAGCGCGCCTGCGCGTTGGTGGATCGTCTGGTCATTGGCGTGGCAATCAACACGGGCAAGGGCCCGCTGTTTTCGCTGGAAGAACGCGTCACTATGGTCGAAGCGGAATGTGCCATTCTGGCCGAACAGACCGGGACCGAGATCGTCGCCCATCCGTTTGAAAACCTGTTGATTGATTGCGCCAAGGATGTTGGCGCGCA
>DFBF01000146.1:0-5143 GCA_002367285.1 Rhodobacteraceae bacterium UBA3087 | reverse complement strand
CCTGCGTCGGTGAATACGGCGCTGTTGCAAAAGCTGGGAAAATAATCACGCCTGGACGAGGAATGGAAAAGGCCCGCTGACGTTCAGCGGGCCTTTCTTTTTCAGCGCAAATGCCTTGATTACAGGTGCTTGCCCATTTCCGCAGCCGTGTCCAACATGCGGCAGGAAAAGCCCCATTCGTTGTCATACCAGGTCAGGATGCGGGCCATGTTGCCGTCCATCACGCGGGTCTGATCCGTGGCGAAGATCGAACTGTCGGCGTTGTGGTTGAAGTCGACCGACACAAGCGGCCGGTCGGTCACGCCCAGCACGCCGTTCAGCGGCCCTGCGGCGGCGGCGTGGATCGCGTCGTTGATCTCCTGCGCCGTGGTGGCCCGGCTGGTCTCAACCGTCAGATCAACGCAAGAGACATTCGGCGTCGGCACACGGATTGCCACGCCGTCCAGTTTGCCAGCCAGTTCGGGCATCACCAGACCAACTGCGGCGGCGGCCCCGGTTGAGGTCGGGATCATCGACACGGCAGCGGCGCGGGCGCGATAAAAGTCCTTGGAATGCATCGTGTCCAGCGTCGGCTGGTCGCCGGTATAGCTGTGCACGGTGGTCATGAAGCCCTTGTTGATACCAATGGCATCGTTGATCACCTTGGCCACTGGTGCCAGGCAGTTGGTCGTGCAGGAGGCGTTGGACACGTGCAGGTCTTGCGCGGTCAACGTGTCGTGGTTCACGCCATAGACGATGGTCTTGTCCGCCCCGGACGAAGGGGCCGAGACCAGCACGCGGCTGGCGCCATTTTCCAGGTGGACCTTGGCCTTGTCGCCTTGGAAGATGCCGGTGCACTCCAGCACGATATCGACGTCGCCCCAGGGCAGGTCGGCGGGGTTGCGAATGGCGGTGACTTCGATCGGGCCACGGCCTGCGTCGATCGTGTTGCCGGACCATTTGACTTCGTTCATGAAACGGCCGTGGACCGAGTCGAATTCCAGCAAATGGGCGTTCATTTCAACTGACCCCAGGTCGTTGATCGCGACCACTTCGATGTCCTTGCGGTCCATTTCATGCAGGGCGCGCAGCACAAGCCGCCCGATCCGTCCGAAACCATTGATGGCAACCTTGACCGTCATTTTCCTGATCCTTCATGCGGGGAGAGGCAGGAGGAGCGGCCTCTCGGGGAGATGTTATCGCTAACAACACCAAATTGGCGCAAAGGTCAAGAGCGGGGCATGCGCCTGCGACCTTAGCGCCAGAAGGCGATATATTCGGACAGTCCGATGATTTTTTTGCCCAGAAATACAGGGGTGCCGCCGCCGAACAGGACATAGTCGGCGATGAAAAAGGCGATGATCAGAAGGGCCAGCACAAGGGCAATCTTGTTCGTCATGGTGACGACAATTGCAGGTTGCGCCGGGGGGGGCAACGAAAAAGCCCCGCCACAGGGGCGGGGCTTTCGCAAAACTTTGTGGGCAGGGCAGGTTTAGCCCAGTTGACCCATCAGCGCGGCAACATCGGCCATGCGGCAGGAAAAGCCCCATTCATTGTCATACCAGGCCATGACGCGCACGGTGCGGCCCCCGACGACCTTGGTCTGGTCGGGTGCAAAGATTGAGCTTTGTTCCGTGTGGTTGAAGTCAATCGAAACCTTGGGTTCCGGGTCATAGCCCAGCACGCGGCCCATGGGACCGTTTGCGGCGTCCTGCATGATCGCGTTGACTTCGGCAACCGTGGTGTCGCGGCTGGCCTGAAAGGTCAGGTCGATGGCGGACACGTTCGGGGTCGGCACGCGCAAGGCAGTGCCGTCCAGCTTGCCCGCCAGTTCCGGCAGCACCTCGCCCAGGGCTTTTGCCGCGCCTGTCGAGGTCGGGATCACCGCCATGGCAGCGGCGCGGGCCCGGTACAGGTCGTCGTGGCGACGGTCCAGGGTCGGCTGATCGCCGGTATAGCTGTGGATCGTCGTCATGATACCGCTTTCGATGCCCAGCGTGTCGTTCAGCACCTTGGCCAGCGGGGCCAGCCCGTTGGTGGTGCACGACCCGTTCGACACCATCTTTTGCTGCGCGTCCAGTTCACGGTGGTTCACGCCAAAGACGATGGTCTTTTCGACGTTCTTGGCCGGGGCCGAGATCAGAACCTTGCGCGCGCCTTGCTTCAGGTGCACGGCGGCCTTGGTGCCGTCGTTGTATTTACCGGTGCACTCCAGAACGACATCGACGCCCGACCAGTCCAGCTCGCTGGGGTCATAGGTCGAAAACATCTCCATCGGGCCGCGGCCCAGATCCATCGTGTTGCCGGCGATCTTGATGTCGTTCGGGAACCGGCCATGCACGCTGTCGTATTTCAAAAGGTGGGCCGCAGATTCGATCGGGCCCGTGGCGTTGACCTTGACGACCTGCACGTCATTGCGCCCCGAGGCCGCGATGTGGGCCAGTGTGCAGCGTCCGATACGGCCGAAGCCGTTGATACCGATAGTGACGGTCATTCTTGAATTCCCCTCAGGCTGTGGCGCTGTCCGCGAAGCGCGCCGTGAAGCTTTGGGGCGGGTATAACGGTGGGCCAATTTAGGGCCAATTAAAAAATAGTTTATAACACAGTATGTTAGCGAAAACATTGGACGTTAGCGCCGGACAAGTGGTGCAAAGACAGGGCCATGTCGCAGGGGGAAGGTTAATCGCTGCTCCCCCTTGTTCGTGGCGGCAGGGCAGGTAGACTCAGTTGAAACGGCGAAAAGGGATCGTGAGATGAGTGGTTTGATTGCCCTGTTGGATGACGTGGCGGGGATTGCCAAAGTGGCGGCGGCGTCAATTGATGATGTGGCGGGGCAGGCGGCGAAAGCTGGTGCCAAAGCGGCGGGCGCGGTGATTGATGATGCCGCCGTCACACCGAAATACGTGCAGGGCTTTCGGGCGGACCGCGAATTGCCGATCGTTGGCAAAATCGCCTGGGGCTCGATCAAGAACAAGCTGATCATCCTGTTGCCGATTGCCTTGCTGCTGTCGAATTTCGCGCCCTGGGCCATTGCCCCCCTGTTGATGCTGGGCGGCGCATATCTGTGTTTCGAGGGGGCCGAGAAGATCTGGCACACCCTGTTTCCGCAAGACCACACCTGGGACCAGGCCGAACATCCGGTGGGGGATATGACCCATCTGGAGGAAACCAAGGTCGCAGGCGCGATCAAGACGGATTTCATCCTGTCAGCAGAGATCATGACCATCGTGCTGTCGGCCATTCCCGAAAGCAATTTCTGGATGGAAACCGCGACGCTTGCCGTGGTGGCGGTGGGCATTACCGTGACCGTCTATGGCTCGGTCGCGTTGATCGTCAAGGCCGATGACCTGGGCATTCTGATGTCCACCAAGGGTCGTCTGCGGCTGACCCGCGCCACGGGCCGGGGCATTGTCCGGTCCATGCCGACATTCCTGAACCTGCTGATGATCATCGGTACTGCGGCAATGCTGTGGGTCGGTGGCTCGATCATCGTCCATGGGCTTGAGGAGCTGGGCTTTGGCTGGCTGGGCCATCACATCCACGATCTGGCTGTCGCCGCGGGCCATATGGTGCCGTCCTATGAGGGGGCTGTGGAATGGGCCGCCAAGGCAGGCATGGACGGGATCGTTGGCATCGCGCTGGGCTTGTTGATCATCCCGCTGGCGACCCGGGTAATCGGCCCGATCTGGGGTGCGGTGTTCAAGGGCAAGGCCTGATCCGCATAAAAAAACCCGCCGAGGATGTCCCCGGCGGGTTTTAAAATGCCTTATGCTGCCGCTTAGGCCAGCATGTCGCGCACGTTCTGGGCAACGGCTTCGGCGGTGATGCCGAATTTTTCGTACAGAACGCCAGCCGGGGCCGACGCGCCGAACCCGGTCATGCCGACAAAGGCCTGTTTCGCTTCGCGACCGCGTTCGCCCAACAACAGCTTGTCCCAACCACCGTCACGCACGGCGGCCTCGATGCCGACGCGCACGGGGCCNNGCGGGCAGAATGCGCTTGCGATAGCTTTCGTCCTGTTCGGCAAACAGCTCCATGCAGGGCATAGAGACCACGCGCGTGCCGATGCCCGCGTCTTGCAGGATGTCGCGGGCTTTCAGGGCGATTTCGACCTCGGATCCGGTGGCGATCAGGATCGCCTGGCGCTTGCCTTCGGCTTCGGCCAGAACGTATCCACCCTGGGCGACCAGGTTCTTGTTCTTGTGTTCAAGACGCACGGTCGGCAGGCCTTGACGCGACAGCGCCATGACCGACGGTGTGGTTTTCGAGGTCAGCGCGATTTCCCAGGCTTCGGCCGTTTCCACCGTATCGGCGGGGCGGAAGGTGTAAGAATTCGGCGTCGCGCGGCAGATCGCCAGGTGTTCGACCGGCTGGTGCGTCGGGCCGTCTTCGCCCACGCCGATGCTGTCATGGGTCATGACGAACACGGACGGGATGCCCATCAGGGACGCCAGGCGCATTGCCGGGCGCGCATAGTCGGTGAAGCAGAAGAACGTGCCGCCATAGGGGCGGATGCCACCATGCAGCGCCATGCCGTTCATCGCCGCCGCCATGCCGTGTTCGCGGATGCCCCAATAGATGTACCGCCCTTTGCGGTTGTCGGTGTCAAACACGCCCATGTCACCGGTCTTGGTCAGGTTCGATCCCGTCAAATCGGCGCTGCCGCCGACGGTTTCGGTCATGATCGGGTTGATCACTTCCAACGCCATCTCGGACGACTTGCGCGTCGCGACCTTGGGCTGTTCGTCGGTGACCTGTTTTTTCAACGCGCGCACAACGGCGGTCAGGCGCTTGGGCGCGTCCCCGGCATAAGCGCGATTGAATTCACCCTGTTTGCGTTCGGAAATGGAGGCAAACCGCGCATCCCATTCGCCGCGCGCATCCGCGCCGCGCGTGCCCATGGCCTCCCATTGGGATTTCACATCGGCCGGTACCGTGAAGGGACCAGTGGTCCAGCCATAGGTTTCCTTGGCGGCTGCCATCTGGTCAGCATCGGTCAACGCGCCGTGGCCTTTCGAGGTGTCCTGCGCCGCGTGGCCCAGGGCGATGTGGGTCTTGCAGGCGATCATCGACGGCTTGCCAGTCGATTTCGCCTTGGTGATCGCCGCATCAATCGCAACCGGATCGTGGCCGTCGATTTCCTGCACATGCCAGCCCGAGGCCT
>DFBF01000201.1:2158-3382 GCA_002367285.1 Rhodobacteraceae bacterium UBA3087 | reverse complement strand
CGTGGCTGCCGCCATCACCAGCCCCGGCACGATCTTGTCGCAAACGCCCAGATACAGCGCCGCGTCAAAGGTGTTGTGTGACAGCGCAACGCCTGCGGCCAGCGCGATCACGTCGCGCGAAAACAGGCTCAGCTCCATGCCGGCTTCACCCTGAGTGACACCATCGCACATGGCCGGTACACCGCCCGCGACCTGCGCCGTGCCGCCTTCGGCGCGCGCGACCTGTTTGATCAGGTCGGGATAGGTCGCATAGGGCGCATGGGCCGACAGCATGTCGTTATAGGCGGTGACGATGCCCAGGTTCGGGGCCCGTTCGGTGGCCAAGGCAGCCTGATCGACACCGGCACCAGCAAAGGCATGCGCCTGGTTTGAACAGCTGAGGTGGGCGCGCCGGGGGCCTTCTTCGGCGGCGCGCGCAATTCGATCCAGATAGGCTGTGCGCCCAGGTTTTGAGCGCGCGATGATACGGTCAGTAATCTGTTCAAGCTCAGGCCGAAGGGGCATGTGGCGGTCCTCGTGATGGTGTCGGGGGCGGGATAGCATGCGCGGTTAGCGCTAACAACCCCATCCTCCCGCGGAAACGATTGTTTCCAATTTGTCACAAATCGCAGGTTTTCCCCGGGAGTTCCACATTTCCGCCCCATTTGGTTAACAAAACCTTTCGGTGACAAAGGGGCAAAACCCCGTGACCCGGAGGACGACATCATGAAAGCCATTCGCGCAATTCCCGCCATCATCGGTCTGGGCCTTTTGACCGCTTGTTCGTCCCCCGGCGACCTTGTGACCCGGACCGACGCCCCCGATGGGCCGCTGTTTCAGGCGCAATCCCCGTATCAGGCCCAAGAGGTTCTGATGCGCAAATCTTATACGGTGAATGAGGTGAACGTCTCGGTCCCCAATGTTCTGGTCGTGTCCGAGGCCAACACCTATAAGCCCCGCGCCGATATCGTCTGGCGCGAAGACCCGCTGGGCGATCGTCACCAACAGGTTGCCACGATCGTGCAAGACGCGCTGGTGGACGGTGTCACCGGCATGGAGGGCGAGCGCGCCGTCGTGCTGCAAGTGCAGGTCATAAAATTCCACGCTTTGACCGAACGCACCCGGTATTCTATCGGCGGCACCCACGATATCCACTTTGCGCTGACCGTGCTGGATGCCCAAACCGGCGAGGTGGTCGAACCCATGCGGGTGATCGAAACCGAGCTGACCGCCTTTGGGGGTCGC
>DFBF01000201.1:0-2042 GCA_002367285.1 Rhodobacteraceae bacterium UBA3087 | reverse complement strand
ACGGTGACTGGAACGGGCGGGCCAACAGGTCCGCCCTTTTCTGTTGCGTCCAAAGCGGCTATGGCGTCAGGCATGACACAAACACGCCCCACCATCCGCCTGCGTCCCAAAGCGAACGCCCGTGCCATTCGCCACGGCTTTCCCTGGGTTTATGACAACGAACTGGTCACCGACCGGCGCACCAAGGCTTTGACGCCTGGCATGATTGCCACGCTCGAAGACAACGAACGCACCCCCATGGGCACGGTCGCGGTCAACACCGGCTCGCGCATCATGGCGCGCATGCTGGATCGCGACCCCGAAGCGGTGATTGACGGCGCCTGGCTGCAAGCCCGCATCGCACGCGCATTGGCGCATCGCGCGCGCATCTATGACGCGCCCTTCTATCGACTGGTCCACGCCGAGGCCGACGGTCTGCCCGGCATCATCATCGACCGGTTCGGCGATGTCGCGGTGATCCAGCCCAACGCCGCCTGGGCCGATGTTCTGGTCGAGGAACTTGCCGATGCGGTCATTGCCGCCACCGGTGTCACGACCGTTGTGAAAAACGCCAGCGGTCGGTCCCGCGCGCTGGAAGGGCTGGGCGAAGAAACCGTTGTCATGCGCGGCACGCTGGACGGGCCTGTCAATGTGCCGATGAATGGCGCGATCTATGTGGCCGACATTCTGGGCGGCCAGAAAACCGGTCTGTTCTTTGACCAACGCCCCAACCATGCCTTTGCCGCGACCTTGTCCAGGGGTGCACGCGTGCTGGACGTGTTCAGCCACGTGGGCGGCTTTGGTTTGGCCGCATTGGCCGCAGGGGCCGAAAGCGCCATGGCGGTGGACGGATCTGCGCCCGCGCTGGCCTTGGCCGAACAAGGCGCCGAGCTGGGCGGCGTTGCCGACAAGTTCACCACCTGCAAGGGCGACGCGTTCGGCGTGCTTGAGGCGCTACAAGACGAAGACGCGAAATTCGACGTGGTCGTCTGCGATCCGCCCGCCTTTGCGCCGTCGAAAAAGGCGCTCGAGGCCGGGCTGCGCGCCTATGAACGCATCGCGCGTCTGGCCGCGCCCTTGGTGGCGCCGGGCGGATATCTGGTGCTGTGCAGCTGTTCGCATGCCGCAGACCTGACGAAATTCCGCAATTCCAGCGCGCGTGGCATTGGCCGGGCAGGGCGCTCGGCCCAACTGATCCACACAGGATACGCCGGGCCCGATCATCCACAGCTGCCGCAATTGGCCGAAAGCGGATACCTGAAGGCGCTGTTCTTCCGGCTGGACGGTTGACGCGATGACCAAGGCCCTTCTGGATGCCTGCGTGCTGTACCCGACGGTCATGCGCGAGGTGCTGTTGGGCGCCGCATCTGCGGGTTTGTATGACCCCTTGTGGTCGCCGCGTATCCTGGAAGAATGGGCGCGGGCGGCTGCAAAATTGGGCGACGGCCAAGAGGTGGTCGCGCGCGGTGAAATCGCCGCGCTATCCGCCCGTTGGCCACGTGCCAGCGTGCGGGTGCGTGATGGCGACATGGCGCGGCTGTATCTGCCCGACCCCAACGACATCCACGTGCTGGCCGCCGCCATCGCGGGCCATGCGGATGTGATCGTGACCATGAACAACAAGGATTTCCCACGCCACATGCTGGCCGAGGAATGCCTGCTGCGCGACAGCCCCGACCTGTTCCTGCGCGCCTTTTGCGACACGCACCCGGACGTGATGCACGAGGTCGTCGAACGCGTCCGTCGCGAGGCAGAACGCCTGTCTGGCCAGGACTGGCCGCTGCGCAAACTGATGAAAAAAGCCCGCCTGCCACGTCTGGGCAAGGCGTTGGAGCTGGAGGGCTGACGCTGATTGTTTTGTTCTGGGTGGAGGCTTGCTCTTGGTTGTTAGGGCGGCGGAGAGTGTCGTTCACGTACAATCCTGACGTCTATCCGATGTACAGCGAACGGCAGCTTCGAGCCCAACCAGTGAGTTCGAGTTTCTCGCTGCGCGCGCTCGCAGCATAGAAATTGCGGCACGCGCATAATTGAGTCCGCTACTATGCGGCGGAGAAACCGGCCAT
>DFBF01000139.1:8048-11119 GCA_002367285.1 Rhodobacteraceae bacterium UBA3087 | reverse complement strand
CCGTGGTGCTGGACATGGTCGAAGGCCTGTCCCTGACCCTGATTGACGACGCGTTCAACGCCAATCCGACCTCTATGGCGGCGGCGCTGGAGGTGCTGGCGGCGGTCACGCCCCTGGACGGCGTGGGCCGGATCACCAAGGGGCGGCGCATTGCCATTCTGGGCGACATGCTGGAACTGGGCCCGGACGAGGCCGCGCTGCACGGCGCCATTGCCGATCTGCCCTTCATGGCCGCGATTGACGACGTGCATTGCGTCGGTGCGCGCATGAGGGCGCTGTGGGATCGATTGCCCGCTGACAAGCAGGGCACCTGTGTCGAAACCGCGCCCGAAATGGCCGCCAGGGTCCATGGCCTGGTCGATGCGGGCGATGTGGTTCTGGTCAAGGGCTCGAAGGGGTCGAACGTCAGCCTTGCGGTTGACGCGATCCGCAAATTGGGCCATCCGCGAGGCCAGACAAGTGAGGGATCTTTGTAAATGTTATTTTGGCTGACCGAGTTTTCGGACGGTGGGGATGTGTTCAACCTCTTCCGCTATATCACCTTCCGGGCCGGGGGCGCGTTTTTCACGGCGCTGATCTTTGGCTTCATCTTCGGCAAACCGCTGATCAACATGCTGCGCAAGCGTCAGTCGAACGGTCAACCGATCCGCGAGGATGGCCCCGAAAGCCATAAGGAGACCAAGAAAGGCACGCCGACCATGGGCGGGCTTTTGATCCTGTCGGCGCTGCTGGTGTCCACGTTGTTGTGGGCGCGGCTGGACAATCATTACATCTGGATCACCCTGTTCGTGACCTATGCCTTCGGGCTGATCGGCTTTGCGGACGACTATGCGAAAGTGTCCAAGAACAACACGGCGGGCGTGTCGGGGCGCATTCGCATGGCGATCGGGCTGGTCGTGGCCGGGGTTGCCGGATACTGGGCGTCATCTGTGCATCCTGACGGGTTGCAGTTCCAGTTGGCGCTGCCCTTTTTCAAGGATGCGCTGTTGAACCTGGGCTTTTTCTTTGTGCCCTTCGCGATGATCGTCATCGTTGGTGCGGCCAATGCGGTGAACTTGACCGACGGTCTGGACGGGCTTGCGATCATGCCGGTGATGATCGCAGCAGGCACGTTGGGGGTGATTGCCTATGCGGTTGGCCGGGTCGATTTCACCGAATATCTGGACGTGCATTACGTGCCGGGCACAGGTGAGATTTTCATCTTCACATCGGCGCTGATTGGCGGCGGGCTGGGGTTCCTGTGGTATAATGCGCCCCCTGCGGCTGTGTTCATGGGCGACACCGGGTCGCTGGCGCTTGGCGGTGCTTTGGGCGCCATTGCGGTCGCCACCAAACACGAGATCGTTCTGGCCATCGTCGGCGGTCTGTTCGTGGTCGAAGCCCTGAGCGTCATCATCCAGGTGCTGTATTACAAGACAACCGGCAAACGCGTGTTCCTGATGGCGCCGATCCATCACCATTTCGAACACCTGGGCTGGAAAGAACCGCAGATCGTCATCCGCTTCTGGATCATTTCGCTGATCCTGGCTTTGATCGGTCTGGCGACGCTGAAGGTCCGGTAATCGCACCCGCACAGGCAACAGCCATGCGAACGGCCCGTCTTTTCAGGCGGGCCGAATTCGTCTAGCACAAGGGAACAGGTCAGGAGGCGCAGATGATCCCAGTACAAGGTTTTGATGGTCACAAGGTGGCCGTGTTGGGGTTGGGGCGATCCGGTCTGGCCACCGCCAAGGCGCTGGAAGCAGGCGGCGCGGTTGCCCTGTGTTGGGACGATAGTGTCGAGGCACGCGACAAGGCCGAAGCCGAGGGCCTGACCCTGCATGACCTGAACAAGGGCAACGCCTGGGACGGTGTCGCCGCTCTGATCGTCAGTCCCGGTATTCCGCATCTGTACCCAGAACCCAACAAGCTGATTGCGCGTGCGATGAACGAAGGCGTGCCGGTCGACAATGACATCGGCTTGTTCTTCCGCTCGTTTGCCACGTCTGAATGGGACCATCTGGAAACCACGCCACTGGTGGTTGCCGTGACGGGGTCGAACGGCAAATCCACCACCTCGGCGCTGATCCACCATATTCTGGAAACCACCGGGCGGCCGGTACAATTGGCGGGCAACATTGGGCGTGGCGTGTTGGACATCGACCAAGCCCACAACGGCGAAGTCGTGGTGTTGGAGCTGTCCAGTTACCAAACCGACCTGGCCCGCAGCCTGACCCCGGATGTGGCCGTATTCACCAACCTCAGCCCCGATCACCTGGACCGCCACGGTGGCATGGGGGGCTATTTTGCCGCCAAACGCCGTCTGTTTGCCGAAGGCGGCCCGGACCGCGCCATCATTGGGGTGGACGAGGCCGAGGGCGTCTATTTGGCAGGCCAACTGAGCGAAGGCGCGACAGACGACCGGGTGATCCGTGTCTCGGTCGATCGCAAACTGACCGGCCCCGGCTGGCAGGTGTTTGCCCGCAAGGGGCACCTGTCGGAATACCGCAAGGGGCGGCAGGTTGCTTCGATTGATCTGCGTGGCGTCAAGGGCTTGCCGGGCAGTCACAACCACCAAAACGCCTGTTGCGCCTATGCGGTCTGTCGCACGCTGGGGCTGGCCCCGCGCGTGATCGAACAGGCGTTTGCCAGCTTCAAGGGCCTGCCGCACCGCTCGCAATTGGTCGGAGACGCCGATGGCATCGCCTGGGTCAATGACAGCAAGGCGACCAATGTGGATTCAGCCGCCGCCGCGCTGCAAGCGTTCAGCAACATCCGCTGGATTGCGGGGGGCTTGGGCAAAGACGGTGGCCTTGATGCGTTGCTGCCCCATCTGGGGCGCGTCACCAAGGCCTATTTGATCGGCCATTCGGCCCGCGATTTCGCGTTGCAACTGGGTGATCTGCCCCACGAGATCTGCGACACGATGCAGCACGCCGTGGCTGCCGCCGCCCGCGATGCGCAATCTGGTGACACCGTGCTGTTGGCCCCCGCCGCCGCCAGTTTCGACCAATACCCGGATTTCGAGAAACGCGGCGAGGATTTCACCCGACTTGTGCAACAACACCTGTCCTAAGCCGCTTTCCCGTGCC